>PBKH01000017.1 GCA_002721375.1 Verrucomicrobiales bacterium
CTCATCTATTATCCTTTCTGTTTTTGTTTAATGTGTAGTGCCAATCGCAATCGATGACAGTTGTAGTTAACGCCGGCAAAGCACAAAAGTTACAAAAAGTCTCCGGGCCGCCCGGTTCCCCTGTTGACACCGCTTGGCCAAGCGACCCTAATCGCTGCATGAACAAGCGCCAAAACGGGTTCACCCTGATCGAACTTTTGGTGGTCATCGCCATCATCGCCATCCTGGCCGCCCTGCTCCTGCCGGCTCTGGCCAAGGCCAAGGAGCAGGCAAACAGCGCCGGCTGCAAATCCAACCTCCGTCAGATCATGCTGGGCACAATCTACTACTGCGATGATCACGACGGTCGAATGCTGCAGGTTTTGGGCCCCTCCAAACCGTATTGGTTTCATGCCATTGCGCCATACCTAGGTGACAAGCGTTACGTCAAAGATCCGCAAGCAGCCTACCACGGCGCGATGAAGACTGTGATTTGTCCAGTGGTAAAAACCCGCTCAAAAGGAACAGCAGGCGGCCTCCCCCGTGGTGACAACAAGACAAGTTGGTCGTACTGGTGGGGCAATTTCGGCAAGTCGTACGCAGAGGGGAGCTATACAATCAACTCGTTCATGCAGGACCCGAACGGCAGCTACTACGCGCCAAAGACGAGCGATGAAAAAAAGAAATATTGGGAGCAATTCTCCAACGCCACCTCGGAGGTTCCCGTTTACGGCGACGGCAACTGGGTCGACGCTTGGCCACGTCCCGACAATCCCCCGCCACCCGATTATTCCGGCTCACACACAGACAACGGTATGCGGCGCTTCTTCGTCAACCGCCACGACTTCGGCATCAACGCCGGCTTTGCCGACGGCCATGTGGACAAGATCACTCTTCGGGGTCTCTGGGATCAAATCTGGTACCGGGGATATGTATTGACCCGCGAACCGAAGTTACCACGTCGCTAGATTGTAACCGTTCGCCGCTTGCACTTCGTCTCGAATTCGTTTCGTTTTCCCAAAGCCAAATGAATCAATCGTCACTATTCTTAGCGATCCTGCTTAACCTTGCGCTTGACCAAGCGCANACCGCGGATTGGAACCAATACCGTGGCCCGAACGGATCCGGCTTGGCCAAGGACAGCCGNCCACCAATTAAACCGTCCAANNGGAATCTCGCTTGGAAAATCGACGTTAGCCCCGGTTTTTCGGCACCTGTCCTCTCAGCCGACCGCATTTTTNTNACCGGCTTGGNCANNGGCNGACTNGTCACCCTCGCNNTNNACAAGGCNNANGGNAANNTCNNCTGGNAAANCCANNCNCCNAAGGTCGAACTNGAGAAAGTCCACNAGGCCAGCCACCCNGCCNCCTCNTCNGCNNTGGTNAGNGGNAANCGNGTNTTCNCNTACTTNGGCTCNTACGGCCTGCTTTGCNACGANCTNGACGGGNNNGAACTNTGGAAAAAANCNATCCCNACNCCCANNACNCTTTANGGNATGTCNACCTCCCCNATNGCNCACGGNGACCTTGTCATCATGGTACTNGACAACGATGCCAATCTCCCAAATANCCGCCTGAGCGAATCCAAGGTCGTTGCCTACAGGCAATCCGACGGTGAGGTCGCCTGGGAAATTCCNCGACCGTTGCATCGCAGCGGCTGGTCCACACCCATCATTTGGCAGCACAACAACGGCACGGAACTCGTCATCCTCGGTAACGGCCGTGTCAGCGGTTACGACATGAAAAGCGGTTCGCAAAAATGGTTCGTCACTGGCTTCTCCCGTGAAACCATCTCCACCCCTGTCGCCGGAGAAAACATCCTGTTCGCCTCATCCTCGAAACTCGGCGGAGGCTCGGACATTCGGGTCGATCCGTTGCCATTTTGGGACGCTNTCATTCAGTTTGACCAAAATGGCGACGGNAAAATCGAACGCAAGGAGATGATCGGCCACTTCACATTTCCCATCCGTCCTGAACTGCCCCCNGGNCATCCTGGCTTCGGNATCCCGTTGCCGNANNANAAGCGNCGCCGGCAGGAACGNCTNGACGGNATNTTNCGNGGCANNGACCGNAATCGNGACGGNTNTTGGAGCANGGAGGAATTCATNGNNAACATNCGCGGTGGNCGNGGCAAGCCACTATTGATCGCAATCCGNCCCGGCGGCCAAGGAGACATCACCGACACCCATCTCAAATGGGAACTCAANCGAAGCATTCCTGAGATTCCATCTCCGCTCCTTTATGACAATATCATTTACATGGTGCGCAACGGTGGACTACTCGCAGCAGTCGATGCCATCAACGGCAAACTACACTACCGCGAACGGCTAAACGCGCCCGGCCAGTTTAGCGCCTCCCCCATCGGCGCAAATGGCCATGTCTACCTCTGCTCCAACCGCGGCGTGATCACCGTCGTGAAAACAGGACAAGAATTCAGCATCGTACACCAGTACGACCTTAAGGANCCAATCCACGCCACCCCAGCCATCGACCAAAACACACTCTACGTCCGTACTGGAAAATTNCTGCTGGCTTTTCGAAAGAATTAACTAATTGCCTCATCNCAGCTTGACTCACACTGCAACCGATCACAGAAGAAGNAACTACGTAGCACCGATTTATGCTTAAGCAATTGATATTCTCCATCTTCTTTATTGGGCTAATTCCACTTGGACAAACGGAAGAACACACATGGCCTATTTTCCGTGGTTTGGGTGGCAGCGGCCAAGCGCTTGGCCAAGCGGTCCCGACCGAGTTTGGNCCGGACAAAAACGTGGCTTGGAAAACCGCTCTACCGTCCGGCCACTCGTCACCGATCATATGGGGCAACAAACTCTTTATCACCGGCCACATTGACACCACGGTGAAAATGCTCGCTCTTGACCGACGCACGGGAAAGTTGATCTGGGAGAGGAAGCGTGAGATTCCAAAAGTTCCGGAGTTTTACCACATNGCCGGNAGNGTCGCCGCTGCGACACCTGCCACCGACGGGAAACGAGTCGTTTTTTACTTCGATGATTACGGCCTCNTCACCACAGATCTCGACGGCAACAAACTTTGGGAACATCGATTCGCGACCTCCACCGGAAACCTTTTTAGTTATGGCGCATCTCCGATTATTGAGGATGGNAAACTTTTGTTGAACCGCGATGGAGCCTTGGATTCCTGCCTNGTTTGTTTCGATCTCAAATCTGGCANGATCCTNTGGAAAGCCAAGCGATCNGGTGTCATCAACAGCTACTGTTCGCCGTATGTCCTGAAAAACAATAGCGGCAAACAGGTGCTTCAAGGCGGNTCCGGCGAACTTGTTGCTTACGATTTTGAAACCGGAAAAGAAATCTGGAAAGCTACAGGGTTGCCCGGATTTGTGTGTGTGTCTCCCTTGGCCGTCGACGACACCGTCTACTATGGCGGATGGTCCACCGCCCACGTGTCTGGTCGCAGCCGGATTTTATCCTTTTTCCCCGAGGAAAATGAATTAACAGCAGATTCGCTCAAAACCGCCGAAGCGTTCTTCAAACAATTTGATCAAAACAAGGACAGTAAAATCTCATTCACAGAATTCCCTGCNGGNCGCCTAAAGGATGTTTTTGCCATGACCGATCAGAATGATGACAAGTTCATCAATCTCGAAGAATTGGATTTTTGGTACACCACCAAACCGTGGGCCGGGCGGAACACATTTTATGCCATCAAAACCGGTGGTAAGGGAGACATCACCAAAACACACGTGAAGTGGCAGGTTCGGCGTGGCATCCCGTACGTCTGCTCGCCGATAGTGCAGGGCAACAAACTGTACCTCGTCAAGAAAGGAGGCTTCATCACCTGTGTTGACACTACAACCGGGAAGCCAGTTTACANTCAGGAACGACTTGGTGTCGGGGGTGAGTATTACGCCACNCCGATCACTGTCGGCGACAAGATTATTATTGCGGCTGAACGCGGAACCGTGTTCGTNATCAAGCCAAGCGACAAACTCNANATCATCGCCCGNAACGAGATNGNGGAAAATTTGGCAGCCACNCCGGCAATCGTGGANGACACGATCTATCTGCGAGGCAACAAACACCTCTGGGCGTTTCNCGGAGAGAAGTAATCAGCTAATTTTTTGACCGGAAGAANCGCTGTTTACTTGTTATTGAAATCGTCCTTGGACTGCTCCAATCCAGCCTTCGCCAAGGCCCTGCGACCGTTGGCCCATACTCAAGGCTTCCTTCAAATATNAGCGTCAAGCTCCCATCAGGATTGCGAACNCCCTTTAACTTGGGTCGTTTTGGAATGACGTGAAATCTGGCCGAGGCTAGCGCCTTGTTTGAGTCGTCTTGGAATAACANTATCCGGTACTCACCGGTATCCAGAAAAACCTCATCAACCCGCCTGCCATTAATCCAAACATTTTTATCAGTACCAACCGTGATTTTCGCTGAAGCAGCGGAAGTATTGTCTGCGCGCTCTGCCAACGAACGACTTAACTCGCTTTTCAGCCGGCTAACAGTTCCATTGAACTTGACCNGNCCATTGAACTTGACCGTCAACTCCTCATCCAGATTAACCAGTGAATCGGACAATCTAACGGTAACTCGCTTTGTATTCTTGGCCGTCAGACTAATTGTTTGCCCGTTAACAGTCGCCTCGATNCGNCGACCATTNACNTGGTCACTTTTTNNAANACNNANCCAATAGAATCGCGTCTGAACNACNCCGTCCTGTCTCCAAACCACCTTANCNGGCCAAGGGTTGCGNCTGAACTTTGCCATCCAAGGAATTGACTCNGCNTCCCTCAAATTCATCCAATGACCCANTCCAGGATAAATACGCACCTTGTGTTGATATCCANCTNGATCCGCCTTCCTNAGNTTCGAAAGCAAGCCTTTCCACTTTTCNGCCATNCCATTGCGGTTGTAGGACGAATCNTTTGCTCCCATGAACAGNCCAAAACCAATATTTCTCAAGTTAACCGGTTGCGCATCATTGGGGTGTCCNGCCATCATTGACGCNGCCGCCCANCGATCCGCCATTCTTGGTCCGATCTGATAAACNCCATCNCCTCCTGCNGAATANCCCAANACATATACCTTGTTGGGATTGACACGATNNTTGACCACATAATTCTCTATCAANCGNTCGAACAAAGGNGTNATGTGGGGCTTGAACCACATGNTCCAACTGTCCGTCGGNGCNCGAGGNGCAANGTAATAACCTTCNNCGGGTTGATAGAGTTCAATTTGGTTTCGCCATTGCTGATCGTTGACNGAAGCCGGNGCGCTTCCACCACCNTGGAGGGAAATCCANAGNGAACGCCCNTCCCTTGGNNCNCTACCAAAAANCTTTTGGAGATAACGCAGCTTGTTTCCNTCGAGAGAAATNNTCTTTNCNCTNATTTCTTTTGCTCGNTCNCTGCTNAGCAATCGNTTGTGTTTANTCCAAAGNGTGANNAGCNATGATGNATTCNCTNTTTTTGACAGGNCTTGCTCGGGAAAACTCAANGAACCGGAANNCAATCCTGAGTAGCCAACNGTNGTNCCGTCCAAATAAAGCCAAGNTTCGGCNTGACTCCGAGTCANCTTCCTNCCTTCCTTAAACAGGCCAATCCAATCACGGCTGTTTTTTGATGTGCCAGAAAATTGAACCACAACCGGCTCACCGATTTGATACGAACTGCCTGACANGGAAAGCTTNGGGGNAGCAANTAGCTCCGAACAAATCAAAAAAACAGCTGAAAGGCACACCAACCACAAATTAACCCGAAGATTCATCCTTTTAATGTCAGTTTGCGATGCGGGGAACAAGTTGATCTGGCACCGGTTTGACGCTGGCCTGAAGTTTTTCACCCAGCTTGGCCAAGCGCTCAACAATCTCCGGATGCTCCGCCGCCAAATCATATTTCTCTGAAGGATCCTCGCCTAAGTGATACAATTCCGGTTTATCCAACGGCTTGGGGTTGATCCCATATTCCTCGCGAAACTGGGCCTTGTAACTGCCGGATCGAACGGCGCTTAGTTGCGCGCCACCAAAGAAATACATCTCCTTGCGAGGGCTTTTGCCACGATTAAGCAACACCCCACTCAAGTCATACCCATCTATTGCACGATCACTGGGCGACTCAGCCCCTGACAAGCTGGCAAAGGTTGGAAGTACATCGAGCGTACTTCCCATCTCACGTATCACTCCTGGTTTGACATTGCCTGGCCCCCAGAAAATTGCCGGCTCACGCATGCCACCCTCCCGCGTACCCCCCTTAGCTCCACGCAGCAATCCGGCCGAGCCACCGTGAGTCTCGAACACCTCCCACGGCCCGTTGTCTGACGTGAACAGCACTATCGTTTTCCTGTGCAGCTTTTGTTTGCGTAAGGTGTTGAGCACTTGACCTACCGACCAGTCGATCTCCTCGATCACATCACCGTAAATGCCGTTCAAACTTTTGCCCTCAAACTTCTTAGAACTGTAAAGTGGGATATGCGGCATCGAATGCGCTAGATAAAGGAAAAACGGTTTTTCCTTGTTGTTCTTGATGAACTTCACCGCCTGCTGTGTGTAACGGCGAGTAATCGTTTTTTGGTTAACCGGACGCTCGATCTCCTTTTCATTTTGTAGCAGCGGCACTTTGTAAATCGACCACGGTGAAGTCTTTCCTATCATCACCCAGTTGCCCTTAACAAACGGATCTCGATCCATATCGTTCGAGTAAGGGATACCGTAGTAAGAATCAAACCCCTGCGTGGTTGGCAGGTGTCTTGGCAGGTGCCCCATGTGCCACTTGCCCACCATGGCGGTTTTGTAGCCGACACCTTTCAGTACCTCGGCGATAGTTATCTCGCTCTGCGGAAGGCCACCGGCAGAGTCTGGAAACAGTACCACACGTTTGCTCGAAGCCATTCCGGATCGCACTGGCAGTCGACCTGTCATCAACGCGGCACGACTCGAAGTGCAGACCGGTGCTGAAGAATAAAACTGTGTCCACTTCTGCCCCTCGAAAGCCATGCGATCAAGATGTGGCGTGTGAATGGTTGGATGCCCATTGCACGACATATCGCCATAACCTTGGTCATCCGTGAATATAATCACAAAGTTCAACTGCTCCTTGGCCAAAGATTGGGTAAAACCAAGCGCCAATGCCAAGCCAATCGCGACTCGTATCGAGTCGCATAACAAAGAAGAATTCATGAGCAGCAACCTATCCCCGACAATGACTTGGTGAAAGAAAAAGGAACCGAACGCTCGCTTAGTATTCAGTTTTAAAATCACCTTCTGTCCTCTCAAGGTTTTTCAGCAAAGCATTTCTAGACAATAGTCGCTTGGTGCTTTCAAAGTTTTTCCTGAACATTTTTTTGAAGTTCCCCAGGCCAGAGTTCGGGATAATCCGCCGGGTAACAGCACAGTGACTGACCAGCTGGTTGAAACAGATCATCATAACGACAGCCCAGTGCCGTATGTGCGGCTGCCAGTCCCGACATTGTTGCGCCGGCAACACCGTGACCCGATGTACTGGCTCCACACATCATCAGGCCGTTTATCGGAGTCTTGACCGGCCACGAAAACGGTCCGACATGGTTCCAGGTTTTTTCTGTCCCGTAAAGATTGCCTGCGGTTGAGGCAACGTAATATCGATTGGTCAGTGGCGTTCCAAGCTCCGCAAAAACGGTGGCATCACGAATACCGGGAAGGGTGTTCTCCAACGCTTCAAACATACGGTCTGCAAGACTTGCCTTGAATTTCTTATACGCCTCTGGCCGGTCACCCGGACCGGTGTTTTCCCATTGTCTGAATGCCTCCCAAGGAACAAACGAGAATGCCTCCATAGTATGGTGTCCGTGGGCGCGCTTAGACGGATCCTTGAGGGTTGTGCAGGTCAGGAATGTGCCCGGCAATTCATTCGTTGCATCCAGATACGGGTTGGTAGCGAAATCGTAGCTGGCCTGAATATCGGTAGTCTTGCTCCACCAATAGTTACCAGAGTCCAAGCCGGCTGCCTGGACATCCATGTCCACAGCCAGAAAGAGTGACAAGGCAGAAGTCGACCATTTCGTGCGCCTCAAATGACGATTGATCTTCGAATTAAGATGCTCAGATTCTACCAGCTTGCCATAGGTTACAACCGGGTCTGCATTGGAAATGACGAGTGGAGCCAGAATCTGCTCGCCACTTTCCAGTTGCACACCGGCCACTTTCTTGGTGCTACCTTGCCCCTCTATGAGAATTCGATTCACTCCGGTGCGAACGCTAATCTCGCCGCCGCATCGTCTAAGTTCCTTGATGAACGCCTTGGGCAAAGCCTTGCCGCCGCCCTTGGGATACCAGCCTCCTTCAAAATAATGCGACGCAACGGCAGCATGAATAGCCGTAAGTGCCCTGCGTGGCCCAACTCCATGATCCCCAGATTGAATCGTTAGAATTGCCCTCAACAGGGGATCCTTGGTGAACCGGTCCAGAAACCNGTCNAGAGGCAGAAGCCCCTGAAAAATGACATCNCTCTTCCGCCAACCAGACTTNATAGCCCNNCCTAAGGTCCTGATNTCAAAATCGGCAGAAAGTTGATTAGAGATGCGTGCGCATGTTGACAAATAGCGGTCTATGCCGTCGGCCTCGCTCGGAAATCGGGACTTCAGGCGTTCCGCGTANACCTCCCTCCCCTTGGGAATGTCAAAGCGCTCATCACCAATGTGCACATGATCGTAACCGTCAGGATTCAGTTCAAGGAAAACAAGATCGTTGGCCACTCCCAATCCCTCATAAATCTGGCGCATGTTGCCTCCTGGACCCAAGTCACCGATGTAATGGACACCAGGACTGAATTGATATCCTGACATCGGAAACGAGTGACACCAGCCCCCAGGCAAATAGTGCTGTTCAAACACGAGGACTCTTTTGTTCGCCCTCGCCAAAGCCACTGCCGCAGCCATGCCACCTGCCCCAGAGCCAATAACAATGACATCGGCATCCATCATCATCTTTCAACGCTTAGTCAAGTTCTTGAGATAACGCTTGGTTTATTTTGGATTCAGTTTCAACGAATTTTTTAGCGCAACTTCACGAGGGCCGAATGGGCACTTGGCTGGAGGAAGGTTGAAAAAGTCGTTCTGTTTCTTTAGGGCAAATTGCGCACCCGTCATGATGGCATTTTTACCGAATCGCCGCTCGAGCAGTTGCAGCGCATCGTCGATAGCTTCCCAGCGCTCGGCATCCGTTCTGCCCCACAACGTTGACTGGGTGTCGAACCGCTGCAGATTGGAAAAGCCAACACAGATTTGGCGAATCGCCTTATGCGCGCCGCGCATGGCATCCCAGTAAAGCCGCTCCACGACCTCGTTGATAACTGAATTGCGAAACTGCGGATGCCTGAACTGGTGCTGATTGCCGGTGCGATCGAAATCACTGAACCGAATGGATACGAAAAGTTCGCGCGTCTGCAGCCCTTCACGCCGGAGCTGACCGATTAACCGGGTGGCTTCGCTCAGCAAAAAAAGCAGCCCCGAGTCGTAGTCCGGCTCGTCCACCGGCAACGTGGTACTGCTGGAGATGGTGGTGCGATCCTTCCCCTTCACCGCGACCGGCTCGGTCCATTCGCCTCGGGAAAACAGCCACAGTTGCTGCCCCCAGATGCCGAAACGTTTGCGCAGCAGGACCGACGGCATTCTTGCCACATCGCCAAACTAGTGCGCACCGAGAGCAGCCAGCGCGCGTTCGCGCCGCTTGCCACAGCCGGCCAGTTCGCTCAGCGGCCGATCGGCCAAAAACTCCCGCTCTTCCCCGGGCGGGATTTCGCAAAACCCTGGCTTACCAGCGCCAGTGGCCAGCTTGGCTGCCCACATCGAGCCACCAAGGCCAGCCGACACCGGCACACCAACCGTCTGCCGGATCTCCTCGCGAAGTCGATTCACATAATCCGCCGCTGATGGAGCATGCCAGACGAAGCGTTCCATCGCGGTGAGATCGAGGAAGCCCTCATCAATCGAAGCCGGCAGCAATGTCGGCGTATACCGCTCCATCACGCGAAACATCTTGCGAGATATGCGGCGGTAATCATCGTAGTGCGGCTTGACCAAAATACCGTGTGGACAAAGCCGCTTGGCCTCGAAGCAAGCCGTACCGGTGCTGATACCGTAACGTTTGGCCTGGTGGTTGGCAGCGATGACGATGCCATCACCGGTTCGCCCGCCACCGACCCATACCGGCCGACCGGAAAGCGAGGCGTCCATCGCTATCTCGCAACTGGCAAAAAAAGTGTCTCCGTCGACGTGAAGAATGCGCAGTTGTTNAGCCTCNGGCACAGTGGTGNNGAGTATCGCAACCCACTCTGTTCCGGTCAACTCACCAAGCTCCGGNAGGGTCAATCAACGCAAAAACAGGGTTGTCTTTAGGTGAATAACAAGGTGCAATGAGGCATTGATTATTTACNGTCTTCTGACNAATCNGCATCAACTAGGAATTCTTGTGGCTGGGNGATTTTTTGTAACTTTTGCTGTTTTTAGGAGTTAAATAATTAAACTGTAATTTTTGGAATGACAGGAAGAGGCATAGGTTTGGGCGTAGCGCTCATCACAGTGGNTACACTAGGCCAATCGGTCGTCGCGGAANCGGAAGACTCAGGCATNGCTTTTTTTGAGAAGAACATTCGACCGGTNCTGGCCAACAACTGCTACCAGTGCCACTCCACAGAGGCCCGAAANCTCAAGGGCGGTCTGTTTCTNGACTCNAAANANGGCATGCTTGATGGTGGGGAATCCGGCCCGGTNATCGTCNCTGGCAACCCGGCTGAGAGTCGGCTNTTGCAGGCAATACGGCATGAGGGCAAATTGAAAATGCCTCCCCGTAACAAGTTATCCGGACAGGTCGCGGCCAACATCACCAAGTGGATCCGCATGGGCGCGCCCGNCNCNCGNGTAGCCGATGGCGGTAACCNAGTCAAAAGCAGCATCGACCTCGAGGCAGGCCGCAAGTTTTGGTCGTTCATCCCNCCGATCAAGCCCGANACCCCAAAAGTCACCGACAACGCTTGGCCAAGNGGCGAGATTGATCGCTTCATCTTGGCAAGGCTGGAGAAAAACAAATTGTCGCCCGTGCGCGACGCGAGCCGACGCGAGTTGATCCGGCGTGTTTACTTTGACCTGACCGGCTTGCCGCCATCACCGAAACAGGTTGCTACGTTTTTGGATGACACAACGTCGAATGCATTCGAGAAAGTTATCGATGAGTTGTTACGTTCTCCGCACTTCGGTGAACAATGGGGCCGACACTGGCTCGACATCGCTCGGTACAGCGAATCAAACGGCATGGAGCGTAACTTCACCTACCCACACGCATGGCGCTACCGTGACTACGTGATCGACTCATTTAACCATGACAAGCCGTTCTACCAATTCGTACGAGAACAGGTAGCCGGTGACTTGCTCGGGCGCGGCAAGCGTAAGCCAACGAACGATGAACTAATTGCCACTGGATTCCTTGCGATTGGTCCCAAGCCTCTGAACCAAGGCAACAAGGCACTGTTCCAACTCGACGTCGTCGACGAACAGATTGATGCAACCACGAGGTCGTTTATCGGCCTAACCGTCTCGTGCGCCCGCTGTCATGATCACAAGTTCGACCCAATTTCGACGAAAGACTACTATGCAATGGCCGGCATCTTTCGCAGCACAGAGACGCTCTACGGAACAGTAAATGGTCAGGGTAATCGACAGGCGTCCGGTCTGCATACCATCAACAGTGACAATGACGATCGGGCTNTAAAAATTCAGGAGCACGAAGACAAACTTTATCGTCTTAACGGCCGCCTTCTGCTCATGGAGGAGGAACTTCGGGAATACCGCGAGAAGGGCCGAAAGAGAACTGGCAAAAACCAAAACCGAATACGCATACTCAACCGAGACATCCGGGACACCCGCGAAAATATAAAGAATCTCGAAATGAAGGCGCCCGGATCTGACGAGGCCATGGGCGTGCGCGACGGCCGAATCGCCGATTCACGGGTACTGATTCGGGGCGAGATTCGCAACCAGGGCGAACGCGTGAAACGCGGTTTCCCGCAAGTGTTGGACGGCGTGAAAGGCCAACCAATCGGCAACCGCTCCAGCGGCCGTTTGCAACTAGCCAACTGGCTGACGCAGCCAGACAACCCTCTCACTGCGCGCGTAATGGCTAATCGCATTTGGCATCACCTCTTTGGCGCGGGCATAGTCCGAACCATGGACAACTTTGGGGCAACAGGCGAACGTCCGACCCATCCCGAACTACTCGACTACATCGCGGTGCGATTTGTCGAAAACAACTGGTCAGTCAAATCGATAATCCGTGAAATAGTGCTCAGCCGAACTTATCAATTATCCAGCAACATAGATAAAGCCAGCGCCTCCGCCGACCCTGATAACCGCCTACTATGGCGCATGAACCATAAGCGACTTGGCGCCGAGTCACTGCGAGATGCAATGCTAACCGCTAGTGGACAGCTAGACCGTCAACCTGNTGAAGGTTCAGTGGTAACCAAGCTCGGCGATGTCAACGTTNGCCGAGCACAACGCCAGTTGGGACAATTGCGTCGCAACTCGAACCAGCGGAGTGTCTATCTGCCGATCCTGCGTAATGCCTTGCCTGAAATGATGCGTCTATTTGATGCCGCCGAACCGAGCCTGATCGTAGGAAAGCGCAACGAAACCACCGTGCCGACTCAGGCTCTCTACCTGATGAACAACTCATTTGTGATCGGACAGGCATTCAACATGGCAAAGCAAGTAATGGATACGACTGAAACAAAGCGCGACGGCATNCGCCTGGCCTACGAGTTGGCATACGCGCGCGAAGCAACAGATGACGAGGTATCCAAGGCGCATATGTTTTTGAACTCCGTCGCCGAAGAGAAGGATCGTCCCGGCCAATGGGCCGTGCTATGCCAGTCGCTCTTGGCGAGCGCGGAGTTTCGCTATGTCGAATGACAAACCAACACCGCTTGGCCNAATGTGGCCTTGCGCGTGAAAACTGTAAGAATAATGAACGACTGGAAAGACTGCATCACTCGCCGCAACATGCTCAAAAACATTTCTGCCGGCTTTGGCTATATGGCCTTTGCCGGGTTGAGCACAGCCCAAGGTATAAGCACCACTCCGCTCGCGCCCAAACAGCCACACTTTCGCCCACGGGCCAAGCGAGTGATTTTCTGCTGCATGCGTGGCGGCCCGTCGCATGTCGATACTTTTGACTACAAGCCGGCACTTTCCCGAGACGAAGGAAAACAGTTACCCAAGTTCCGTAAACGCGAACTCATGCCTTCGCCGTGGGCATTCAAACAACACGGACAAGGGGGNATCTGGATTTCTGAATTGTTTCCNCACTTGGCCAAGCATNNCGACGAACTTTGCCTACTAAATGGCATGTACTCCTCCGTACCGGCGCATCCCCAGAGCTTTCTTCAGTTGCATACCGGCAGCTTCCAGTTCGTCCGCCCATCGATGGGCGCATGGGTACTGTACGGACTTGGCACCGAGAACCAGAACCTGCCCGGCTTCATCTCGCTGTGCCCGCCGGACAATGTAGGTGGCGCACAGAACTACGGNAGTGCATTTCTCCCGGCGTTTTACCANGGAACAAAGATCGGGCAATTTAACCAGAATATCCGCACCGCATCGCTGCGCAATCTCGGCAACCAGCAGATCTCAGGTAAACTGCAGCGAAAGCAACTCGACTTTGTACAGTCTCTGAACCGCGAACTCCTCCAGCGCAAGAAGCAAAGCTCACAAATCGAGGGAGTTATTGAGTCATATGAATTGGCATTCCGCATGCAGGCCTCCGTGCCGGAACTGATGGACCTTAACGACGAAAGCCAATCGACCCTTGACAGCTACGGCATCGCCAACCGCGCCACAGAGAACTTTGGCCGGCAATGCCTGATGGCCCGCCGATTTGTCGAGGCCGGTGTAAGATTCATCGAGATTTCACATGGCAATTGGGATCAGCATCGAAATCTAAACTCGGCGCTCACTCGCAACTGCTCAGCCACCGACCAACCACTGGCCGCGCTGCTGGGCGATCTGAAGGAACGCGGACTACTAGAAGAGACCCTTGTTGTGTGGGGCGGCGAATTTGGCCGTACGCCACACATCAAGCAGGACGATGGGCGTGACCATAACTCAACCGGATTTAGTTTTTGGATGGCCGGCGGCGGTGTGAAGGGCGGCATGTCCTACGGCACAACAGATGAACACGGCGTGGCCGCAGTAGAAAACCGGATGCACTTCCACGACCTGCATGCGACCATTCTCCATCTTCTGGGACTCAACCACGAGGCATTGACCTACCCATACGCCGGTCGCGATTTCCGCCTAACTGACGTCCACGGTAACGTCGCCCAAGACATCATCGCATAATCCGGACAAGCGCAAGGTTGCCCAAAGGCAGTGGGTCGCGGTAGAACCAACGGCGTGAGCCAAGCAGTTCGATTCCTCGGTGACCTGATTGCTCTGCCGAGTGTCAATCCCGCTTTCCTCCCCCAAAGCGATCCTAACGCCGGTGAAGCTGCGATTACTGATTACCTGACCCGGAGAGCAGCCAAAGCCAAACTCGATGCTGAAAGACAGCGGGTTGCGCCGGGGAGTGAAAACCTTATTGTTCGGCTAACCTCTATTGGTCAGCCTCAGCACCGTATTCTTCTCGCGCCGCACCTCGACACCGTGGGTGTCGACAGCCCGGACCTATTCTGCCCCACAAAAAAAAGAGGNAGACTGCACGGCCGAGGTGCTTGCGACACCAAGGGCAGCGTGGCTGTAATGTTTCATGCACTCGAAAACGTGGCTAAGCGAAAGCAACGCCCGACCGCAACGGAAATTGTCTTTGTCGGATTGGTAGATGAAGAGTGCAACCAAACTGGATCACGTGCCTTAGCCGAATTGGGAATGAAAGCCGACCTTGCGATCGTAGGCGAACCAACTCGGTGCAAAGTCGTCACCGCACACAAAGGCGATCTATGGCTACGCCTGTCAGCAACCGGCAGGGCAGCGCACGGCGCTCGACCTGAACTTGGATGTAACGCCGTGCACACATTGGCTAAATGCATCGACACCATCGAGACCGACTACGCTGCATCGTTGCGCAAACACCGGCANCCACTGCTGGGCCAAGCTACAATCAACACTGGTACAATCCGCGGTGGATCGCAGGCGAACATCGTCCCCGACTATTGCGAGGCGGACCTTGATCGCCGAACCCTCCCCGGCGAAACGTTTGGCGGAGTCCGACGTGAAATCCTTAGTTTACTGACCAAGCGCAACCTCAAAGCCAAACTTATCGACGTNAAGAACNACACATGCCCCGCCCTCGAGACCGACCCCAACCTACCGTGGGTACGACGCTTCATGCACGTAGCCAGGCAACGAAAACCTCTCGGAGTCGACTACTANTGTGACGCCGCCAACCTCGCCGGTGCCGGCATCCCAACCGTTGTCTGGGGACCGGGCGATATCGCACAGGCGCACACCACCGACGAGTGGATCTCCCTCGAACAGTTAGAGCATGGCACAGACATGATGACCCGATTCCTTTTGTCGCTACCGTGATTTCTCTCCACACTTCTGCGCGATGAGAGTAGCCATGCTCACACACGAACCGTTCTATCCGCCCAGCGGCGGCGGCTCGGCTGAAGCGGTTTACCTCGTTAATGAACTCACACGGCGCGGCCACAAGGTTCACTTGTTTTGTCCGGACTTTCCTGATCGCAACGTCGTGACCGCACAGTTCGGAATAACTGTACATCCCTTCACCGGCTGGAGAATGGGCCGCCACACCCCACTACGCTCGCTCAAGTATCTTGCCTATCCAGGNGCACTACGCCAGCTCGTCCGCCGCGTCGCACGCGAAATTGATTTCGACGCCGTACTTTCACAGCACGCCATAAGCTCCGTTGCCGCTGGCCGACTCAAAACCGATCTCGGCGTTCCAGTNGTCATGAACTTCCTCGACTTCTTGACCGGATTCATGGAGTCGTGGCCTCGTTGGCGAATGCCTCGCCTNCTGCTCAGCCGACTGATGAACCACGAGTTGTCACTACCAAAGCGCCATGATGCCGACGCCGTCCTCACCGTCTCCAAGGAACTTGCCCGCCGCTTCGCAGAAACCGGCTATAATTCAGACCGGATCCACACAATCCTCTACGGCCACGACTCAAAACTTTTCCAAGCGGAAAATGCGAACCGAAAATCGAAGACGATTGCTATGCACGGCTCGTTCGATACCCATCACCTCGGACCAATCGCCACGCACGCCATCACACAAGTCGCATTGACCAAACCGGAGACGCGGTTTCTATTCATCGGCACCAAAACGGATGCGCTTAACAAACTAGCCAAGTGTGTCCGCACGACCGCACCNTTGGCTAATCTCGAATGCACAGGCTTCGTCCCTTACAATGAAGTCGCCCCGCGGCTTCAAGAAGCGGGAATCGGCATTATTCCATANGAGTCTTCAGCCGGTGCTCATTGCGCCTTCATCGCCAAGCTTGTTGANTACGCTGCGCTCGGTCTGTCTGTGGTGAGCACCCCNCTGGCAGGAGTAAAAACTTATTTTGATGGGGAACCATCAGTTCGTTTTTCAGCATTCGACGGCCCGACATTTGCCGAAGATATTCTCAGTGTGATAAACAATCCGCCATCTCAAATCGAATCAGATCGATTGTCTGGTCGTGTTTCCGCCGAACTCGATTGGCCGGTTATTTGTGCCCATGCCGTTGACCGACTTGAGGCCGTCATCTCATGAGCGAAANTGCCTCCAAAATCTCGTTTTACAGGCAAGGCAGCTGGATGGTAATNGCCACGTTCGTCAGCGGGATGCTGATGTTTTCGGTTCACCTTTTCGGTGGCTGGATGAGCCGCGAGGAATACGGGCTTTTCGTCACNCTGCTGCAGATTCTCAACCTCATGATGATCCCCGCATTGGGCTTGCAAACGATGTTCGCGCAACAGACTGCAGCCGTCGCCAGCCGGCAGCAACAGGCCGACTTAGCCATCTCGATCCGAAGTGTACTCCTAATTTGTCTGGGTGTCTGGGCAACGATCGCTATGGGTGCGGCTCTTTATCGGGCAGGGATTATCGAGTTANTGAAGATCACCAACCCGGTTGCATTATGGGTAACCATTGCTCTCGGGCTTCCGCAGCTTTGGCTGCCGGTTCTGCTGGGCATTCTGCAAGGATGCCAGAACTTCGCGTGGCTCGGTGGGGCAGCGGTCGCCAATGGACTCGGGCGCTTTGCTGCAGTTGGCGTAATTGTCGCATTACTCGGTGGCCAGGCAGCGGGAGCAACCTGTGGTGTGCTAATCGGCCTCACCACCGCCTGCATAATTGCAGGATGGCACGGACGCCAAACATGGCTTGGCCAAGAAGTCAAAAGCCAGGGACAATTCGATACCAAATCTTGGCTGACCCGAATCGTGCCGCTCACACTAGGCCTCGGTGCGGGCCAGTTCATGTTGAGTGCCGACATGATCGCGGCACGCACCATTCTGCCAGTGGCAGACTCCGGACCGTACGGCTTCGCCGGCATGATCGGACGCGGTCTGGTCATTTTCACCGCGCCGCTGGCAGCCGTGATGTTCCCCAAGCTGGTACGTGAAGCCACTTCCTCCGGTGTGCTGAGTCAAGCATGCCTAGGCACGGCAAGCCTGGGTGCCCTCACCTGCATNGGATGCACGATTGNTGCTTTGCTGATACCCGATATNGCCGGAGACCTCCCAGGCCTGGNCGCGAGAGCGGACATACTTGCCGAGGTGGCGCCGCTAATCCCGTATTTCACATGGAGCATGCTNCCACTATCGCTAGCCAACGTTTTTGTNGCGGCGCTACTGGCACGGGAACGATACCGTGCGGTACCGTGGCTTGTCGGAGTCGCCGTTGCCTATGGGCTGGCGCTGGCTTGGCTCTCAAACGACGCTTCGCATTCATCGCAGAAAACAATCATCCTCACACTGGGCNGCTTTAACCTCGTTTACCTCGGCACAGCGGTTTACTTTGCAAGGCATTATACCACCTCACCGGAAAGCCGATAAGCTTTCANCTCCTCCAGCATNGCCTGCACGGATGAATAGCGATCCCGCTTCTCCTTCGCGAGTGCCTTGCAGCAAATCAACTCAAGCCTAGCCGGTATATTGCGACTTGGCGCCGCTTCAGCGGGTTTCGGCAACGGTTGGTTGAGCAGGTTATCAGCGACCTCCTGCGCCGTAGAACCGGAGAGTAGTTGCCTCAGGGTGAGTATCTCAAACAGAATATTGCCCAGACTGAACACATCAACCCGCCCATCGATCTGTGCATCGCCTCGGGCCAATTCCGGTGCCATGTAGAGCGGCGTGCCGTATCGCCGACCGGCCGGCGTCAGCGCTGGATCCGCCTTGGCGGCAAATCCCTCACTCGCAACTTCCGGTTCGCCCCAAACCTTGGCCAACCCCCAATCGAGAACAATAACTTCACCAAAGGCACCAATCAGGATATTCGAGGGCTTAAGGTCTCGATGAATCACACCACGATCGTGCGCGTAAGCGACCGTTTGACAGACTTGAATCAAGGAATCCACCAGTACCGCCACAGGAAAAAGCTGTGTCATCCGTTGGTTATCATCACGAAGCCCGAGCAATATGTCGCGAAGGTTGCGCCCTCGCACGCGCTTCATGGTGAAAAACAGCTCACCGTTACGATCTCGTCCCAACTCGTACACCGGCACCGTGCCGGGATGCTGCAGCTTGGCCGTTACCCTCGCCTCNCGCAAGAAACGCTGCGTCTCGACCTCGGATTCTCGTTTCTCCGGGTGCAGGGTCTTGTAGACCACCTCGCGATGAAGATTAACGTCGCGACAGGTAAAGAGCTTGGCCGTTCCACCCTCAGCAATCAGCCTGTAGTCGGTATACTTCAGGGAACCACTCTTCCAGTGCATCGGAAATATGCTATCCGTNTCAGCCCGCCGCAGAGACGTTTCATACAANGCCGCTTCACCGTCCTGATTCGAATTCTCTTTATCACCCATTACACAGNCAAGTGAACGCCTCAACCTGCTCAACGTCGAGTTTTGTTTCCACTGACAACGTATTGCGCTAAGCTTTGCCAGCGAATAATGGCGTGATGAACATTGTCTACTTCGACCTCGAAACCATGCGCTCNGCCGATGAGGTTGGTGGATGGAAACATATTGACCGCATGGGCATGAGCATTGGNGTCACATACAACACCGGNAATGGCGAATACTCAATCTATGCAGAGTCCGAAGTCAACGACCTNATCGAGGAACTNCAACGCGCCGACCTTGTCGTCGGTTTCAACCACATCCGATTCGACTACGAGGTACTGCATGGATACACATCGCTCGACCTGCGCCAACTTCCGTCGCTCGATCTGATGCTAGATTTACAGGAAAAGTTATCTCACCGGCTAAAACTCGACTCCATTGCCAATGCCACGTTTGGCACGGAGAAAACCGCCGATGGCCTGCAGGCGCTCAAGTGGTTCAAGCAAGGCAAGNTCATGGAAATCGCCGAGTANTGCTGCTACGACGTGAAGATCACTAAGATGGTCCACGAATACGGGGCAAAGAACGGCTGCGTCTTTTATAACAACCGCTTCGGAAAAAAACTCAGTGTAGAAACCGACTGGAACATTGGTTAGCTAAAAGCTTGCCAAGCACAACTCGACAGTAGGGAGGATATCCGGTACGATTTGTCACAACCGACAAACAACATGATGAAGCACAGTGTATTCACATTCGTTCGCCGATGGTCAATAAACATTCTTTGCCTGGCTTTAGCCTCCGCAATATTCGCGGCTAAGCGGCCAAATATCATCATTACGATGGCCGACGATATGGGCTGGAGCGACATCGGTTGCTATGGTGGGGAAATCGACACGCCCAACTTGGATCGTCTTGCCCAAGGAGGAGTACGATTCACCCAGTTTTATAACACCGGCCGCTGCTGCCCGACACGCGCCACCCTGCTGACCGGCACATACGCACATCAGGCCGGCATTGGCCACATGATGAATCCTCGCAATCTGCCGGGCTACAAGGGCGATCTAAACCAGAATGTCCGCACCATCGCCGAAGTGCTCAAAACCGCCGGTTACTCGACATATATGGCAGGCAAATGGCACGTCACCCCAAATATCCAGCCCGACGGCCCCAAATACAACTGGCCGCGACAGCGGGGATTCGATCGCTTTTATGGTACCATCCACGGCGCCGGCAGTTTTTTCGATCCCAATTCACTCACACGGGAGAACACGCAGGTCTCGCCACTCACCGACAAGGCATACCAACCCAAAGGCACCTATTACTACACCGACGCTATCAATGACCATGCCGCCCGCTACATCCGCGAGCACGATAACGATGAACCGTTTTTCATTTACGTTGCACACACCGCTCCTCACTGGCCAATGCATGCGCTTCCGAAAGACATCGCCAAGTACAAGGGCAAGTACGATGCCGGCTGGGACTCCATGCGCCACGCGCGCTATGAGAGGCAAATCAAAATGGGCCTTATCGATCCCAAGTGGAAAATGGCCCCACGCGACAAAAAGGCTCCAAAGTGGTCCGATTCCAAGAATAAGGAATGGGAATTACGTCTAATGGAAGTTTATGCCGCAATGGTCGACCGACTCGACCAGGGAATGGGGAAAATCGTCACCGCCTTAAAGGAAACCGGCCAGTTTGACAATACACTGATTCTGTTCCTCGCCGACAATGGCGGTTGTGCTGAGGGAATGGGCCGGCGCGAGGGAATTCAGTACAAGGACAAGGATCCGGACCAGATCAAGCCGATGACCAAAGGGGAATTACAACCTGATATGATTCCCCGGCGTACACGCGACGGCCGAGTGGTGAAACAGGGAACCGGAGTGATGACCGGAGGCCCCGACACTTACCATGGCTATGGGCTTGCCTGGGCCAACGCCAGCAACACACCCTTCCGAGAATACAAACACTGGGTACACGAGGGCGGCATCAGTTCGCCACTCATTGCACATTGGCCGAACGGTATCAGCAAAAAACGCCACGGCAAACTCGAAAGCCAGCCCGGCCATCTCATCGACCTTATGGCCACCTGTGTCGACCTTGGCCAAGCAAACTATCCAGAGAAAGTTGGCAACAAAAAAATCGTTCCTCTGCAAGGCACCTCGCTAGCTCCTGCCTTCCAAGGCAAAAAAATCGGACGCCATAACCCAATCTACTGGGAGCACGAAGGCAATCGAGCCATCCGCGACGGCAAGTGGAAACTTGTCGCCAAGGGTGCAAAAGGCCCATGGGAGTTGTACGACATTAAAGCCGACCGTACCGAGTTGAACAACCTTGCCAAAAAACATCCCAAACGCACTAATCGAATGGCAAAGCAATGGGAAAACTGGGCATTGGCCGCATTAGCCAAACCTTGGCCGTGGGGCAAAAAGTAAAGTCCCCCTACCAACATCAACACAGAGTATCACANCGTTAGAAGATCCAAATATCCTCAAAAATCAGAAATACTATCGGAGAAATCATTACGCATGACAAACGAAAGGATGCTGCATTGGTGATAATCCTATCCTCGAGAAAACTTCAAATTATGAAGACAATGAGCCTATGCACTTGTGTGCTCCTGATGATCTCTTCGGCNTTCCCTCAGTCCGAAACCCAGTTNCTCAATTGGTTGCAGCGCTTCCCGACGGCCGACTCAGACGGCGACGGAAAGCTGACCGCGGACGAAGCCAGAGCATTTATGGTATCTCGGAGGCAGGGAAGGAATGGGCATGGGCCACCCACCGAGTTTCATGTAGATCCTGACTGGAATAAGGGTCGTTTCCCGGATAACGCCATCTGTTACATGACCCCGAAAGATATTCAAACGATCTACCGAGAAGTGTTCCCCAAGGATTCACAACCGGTTTTTCAAGTACCCAAGCCCAAGAAGGCATTACGAATTGTCGGTACGGGACACAGCTTCATGGCGCCTGGGTATCGTACCTTCCCGGTAATCTGCCGGGCTGCCGGATTCGATCAACCACTGCGAACTCATACCGGCGGTGGGATAACCGGCAGTGCCCGCTACAAATGGGAACAGGAAAACGGGATTTTTGAATTTGCTGGCAAGCCGAAACCCAAACTTCTTGCAGCAATTGCCACTGGAGCTTGGGACGCCATGATGTGGGGTCCTTATTATGCAGATCGCCCCGAATACTACACCTGTTGGATCGAATTTAGCCTTAAGTATAATCACAAAATGGAATTTTACCTGAGTGATGCCTGGCCATCACTGCGTCATTTAAGCCCCACGCCCACGACCGAAGAGGAATTGAGCGCTGAAACTTTTGTTCGCCTAGACAAGGAGAAGGACGCAGCTCTTGAAAAATTAATCGCGGATCTGGATCGAAAATATCCAAACAAGGTTCATGTCATACCCACTTCAGATGCCATGGTGCTGGCGGTTCAGGCCTATTACGAGGGCAAGCTGCCTGGCATTGAGGGGATTAATCGCTGGCTGTGTGGTAAGACCTACAGCATTTGGCGCGATAAACTCGGACATCTCGGACCGGGTTTTGAGCGGCTCGAAGGGTACGTGTTCTACGCCACCATTTACAGACGGTCACCGGCTCTCATCAAGGGTGATATCCCATTCAAGCCCCTAGTTGACAAGAGGCTTGGCAAACTCGATCCCCCCAGAAAGGAAGTAGACCGACTCTTCCGCCAAATCGCCTGGGAAGCCGTTATCAACAATCCACTGTCTGATGTCACTGACCGTGACGGAAATGGGATTGGGGACTGAAAAGCAACTAAAGAAACAGTAAGCTTTAAGCATTCCAGAGGAATTTTTAGTCCATTTCTGAGAGATGGGCAGCGATTTCGCTAATGAAGCTCTCGCCAAATTTAGCCTTCTTTTTTTCGCCGACTCCATTGATCAACCCAAACGCCTCCATTGTCACCGGGCAATCCCGTGCCATCTCGCGCAGGGAAACATCACCAAAAATAATGTAAGCCGGCACACCTGCCTTTGAGGCCAATTCCTGCCGAAACTCTCGCAACCGTTCAAATAATATTTCATCGCAATCAATCTCGCCATTTCTTTTGAAGCGAAATCGCCTCTCCCGACTTTTCGGTTTGGCCACAATGGGGCGGGTCAACTCCAGAGACTCTTTGCTGCGCAGCCAATCTCGGCCCTTCTGAGTTAGTTCCACAACACTCATCCGACCGGATGTCAACCGGGCATGACCAAGGCGCATCAATTCGCGACCTATCGCCTTCCACTCGTCCCGACCGAATTCATTTCCAATACCGTGAGTAGAAACATGATCGTGCCCCCATTTGCGGATGGATTCCGTGTCGGCACCGGTCAGCACTTCCACCACATGGTTCAGCCCAAATCCAAAACCGGACTTTTCATGAATTCGATAAAGGCAAGCAAGAAACTTTTGCGCCACCTTCGTGCCGTCAAATGTTTCCTTTGGGTCAAGGCAGTTATCGCATGCACCGCAGTTTTGATCTGTGAACTCCTCGCTGAAATAGTCCAACAACGAATGGCGACGGCATTCGCTCGTCTCGGCGAAATGCACCATCTGCTGAAGCAGATGTCTTGCAACAGCCTGCTCATTTGGATCAGTTTTTTCCTCTATAAAACCGATCTGCTTGGCCACATCAGAGGCGTTAAATAAGAGCACACATTCGGCAGGCAGACCGTCACGCCCTGCTCTGCCCGTTTCTTGATAATAACCTTCAATATTTTTAGGCAGATCATGATGAATAACGAAACGTACATCCGGCTTGTCGATACCCATACCAAACGCGATCGTCGCGCACACGACCTCCACCTCGTCGTGGATGAATGCCTCTTGGTTTTTAGCCCGCACATCAGCACCCAACCCGGCGTGATATGGGACCGCCCGAATTCCATGCTCGCTCAAGCGCTCGGCAAGGCGTTCGGCGCCCTTACGGCTGGCACAGTAAATGATACCGCTCTCGCTATCGTAACGCCGGGCCAAGTCCAACACCTGCCTCAACGGTTGGTTACGCGGGACAACGCGATAAGTAAGGTTAACACGGTTGAAACTGGCAACGAAACACCTGGGATCGCGCAGCTTCAACTGCGACACGATGTCCTTTCGCACGCGCTCAGTTGCAGTGGCTGTCAGAGCCATGACCGGTGTTTCTGGGAAACGACCACGCAACTCAACGATCTGCCGATACTCCGGCCGAAAATCGTGGCCCCATTCGCTGATGCAGTGAGCCTCGTCGATCGCGATTTGAGCCGGCTTCCACTCGTCTAAGCGCTCGAGCATTTCCGGCAACATTAGTCTCTCCGGCGCAACATACAGCAGGCGATACTCGCCGTTGTAAAGGCCGGCTAGGCGGCGGCGCGACTCGGAAACATCGAGTGTGGAGTTCAAAAAAGTCGCGGCTACCCCGGCTTCCTGAAGCGCGTCGACCTGATCCTTCATAAGCGCGATCAGTGGCGAAACAACAATTGTCAGTCCGCCCCTTGCCAGGGCCGACAACTGATAGCATAGCGATTTACCACCCCCGGTCGGCATCAGGACAAATGTGTCGTGACCNGAAAGCGCNTCGCGCATGACCTCTTCCTGCAACGGTCGGAACTTCTCGTAACCGAAGAACCGCTTAAGGAGTCCGGACAAGTCCGGCTCCCCCACTCCGCTAAACAGNTCCGTATCCATGCCGAGCCCGTTGTAAGGCACCGCTTGGTCAGATTCAAACCCGCTTGGCCAAGCGCTTAGTTTTAGCTAAATTGCCTTCCGCATGAGTATGACTTTGGNGGAAAACGCAGAGGAGTCGACCATTNGAGATCGGGTTGCCGAGCTTGGACAACGGATCCTTGACGGTGGAGAAATCTCCCGCGATGAGGGACTCGAACTGGCCTGCATCGAGTCGAATGCCGACATTATGGACCTACTCGCATGGGCCAACCGCATCCGCGAGCATTACAAAGGTAACAAGATTCATCTNTGTTCAATTGTCAATGCCAAAGCCGGAGCCTGCTCGGAAAACTGCTCATTCTGCGCTCAGTCTGCGGCCTATCAAACCGAGTCCCCACGCTACGGCTTTGTCGATCCCGAACCCGTGGCCGAAGCAATGTCGGAAGCCAAGTCAAACAGTGTCACTGCCGTCGGGCTGGTTGCCGCTTGGCGTGGATTGAAAGAAGGTCCAATGCTAGACGAAGTATGCGACCGCATCCGTGAGATGAAGGAGAATGGAAAATCGCGTCCAGATGCATCACTGGGTCTGATCGATTCTCAAGCTGTAGCCGATCGGCTCAAGGAAGCCGGCCTCTCCTGTTACGGCCACAACCTCGAAAGCTCCCGCCGGTTTTTCCCCGAACACTGCAGCACGCACACATTCGACGACCGACTCAAGACGATTGAGTTCTTGAAAAATGCTGGGATTAAGATATGTTCTGGTGGNATCATNGGCATGGGAGAGGCTCGTGAGGATCGNGTTGACCTCGCTATGGAATTGCGGGCTATCGATGCCAATGTCGTNCCGGTAAATATTCTAAACCCCATCCCCGGCACACCTCTTGAGAATCAGGAACCACTCCCACCTATGGAAATACTCAAGACGATTGCTGTCTTCCGCTTCATCCTCCCGCGTAAGGAAATTATGATTGCCGGGGGCCGAACGATAAACCTGCGCGATATGCAGAGTATGGTATTCACCGCTGGCGCAAGTGCGCTGATGGTCGGGAACTACCTGACCACACTGAACCAGCCGGTCGAGAAGGATCTGCAGATGTTGCGCGATCTCGGACTCGACCCCGACTGGGACAATGACTTCGCTGATCAGTTATCTGAGAGCGGAAACTGCAGCAACCAATGCGGATGTGACGAAAAGTCGGCCGAGGCCATCACCACCTCTTAAACCCTCCGGCAAATGGCGGCGCCGCTCGGCAGAAACATCGGCGGTTACAACGGGGAAACCATCGACATCAACGATATGCTGCAGAGTGCAATCACTGCGGCCAAGGCGCATGGGTGGTCAATCGAACGTTTTCCTAACGCTGGTAATCTACCGCTGTACGGGTTTCGGCGCCTAGCCAAGAAACCACGATTAACCATCTACATTTCTACCGGCATTCACGGGGATGAACCGGGCGGCCCATTGGCAATGCTCGAATTGCTGGAAGACAACGATTGGCCAAGCGATATCAGCATTTTTGCTTGCCCCTGCCTAAACCCAACTGGCTTTACCAACAACACACGCGAAAACGAAAATCATACTGATCTGAATCGAGACTATCGTCACATAAAATCCATCGAAACCCTTGCGCATACAGCATGGATTAACCAGCTTCCGACATTCGATCTCGGTATCTGTCTACATGAAGATTGGGAAGCGAAAGGCTTTTATCTATACGAGCTGAACCCAGACAACCTCCCAGCCGTGTCGGCAGAAGTTGTTGAAGCCGTCGGTGCAGTTTGCGCGATTGATCAATCAAATTTGATCGACGATCGACCGGCCCAGGGGGGCATACTCAAACCAGTCGTTTCCCCAGACGCTCGCCCACTTTGGCCAGAAGCATTTTATATTGTGCTGCACAAGACCCGCCTGTCGTACACGCTTGAATCACCATCCGACTTCCCAATTGCAACGCGAGTACAGGCTCTTTGCACCGCAGTTCGTACGCTGATAGATTTGCACTTGGCCAAGCGATGAAATGAAACCTGAAACTGCCGAAAAATACTGGTGTGTATTTTGAATACAGCAGGCATCGTATGTACATTGGCAATCGTCCCGATGCTGATGCCAGCCGCGTGGTCACAGTCCGCGTATGCGGCTATCGACATGGGAGAAATCCCCGACGAGCCGATCGTCGAATATGTCACACGCAGCATGNCTGAAATNCGCGCCCTNTACGGNGGGTTGCTTCTGCAATTGGNAAGCAATGTGCACCGATGTCATCAGATCATCATGTATCAGGCGGTCGGCATTTTAGTAGTAGCCGCCTGCGCAACAATGCTGATGTACCGCCTACCCATTATTGGGAACTACATTCTGCTCGACTGCATCCCCAGCCTCTGGCTGCAAACCCGACTAAAAGAACTATAGACCATGGTACTGGTATTAAGCTTGATTCTTTTTTGCTCAGTCGCCTTATGTGATCAAAACGAAACTAGGACTATCCTCCGTGCCGAGATGGAACTTCTGTTTCAAAACGAGGATGGTGGTTGGCCNAAAAATGTGGAATGGGATGCATACAAGACGCTGAAGGATGCAAAAAATGGCAGTGAACAAAACAAACGCCTCAAAAGTACATTGGACAACAGTGCCACCTATACACAAATTCGCAGCCTAGCCAAGTCGTACANTTCCACCAACAACCTACNTTACCGGCTGGCGGNCCAACGCGGCCTTAATTACTTGTTCCGTGAACAGCGGCCTAGCGGCGGTTGGCGTGGCTCCGACGTGGATGCCATCACCTACAATGACAACGCCATGGTCGGAGTGATGCGACTACTCCGAGACGTATCAAAGGGGCATGTGCCATTTGCATGGATAGAAAAGCGAACTCGCCGGAGTGCTGAGCGTGCCCTTCAGCAGGCCATACGAGTCACGCTGGACTGTCAAATCAAAGTTCGAGGTCGNCGTACTGCCTGGTGCCAACAGCACGATCACCAGACGCTCAATCCGGTCAAGGCGCGCACCTACGAACTACCGTCCATCTCCGGGGCTGAAAGCGTCGACATTGTGCGGTTCCTAATGGAAATCGAGTCGCCCAGCATGGAGGTTATCGATGCCATCGAGAGCGCGATTGCGTGGTTTCGGGAGAGCGCAATCAACGGCATTCGTATCGATTCCTTCCCTATCAAACCGGTAAAGGAAGGCAATAAAACCATCTCCAATGATATTCGTGTAGTTCGTGATATCGATGCGAAACCGATCTGGGCACGCTTTTATGAGATCGACACAAACCGCCCTTTTTTATGTAACCGAGATGGCATCAAAGTATATTCGCTTGCCGAGGTCAAACTCGAGCGCCGCACTGGATACTCATGGTACGGCTCCTATGCCCGATCCCTATTGGCCAAAGACTTTCCTGAGTGGCAAAAACGACTCAACCGCTGAAGGCAAATAATAGGAGCGGTGTATAAAGGCCAAAGTCGGCCATAATTCGAAGGTATTCCGTGCTATATTTCTCACGCCGGTCGTCCAACCAAGCCAACCCAAGCGCACTGAGCCCAACTGCCACCATCGCATGTTGTTCAGCAGCCTGACCAAACACAGCGGCCGTCAATGCCAACAGACCAAGCGCTATACCAAACCATGAAAGGTGTCGAACAAACACTGGATGAGAATTGAGCAGTGAGTCCGGATCGTTCTGATCCAGTGCGAGTTGTTCCCATTTTGTGATGTGCGAACAACTCAACGCACACAAGGCACCAAAGCCCAAAACCGGCAACAACAAACTTGACCAATTACTCGGCGCGACAGACCAAACCTGAAGCGCACAGCCGAGCGAAAACACTAAACCAACATGCCATTCCTTGGGCCAAAACCGGCAGCGAAGGCTAGGCCACCAATGCGTTACCCCAAAATGCACAGCAGTTAGGCCAAGCAATACTCCGCCACCGATCCAAGCGCGAGCATTCAGGGTGACGGTTGCGAGGCCCAGTGCCAACAACAGTAGCCCAATCGATACACCTAGCCATACATCTCTTCTCCCCCGTTGAATCGCATGGCGAGCAGTCTCGGTTTTTTCACCTAACTCGGCAGCATCCATAGTGCGGTCAGCGTAATACACTATCCAAGTGCAGAAAAACAGCAAGGCTCGGTCACTCCAGCCAAGCGATACCCCAACCACTCGGGCAAACTGCTCCTGCCAAATCAAAGCCAGAAGTGGTGAGTCAATATTGAGTAAATTGGGCCAAAGCCACCAAGGTGTACGGGGTTCTGACTGCACGTCGAGATGGTTTTAATCCACCACGGCCCTTTTGAAACGGAAAACCTAAAATGTTGCCTTTGACATTCGCGGCGAGCGACCGTTGGATGCCTCTTTTACATGGCCAGCATATCGATCCCAACTATTTCGCAGAGATCACTCAACTCCAAAGTTCGACGCTCGGAATCAGTACACACGATTGGACAGGCACTGGAACATTTTGGCTTTTTTATCGTTACGGACCATAATATATCACCTGATCTTATCGCTGAGTGTTACCAAGCTGCCAATACGTTTTTCATGCTGCCCAATGAATTCAAACACGCCTGCTCTCGGCCAGAGACGAATAGCCAACGCGGCTTTACTGAATTTGGCCAAGAGCATGCCAAAGATAGCGCGCAACCGGACTTGAAAGAGTTTTATCAGATTGGCCGAGAGGAAAGCGAAAAACTGGAACCCAACGTCTGGCCTAGCCATCCAGCAGAATTTCGTAAGACAATGAGAGAACTGTACCATAAACTGGAAGACATCGGCATGGCACTACTGAGGGCCTGCAGCGAACACCTTCTATTGAAACCAGATTTTCTCCCACGATTAGCTCAAGACAGCGATAGTATCTTACGAGTGATTCATTATCCGCCGATTGATGGCAATACCGGGCTGGCGATGCGTTCGGCAGCTCATCAAGACATCAACTTCATTACGCTGTTGCTCCAGGCGACAGAAGGAGGACTTGAATTGCAAACGCCTCAAGGCGACTGGGTCGCAGTCGATGCCAAGCCGAATGAACTGATTGTGGATTCCGGCGACATGATGGCAAACCTGACCAACGGCCAATTTCGCAGCACGATGCATCGCGTGGTCAATCCACCCGACTTGACCAAAGGCCGGTTGTCGATGCCATTTTTCATGCACCCAACGCAGGAGACAGAGCTGACACCACTCGAAATGTGCATTGAGCGCACTACAGGCCAAGCAGATTACCCCAGTTGGACGGCGGGAGAATACCTCGCACATCGTCTCGAAGAAATCGGCCTTGGCTAATAGTGACTATTTGAATGTTGCCTTGTTGACGAGACGCAGAGATTCGCGGACAAGAATCTCGCCCGTTCGTTCACCCAGACAAGTACGCGTGATGTAGTCGTAACGCTCGAAGCTGTTCCAATCCTCCTTGGTTAAGATGTAGCCCAAAGCATCGTTGGTCAGGCCGAAAAGGAGGTTGTGTCGTCCCTTCATATTACGCTTAAGGTAGTAGCCAATATTTGGAAGTGCCTCGCCGGGGATGGTAAGAATTTGCGCGTCGCCTACAGACACGAGATTGACTCGGGTGGTGATTGTCTTCTCGTTCGGCTTTGCCAAACGCAAGGGGGAGTTTTTCATGATGGCCAATAGCATCGGTGAATCGACGGGTAACGTCACGTCCCGCCACAAACATCGGATGCCTGGCTCCTTTTGCACCGCCGATCCGCCGACAATCCGCAGCGCCTCGTCAGCAAGCAGATAGCCGATACGACGGCACTCCTCCCAAGTTTGCACATCGTTTCCATCCGGGCCACGCACGTCGGCAGTAACCATGCCTCCCAGCGCACCGTTCATGAAAATGCCTCTGCCACCACCACCCGCATCGAGCCGTTCATACAAAGGCCCGATAAGGTCCGGACTTAAGGTGCCATGACTTGCACCGAGCACCTCCGGGTGGATGGCGTAATTAACCAGTGTTGCGAACGGCTTGCCATCAACGCCAATCGCCTGCATCACGCTGCAACGCGGATCGTACAATTGAGGCGCGTAATAATTGTAGGCGATCTTCCCATTGGCCTTGCCGGTTGCAATCCGAAGTGATGCCGGTTGCAAAACAGCAACCGCCTCATTGATAGCCTCAGCGGCCATGTTGCAAACATAGTCGAGATAATCGAGATCTGCATCGGTGCCGCCCCTTCCATTTGGGAAGCCGTAGCAATCAGGTGCGCTGTGCGTATGCGTTGCGCCGATCATAATGTTAGTGGCAGGGATTGAGTCGACCTGTTTGCGTACGCGATCACCCAGAACGTTGGGAAAACCGAGGAAATCCGTACTTACAAACGCCACGCGCGTGCCGCGGTTTTCCAAAACTAGAGCCCGCACTGATAAGTCACCCCGTTTTTGGNTAACAGNATTGGACGGCCCGACACCACCNGATACCGGNAGNAGAGGACTAGGGGTGACCTTCCGCACTGCAATTCCNGCGCGAAAANCNCCATAAATCANCGTCACATTGACAAATNACACAACTAGAAATGTAAACAATCTGATCTTTTTCATGATNTGAANNNACCATGCAGAGCGTGATACCGAACCTNCNNTAATACCACANAAAAGAGTCTACACTAGCTGNCTTGGTTTATATCGTTGAAGCGAAGGCGGNCAAGNGCCAGNTTGTGAAACGCCAAGTGACTGAACTACACGAACAGTATCTACATAAAGCAGCAGGATCACGTTTGATCGATGACAAACCNCACCCCGACTTNNGGATAGTCGTGGTTATTCCGTGCCATAACGAACCGGATCTCATCGGCGCACTGGAACACTTGNCCAACTGCAAGCCACCNCTTTGTCACGCTGAGGTGATCGTCGTGGTTAACGGATCNGCAAANAATCNGCCGGCCGTNCATCANCAAAACCAACNCACGCTCGACCAAGCCGCCGACTGGCTGGCCANACAGANTAATCGTTGGTTANCGATACATCTNCTCAATTTTNCCAACATGNCGTCAAAACATGCTGGTGTAGGNCAAGCGCGCAAAATCGGGATGGACGAAGCGTTGCGNNGGCTCGCNGATNTNGGCCATGCAGANGACGGCTTGATTGTCTGTTACGACGCTGACTGCCGCTGCTCAAANAACTACTTCACCGGCATCGAATCCCACTTCNCCTTACACAAAGATACGCCCGGCTGTAGCATCCACTTTGAGCACCCGCTCGACGCTAAGGAATGGACAATACTTGGCTTTGGTAACAACGCAGCAGAACAAAAGGTGTTTGATGGTATTACCTCCTACGAACTGCATTTGCGCTATCATGTGCAGGCACAAAAATTCATCGGNTTCCCTTACGGCTTCCACACCATCGGCTCAGCAATGGCAGTTCGCGCCTGGGCCTACGTAAAACAGGGTGGAATGAACCGCCGNCAGGCTGGGGAGGATTTTTATTTTCTTCAGAAGATCAGTTGGCTTGGTCCGCTGACAGAGTTGGACAACATCACCGTATACCCGTCACCTCGATTGTCTGATCGCGTGCCATTCGGCACCGGAAAGGCAGTGGGAGACTATCTGGCNAATTGCAACCAGTTAANCACNTATCCGCTTCAAGCTTATCGNGAGGTNCAATGGCTTCTTAACCAGGCAACTGTGATGTGGGAGAAAGGTAAAACAGACGACAAAAAACCAAAGGCGCTGACTCTTTTTTTGGGGAAAGATTTTTGCTCGATTGTCCTGCCGGAACTCCGTGAAAACTCAGGCAACTTCACCGCATTTCGAAAGCGTTTCCTCCGCTGGTTCAATGCATTCCGGCTNATGAAATTTCTGAATTTNNCACGGGATCAAGTTTATAGNCCGACNGTAGTCGAAGNCGCTGCAAAAGGATTNCTTAAATCAATGAAACANCCANTACCGAANCAGAGCAGCACGGTAGCTCTATTACGTCAATTCCGGCGACTGGGAANAANAGAAGNTTAGCGGCGACGGCCNGTGGCAATAGTGGCNCGTTCCTGAAGCCACATCATATCCGTATTGCGAGCATTACCGTGATTGTGGTTCCCCCAATGATCCCCCTCNGTAACCGCCTGAATTTTCTTAGTTTGCTCGTGGTTCCAATCTTTCACTCTGGCACCACCGTCGATATAACCCAAAGCCGCCTTGCCATTATGATACGTAGCCGGCATGTGATAAAAACTTTGTCGCATATTGTGACCAAAAAAAGGCCGGCACAAGCTCAACGGATGTACCTCGATAAATGTGAACAGTTCCGACGGCCCCTTTGCAGAATCGGACATCTTTAGGTAACTCTGGTATCGCGGATTAGGCTGATTACGATAAGCAGGTTCTCCAGCGCCCCGGGTATTGGTATTCCAACCGACAAAGCTATTCATCGAGTAGCTCCGCAAGCGTGGAAATGTGCGCGTCTTCCTCGTAACAGGATCCCTTCCTGTCATGGTGCTCGTATCGGACGGGCATCGGTAAATACCCGTGGTCTTAATATATTGCCCGAACAATGAAAGCTTCTTGTCTATCAGCATTTCAGGCTTGAGTGCATCCTCCGGGCGACTGGAAAAAACACCACCCACCCAGGTCAGTCTTAACTGACCATTGCCATTATGTACGACTCGGTCCTCATTATCGTCAGCGTACAACTGCATAACGATGCCAAGCTGCTTGAAGTTATTCAGACAAATGCTTTGGTGAGCCTGACTTTTGGCCTTGGCCAGAGCCGGTAGCAATAAGGATGCTAGAATGGCAATGATCGCAATCACCACCAACAGTTCTATCAATGTAAAACCTCTCGTTCTGTTTTTGATTATTTTCATGTCAATTACCAAATTTAGTTCCGTTCTCCCAAGCAATAAGCTGGCCAGCCTTGTCAAATGTCAGCCTCAAATACCGATCTCGAATCCGGTGAATCTCCGCCGGTTCTAATGGAACCAAGTTTGTCGTGCGGGACTGGTACCCCGAGCCGGCCAACGAGCGGCCAGTAGATAAGCCGCTGTTCATGATCCACTCCACCCGAAGCATACCACCCGCGATGTTTTTTTGACTGTCCGGTTGACCCAACTCTGCCACAGCCTGCTCAAAATTGAAACGTCCTATGCGCCCATCCCAGTTGACCTGCTGCAGCGACTGGCACCCTACCAAGCCCAGCTTCACGGCGAAAATCAACCCGAATAAATGGGACAATTTCGGCGCCATNTCGGAAAACATACTCTCGTCTCCCCGGTTTGCAACCCGTAATAGTGCCCTATCAATTCGAACCAATTCGGCGGCGGACTTCGCCAAGAGCCCAATGGGCGTGCTCGGCGATCAATGTCTCTTGGTCGGCGGCGGCACGCTCTAACGCCGGAATTGCCGCGGCATCGCCTATATTGCCCAACGCAACGGCAGCGTTCCGAAGCATACCCCGGCGTCGGGTACGCTGCATTGGCGTGTCTTTAAACCTAGCCTTGAATCCCTCCTCATCCAACGCCAGTAACTCGACCAAATCCATCTGACCAAAATCGCCGCGGCGGTGAGTTGACATCAATCTCCCCTCGCCTGCGAATCGGTTCCACGGGCAGACTTCGAGGCAATCGTCGCAGCCGAAAACCCGGTTCCCAATTGCCGGTCGAAGCGCCTCCGGAATGGATCCCTTTAACTCAATCGTTAGGTAGGAAATNCAGCGCCNGGCGTCAAGCTGAAACGGNGCGGGAATNGCTCCGGTCGGACANGCATCAATGCAGCGAGTACATTTGCCGCAATAATTGCGCTGTGGCTTATCCGGCTGCAATTCAGCTGTTGTGAGAATTTCAGAGATGAAAAACCAATTACCAAGTCGACGGCTTATGAGGTTGGTGTGCTTACCAATAAATCCGAGCCCGGCGCGCTGACCNAAGTCCCGCTCAAGCAATGGACCGGTGTCCACATACCAGAGTGAACGAGCTCCTTCACCCGCAAGCAGCTGGACTCGCCTAGTTAATTGGCCAAGCGCTTGGCCAAGCGCGTTGTGGTAATCGTCATACCTTGCATAGCGNGCNATGACACCCTGACATGGCGCTTGNAGTGCATCATTCGACCCATTGTAACTTGCTGCCAGCGTGATAACCGAACTCACACCCTCAAGGACAAGTTGTGGATCGATACGCTTGNCCGCATTTCGCTCCATCCAGCCCATGGTGCCATGNCGTCTAGCCTCAAGCCACTTTAGGAATTGCCCTGCACTCTCTGGCGGCTNGGCAGTGGTAAAGCGGCAGTCGTCAAAGCCCAACTCAAGCGCATACTGGCGAACAACCGNCTTCATGGNATCTTAGCAGTTGCCTGGCGGAATTGGGCGAGGACGAGTCCGGCAACATCCTTCGCGGATCGGTACTCAGTATTGATAAGCATATCCGATCGGCTGTAGGACGATTTACGCTCCTCTAGCAAGTCGATGATACTTTGCTTTGGGTCAANGGTGTTAAGTAGAGGCCGATGCGACTGCGCCTTCACCCTACGCCAGATCGATTCAGGCGAAGCCCAAAGGCAGAACACCATGGCGTACTGCTTCATGGTATCCATATTGGCGTGGTCCACCAGCAGCCCTCCTCCGGTGGCAATAATGGTGTCCCTGCGATCAGCCAAGCGGGTGACAACCTCTCGCTCGTATCGGCGGAATGTTTCCTCGCCATACTGCTCAAAGATTCTTGAAATNCTCATCCCGACATGCTCCTCAATAAACTGGTCAGTATCGAGGAATTCAAAACCGCTGACTTTGGCCACTACACGTCCTACGGCCGTCTTGCCGCACCCCATAAAGCCAGTCAATGCGATATTTTGAATTTTTCGATCAGCAACCACGCAACGAATATACAGCAATCAGAATTCTGTTGCCCGACTTTTCACCCAAAACTCGACCCACCAACATACCCACCNTAAACTGTCGACGTGTGATCAATTATTCGTCCAATACATTATCCACCCGTATACGATTGCTTTTGCATTTTTTCTTTGTAATAGGAACCTGTCTAACCAGCATACATGCGGATGAGTTGGACGCAGACGAGTTCTATCAACTTGACAAGGTGCAAAGGGTCCACCTCACCATTAGCCAACAAAATCTAAAAAAAATGCACGATGCCCTTCCGGAACGTATCTATGTTCCGGGCTTATTCCGATGGAGGGAATTAAAACTAGAAAACGTCGGCATCCGATACAAAGGCAATAGCTCATCCAACCCAAAGCAAAACCACAAACGAGGCTTTCTCATCAAATTTAATGAATTCAAAAAAGGAGTGCGTTTCCTCGGGCTTCGACGCATAGCATTGGATAACGGCATACAGTTCGGAAGCCTGTTCAGTGAGCCGATCATCACGGATATCTTGCGTGCCGAGAAAATTCCATCGTCTCGAAATAACTACGCTAAGGTGTTCCTTAACAACAAATATATCGGTATATACGGCAACGTCGAACGCATCGACGAATCGTTTGTTGAGTCCCGGTTCAATGAAAAAAAAGGATCATTATACAAAGTGCATATGCCCGGCCCCGGCGCAACACTTTCCTACGTCGGCGAAGATATAAACGAATACAAAAAAGCCTTCGAGCCAAAGACTAATGCAGCCGAAAAAAATTACGCTAATCTTGTCGGCCTCATTCGCAACATCGAACGCAGCCGGAAAACAAAGTACACTTTGCCACTTGAGCAATGGCTTAGGCTCGATAAATTCCTAAAGACCACCGCCATCATGCTGTTCGCCGGATGTTTTGATCAACTCACCGGGTGGAACCCACACAATTACTACCTTTATCAGCACCCGGATAGCAGCAAATGGAGTTACATCCCTTGGGATCTGGACGTCGGTTTCGCCGACCGCGCCTTTGGGCACTTACCTGTTCTTGAAGGGTGGAACGCAGCTTGGCCGATTCCCGGTGGACCACCTAAGCCAATTCTCGAGGCGATTGTCACTCAGCCAGAATTACTCAAGCGATATCGAAACATTGCAGACACCATTTTGGAAAAACATTTCAAACCGGAGAAACTGCACCAAAAATTCGATTCGCTGCACGCCCTTATTAGGGAAGATCTCGCCAAAGACCCCTTTCCAAAGCGCCGCATCACGAACCCGAGCGACAAGGGTTATGAGGATATTCTTAATCAATTAAAGCAGTTTGCCTCTAAGCGGTATCAACTGGCACGCAACCAACTTGACCAGCCTGGAGAACTACCAAAGCCACACCCCGGTTACCGCCCCGAAAACTATCGCGACCCGGCCCCGGGGGATGCCCCAAACGGACCAAACGGACTCAGCGTGGTTTCGGTCACTCATAATGCCGTTAACATCCAGTGGCGGGACAATGCGGAAAAAGAGGCGGGGCATATCGTTCAAAGAGCCAGCCGCAAAACCAACTGGAGGTTTTTCAACCACATCCCCCGCCCCGGCAAAACCGAGACACAGGCTATCGATGACCGTGTCCTTCCTGAGCAGACATATCAATACCGCGTCTATGCGGTTTTTCAGTCTCCACGCGGTTTGACCGGCTCCAAGCCATCCAACGTGATCAAGATCACAACAAAAGCCAAGGTCGACCAATAGCCACCCGACATCCGCTCTCGAAAACTCGACCATTCCCTAGCCTAGCCTTAAACTAAACCCGTGTTTAGACCGTGCATTGACCTTCATGATGGCAGGGTTAAACAGATCGTCGGTGGCTCCATCGACGACAGCCAGCCGGACTCTCTCAGAACCAACTTTGTCTCAGAGAAATCGCCCGCCTGGTTTGCCGAATTATACAGGAGCGATAACCTCACTGGCGGCCACATCATTAAGCTTGGCCAAGGAAACGACGAAGCCGCACGGGAAGCTCTTGCGGCCTGGCCTGGAGGAATGCAGGTCGGCGGCGGCATCACGGTAGAAAATGCTGGCAAATGGATCGATGCCGGCGCCTCCCATGTCATCGTCACCTCATGGCTGTTTCGCGATGGCCAGCTTGATGAAGGTCGGCTCGGGCAACTTGGCCAAGCACTCGGTCAGGCACAACTCATTATCGATCTAAGCTGTCGGAAGCAGGATGGTGAATACTTCGTCGTCACCGATCGCTGGCAAACCTTTACGGATCTCCGAGTAAATGCAGATACGCTTGGCAAATTGGCCGGACATTGTGACGAATTCCTCATTCACGGCGTCGATGTTGAAGGACTTAGCCAGGGGATCGACGAAGCCCTAGTCCAACTCATCGCGGAGCACAGCCCAATTCCGGCCACCTACGCCGGCGGAGCAAAATCAATGGAAGACCTGAAACGAGTCACCATGGTTGGCAAAAAGCGGGTTCACCTCACCATCGGGTCCGCACTCGACATCTTCGGAGGCAGCGGGGTGCGCTACGAGGACGCCGTTGCATTCAATCAGAATTCATATTAAGCAAAAAGATCATTCCCTCCAGCAGGTGAAAGCAACAAATCTATTTGACAAATAAGAACCCGATTTATCCACAAAACGTTTTTACTTAATTGAAGCACCTATTAATTAGTACTGAATTTGTGAATGGTAGTCTGCNTGTACTTTTCTTTCGGACGAAGTACCGTACTTGGGAACTGCGGGTGGTTTATGGAGTCCGGATAATGCTGCGTTTCCAAGCAGAAAGCATTACGAAACTCATACTTCCATCCCCCCTTACCAATCTCGCTGCCGTCCAGATAATTNCCGGAATAAAACTGGATNCCTGGCTCGGTGGTNAAAATCTCTAGCACTCGTCCGGTTGAGCCCTCCTCAACGCGAGCCGCGAGACTAAGCTNCCCAAACTCANCCTTGTTTAAGCAGTAGTTGTGATCGTACCCACCCGGTTCTCCAGTCAGTTTAGCTATTCTAGCACCAATTTTGGTCGGACTGATAAAACTCATTACGTCGTCAACCTTCAAGATTTCACCTGTCGGGATACCGGTCGCATCCACTGGAGTGTAATGNTCAGCGTTAAGGTGCAGCACATGNTCTAAGATCGTNCCNTTGCCGGCCAAATTCCAGTAGGCGTGATTTGTGAGATTCACCGGAGTTGCCTTATCGNNGGTAGCCAGATAATCGATCCTCAACTCATCATCATCGGTTAGAGTGTAGGTCACCTTCATCTTGAGCGCGCCGGGATACCCTTCATCGCCNTCNGGGCTCGTGTGGCTAAAAGCCACCGCCTTGCCAGTCTTGCTTCGGACAACACGCGCNGACCANACCTTCTTATCTATACCAATATTGCCACCGTGAAGATGGTTCGGATCATTATTCGTAGCCAGNGANTACTCCTTGCCATCNAGTGTGAACTTACCCTTTGCAATCCGGTTAGCCACACGGCCGGTTGTAACGCCAAAATAGGAATGCCCGTCAAGATAGTCTGCCAACTTGTCATGCCCAAGGACAATNTCACCAAGTTTNCCATTCTTATCCGGCACATGCATCTCGGTAAGCATCGCACCATAAGTGATNATCTTNGCCCGNAAACCGTTCTTATTGGTTAGGATAAAGGCATCTACTTTTTGACCGTCCTGGGTTTTTCCAAATTCTTCTTTTTTCACTGAACCCTTGTTTTTTTTCTTTGCAGCGAAGATCGTTTGTTCACTTGCCGAATTGACCAGAAGGATCCCGGCCGTCACGCACNCCATTATTCTTTTCATATTAAGAGTTGCTTTACTTCACCAAGCGCAGCCTGGTGTGGAATGGNGTTAGATCTACGTTCATGANCTATGAGTGTCAACCCCAATTCCAAACATGCCACAAGACAAGCGAGTACAAAAAAAACGGCAGCCATTAATTCGGCTCCCGTTTTCCAATCGTTTTTCCCTCCGACTAGGTTAGAGTAATTTGATCACCGGGCTTTAGAGTAACTATGGCTTTCTTCCAGCGCGATGTACGGCCCTCGTGACGGGTACGCTTGCGACGCAGACGGCCGTTCACATTCATCGTGTTCACACGATCAACTTTTACCTTGAATAGAATTTCGACNGCACGTCGAATGTCGTTCTTGTCGGCGCGAGTATCGGTGACAAGGTGTACTTGCTGGCGAGTTTCGCGCCCGAGACGCTCAGCAGCAGCGTCGTTGTATTCCTGAACAGCCATGACCTTCTCGGTCAAGCGAACGGTTTTAATGACATCAAAAGGACTCATGATCGTTTACTGATTTAGACGCTGCTCAAACTTCTGGAAGGCGTCACGCGTAAATACTAGGACATCGGGCCAGAGGATATCATAGGNAGTTAGCGTATCGCTCGTAGTTGATCGGACACGCGAAATATTACGGGCGGATAGTGCTATATTACTATCAGACTCAGCTGTAATTAGAATAGCNCTCTTGTATAAGGCCTTGGTNGGTTTTTTGCCGTTTATGCCCAAAGCACTAAGCGTGCTGGCGAGTTGGGCAGTAGCCGGCTTTTCAAGGTTCAAACCATCTAGGATTATGACCTGACCATCCTTAACACGCTCTGTAATGGCCTTACGNAATGCAAGTTCNCGAACCTTTTTATTTAGTTTCTTGATATAAACGCGAGGCTTCGGACCATGTGCCACACCGCCTCCTCGCCAAATGGGATTGCGCTTGTATCCAACGCGAGCCCGGCCGGTGCCTTTTTGCCGCCAAGGCTTGGTACCGCTACCAGAGACTTGGGCCACGGTCTTGGTCGAAGCGTTGCCAGCTCTCTGGGCTGCGTTGTAAGCGACGACCGCCTCGTGAACAGCCTGTTGGCCCTTGCCATCGTCCACCGGCGTGAAACTGGCCTTCAATTCACCTTGGTCCGTGCCGCTGGTGTCCTTGATTGCTACCTTCATCTTTAAATTTTCCAACGGTATTATTTAGTTTTTTTCGGCTTCTTCTTTGCCTCACGAATAACAACGTAATCGCCGTTAGCACCGGGGATGGCACCCTTCACGAGCAGTAGATTATCGTCCAAGTGCACTTGAACGATCTGCAAATTCTGCACCGTACGACTTGATTGGCCCATGTGGCCAGGCATCTGTTTTCCTTTAATTACGTAACCTGGAGTGGAGCCAGCTCCGATAGCACCCGGACGTCGGCGCCACCCGCCTGAACCATGAGAAGCACGGCCGCCACCAAAGTTCCAACGTTTGACAACCCCCTGAAAGCCACGGCCCTTGGTCTTGGCGATGACATCGACGTAATCTCCGGCTTCGAAAACATCAACCCCAATCGTATCTCCGGGGTTGACCTCNAGTGAAAAGTCCCTGAATTCCTTAATTTTTCTGATGGACGCAAGGCTCCTNGCCTCCCACGNCTTCCGGTTAGCCAATCNAGCTTTGCCCTTGACTATGCGCCCCGGCGAGCGTGACGTATAATCTTCCTCCGCTCCGTTATGCGCCTTGAGATGGCCGCGCTTGGCCAAGTTCAATCGCTGCTCTTTCTGCGAATCAAAGCCTAGCTGAACCGCCTCGTAACCNTCCCGATCGATAGTCTTACGCTGCAGCACCTGGTTGGGACCAGCNCGAACAATNGTGACGCTTACGGATTTACCTTCCTCGGTATAAATCCGAGTCTGTCCCAGTTTCTTTCCCAATAATCCAACCATACCGCCTATATCTTGATTGTAATGTCGACACCTGCAGGGAGGTTCAACTTTTTTAACTCATCCACGGTCTTGGCCGTAGGTTCCATAATATCGATCAACCTCTTATGCGTTCGCTGTTCGAAAGTTTCGTGGGCCTTCTTGTCGACGTGAGGGGAACGGCCCACGGTAAATCGCTCAATGCGGGTCGGCAACGGAATGGGTCCGGCCACCTGTGCACCTGTGCGCTTTACAGTCTCAATAATATCGCCTGCCGACTGGTCGATCACCCGATGATCGTAAGCCTTGAGACGAATTCTTATGCGATTTTTTTGCATGACTACTGTAAACTAAGTTCTTGCCGGTTTCTTGCTGCTGCCGCTGATGATCTCTTCGGCAATGCTAGCTGGCACCTCTTCAAAGCTAAACGGCTCCATTGAATAAGAAGCCCGGCCTCGGGATAGGGAACGGACTGCTGTGGCATAGCCAAACATCTCGGCCAATGGCACCTCGGAGGTGACAGTACAAATTTGCTTGGCATCAGTTTCCATACCGAGAATCTTACCCCGTCGACGGTTAAGGTCTCCCATAACGTCCCCCTGAGATTCCTCTGGCGTAACCACCTCGACCTTCATGACCGGTTCAAGCAATATCAGTTTGGCCTTTTTGCAGGCCTCCTTGACAGCAAATATACCAGCCATCTTGAACGCCAATTCGTTCGAGTCAACCTCNTGGTAGGANCCATCNATCACCTGAACNTTNATATCAACCATCGGGTAACCAGCCANCACGCCACCTGCGATGGCTTCNCGTATGCCGGCANNNACAGCCGAATGGTANTCTTTCGGGATGACTCCACCAACGATCTTGTTCTCGATCTCGATACCCTTACCGCGCTCATTGGGCTCGATGTTGATGATTGCGTGCCCGTACTGACCGCGCCCGCCAGATTGGCGAACGAACTTGCCTTCGCCTTCAGCAGAAGCAGTAATAGCTTCACGGTAGGAAATCTGTGGAGCGCCAACCGTGGCCTCCACCTTGAACTCACGCATCAACCGATCTCGAATAATGTCTAGATGCAGTTCACCCATTCCGGCAATTATTAGTTGGCCCGTCTCTTCGTTAGTAAAAACACGAAATGTTGGATCCTCCTCGGACAGGCGTTGAAGCGCCTCGGACATCTTGTCGCGGTCACCGCTGGAATTGGGTTCCACTGCCATCGAGATAACTGGCTCAGGAAAAGTCGGCGGCTCGAGCATAACGTCCATTGACTTATCAC
>PBKH01000018.1 GCA_002721375.1 Verrucomicrobiales bacterium
CATCATCCGTATCCCATTCTTCAAAGTCAGCATCATAGCTACTGATGGTATAACCATTTGCGCCATACTGATAAACAGTCACAGCCTCGTCAGTTGGAAAACCTAGATCACTGTCAAGTTTGCCTTCCTGAGGAACTTGTGAGCTACGAATGGAGAAACCTTTAGGCAACGCATTGCTAAGATCACCTTGAGGAACTTCACCCACAAAGGTAACAGTAGCTGCTGCATCACCAGCATTATTAACGAAGAACCCTTCGCCAGGCGCAACAACAGCATCACCATTGTCCCACTCTTCAAAATCTGTATCGAATGAATTAACGGAGAAGCCTGCATCACCAAATTGGTAAATGGTCAATGCGCCGGGATTGGCCCCGAAAACCTCTGAAACTTTGTTTCCGCCGCTATTCAATGGATTTGCAACAATTGAAAAACCCTTTGGGAGACTCTTGTTGACGTAACCTACCGCATTAACGGAGTACACCTGAGCTGATGCTCCTGCGATACCCAATGCGCCTACAAATGCTGTTAATATTAGTGTTTTAGTTCTCATNTTAACTGGAATAATTTCCGTNTNCGCAGNCAATNTGTCAGATGCGAACTGGAGAGTCAACCCCTTTTTCGAAACTTTTTTTCATATTTTTTTGAACGCACCCATAAGATTGCTGTTGCANNNGNAATTTTCCTCTAAAAACTACTGTTGAAGCAACTTAAATCGTTTTATTACAAACTCTTTTATTTGCCAATTTTTCAATTTGCTCGGCTAGATCGAGGTCTTTTTGAGTCACTTTNTTCCCGGCATCGTGGGTACGNAGACGTAGGANGACAGTCCCATAGACGTTTGATATTTCCGGATGGTGGTTTGCTTCTTCACANGCGAACGCCATTTCAGTGATAAAGCCGATAGCCTCGATGAAGCTGCCAAACTGATAGGTTTTATGGATCGAATCNTCGGCCAAGGCCCAGCCGTGCAGCTTGTTTAAGTAATCCTGAATTTNAGTTTCGGTGAGTGAGATACTCATGTCGGCTTTGTAGNCAAATGGAGCAATTCTGCCAAGTAAGCTGTTTTATGGTTGGAATAGATCAATCCACACGCGAGTGTCATTGACTTTCGCTTGACCAAGCTGCAAATCTGTCCGGCGTTCCGACAGGCCAAACTCTTGGCCAAGCGAATGCAATACATCTATTTCTCTACTATGATTTATCGAATGATTTCCTGGGTAGCGATAAGCTTCATGTCTGCAATCCTGATTGGTTGCGGTTCGAGCGGCCCAGATGAAAACAAGAAAATCCTGCGAATCACGGTTGGCGCTGAACCAGAAGACGTCGACCCACACGTTGTAACCGGTGTCCCTGAGCACCATATCATTGCCTCTTTGACGGAGGGCTTGGTCGCAGAAGATCCGGTTGACCTGCACCCGGTACCGGGAGTGGCGGAAAAATGGGATATCTCAGAAGACGGCAAGGTTTATACNTTCCACTTTCGAGAAAATGCCAAGTGGTCAAACGGTGACCCTGTNACTGCAAATGACTTTTCGCAATCCTACAAGCGAATCCTGACACCTGCCCTTGCCTCAAAGTACGCCTACATGCTTTTCGTCATGGAAGGCGCCGAAGCTTACAGCACGGGCAAATTGAAAGATTTTTCAAAAGTCGGTGTGAAGGCACTCGACGATCGAACTTTGCAGATCACATTGAACGCACCGACGCCTTATTTCCTTTCATTGCTCAACCACTACACCTGGTTCCCGGTCCACATCGACACCGTCGAAAAAAATGGTGGCATGACCAAGCGCGGCAGTGGTTGGACCAAGCCTGAGAATTTTGTAGGCAACGGTGCCTTCACGCTAAAGTCCTGGCAACTTGGNCGCAAACTGGTGGTTGAAAAAAGCCAGACATACTGGGATGCNGCGACGACCAAACTGGAAGAGATTCACTTTTTTGCAATNGAAACCGAAACCACCCAGGAGAACACATTCCGTGCGGGTCAACTTCACAATATTTATAATCTCCACATCGACAAGATCGCTACCTATAAAAAACAGTANCCNAACGAATTGCGCATCAAGCCGCATCTGGCTTGCTATTTCTATCGTTTCAACGTGACCAAGAAACCGTGCGACGACGTACGTGTGCGAAAGGCATTGGCGATGGCCATCGACCGGGATTNAATTGTCNAGAATGTCACCAAGGGAGAACAGATGGTGGCCGACTTTTTCACTCCCCCAGGTGTCGCNGGTTACACCGCGCGCGCCCGGATAGGTGGAAACGTTGAGGAGGCGCGCCGCCTACTGGCAGAAGCGGGATTTCCAAACGGTGAAGGGTTCCCTTCCTTGGAACTGCTATATAACACCACCGAGGGACACCGCATCATTGCCGAAGCGATACANCAAATGTGGAAGAAAAACCTNAATATCGACATCAAACTGGAAAACCAAGAATGGAAAGTTTACCTCGATCGACAACGAGAGATGGATTACCAAGTCAGCCGTGCCGGTTGGACTGGCGATTATCCCGACCCAAACACATTCCTTGATATGTGGACCTCTTGGAGCCAGCAAAATCAAACTGGTTGGTTCGACCCAAAGTACGATGAGTTGATTCGTAAGGCCGCGGTCACCAAGAATCCCGATGCTCGACTTGAGGTTTTTCAAGAGGCAGAAGAAATTCTGATGGATCAACTTCCGATTATTCCCATCTATATTTACACTCGAGTTTATGCGCTCCATCCAGCAGTCAAAAATTGGCATGCCAATGTGCTGGATCACCACCCTTGGAAGCACGTAGACTTGGATTTGAAGTTGTTGAAAAAATAAGTCTGCACTCGCCTGCGCGAATGACAGCAAGCAGGTGATGCTAGTCCGCAGCGCAACGGCTCCCACATTGGAGAACAATAGAGGCGAAATTCAAAACGCTAAAAGCATCCAAAAAAAGAATGCCTGAATCCAACCTTCACGACCTTCAGATTTTCAATTTGATAACGTACGTGCTGCCAGTGATCGCGGCTGTGATTGGATGGCACATATAAACGCGATGTTTAAGTTCATCCTAAGGCGAATCCTCGAAACCATTCCGGTTTTGTTATGTGTCGCCGCGATGACTTTTTTTATGTGCCGGTTGGCCCCTGGAGGACCATTTGACGACGACAAACAGGTAACTACTGAGGTCCGCGAACTGTTAAACAAACAGTTCAACCTCGATAAGCCGCTACACGAACAGTTTTACCAGTACGTGGTCAACCTTCCAAATCTGCAGTCCTTCAAGTACCCCTCTCGGACAGTAGGAGACATCATAAGCCAAAAATTTCCCGTATCGGCCAAACTAGGCTTTTTCGCTATGTGCGTGGCGCTTACATTGGGTGTTTTGTTAGGCGTTGCCGCCTCCCTCCGGCCCAACTCGTTTTTAGATTACATTCCATCTTCATTGGCCATGATGGGCATCTGCCTGCCAACCTTTGTGATGGGACCGATTCTGATGTATATCTTCGCACTAAAACTGGATTGGTTCCCAGCCACGGGCTGGGGCGGATTCGATGGTGACGCGATTTTTTCGGCTGACATGGTGTTACCATCTTTAACGCTTGGCCTTTTTTATGCGGCTTATATCTCACGTCTTACACGTGGCGGTATGCTGGATATCCTCACACAAGATTACATCCGTACCGCAAAAGCTAAAGGAGCATCCGGTATGCGAGTTGTTCTCATACACGCGCTGCGCGGCGGTCTTCTGCCAGCAATTAGTTTTATGGGACCAGCCGTAGCCGGTTTGATTGCTGGATCGTTTGTCATCGAGACAATCTTCAACATCCCAGGGCTTGGCCAAGACTTTGTAAAAAGTGCTTTTAACAGGGATTATACGCTGGTTCTAGGCGTGGTGATGTTTTACGCGACACTCATCATTGTCCTGAACCTCATGGTAGACATATTGCAGGTCACCCTGAACCCAAAACTCAAGTTTGATTCCTGAACCGTGACCGAAAACTTAGAAACAACCAAGCCAAGCGCAGTCATCCAAGTCGAGAAGGGCGAGTCGCTGTGGGTTGGCGCATGGCAACGGTTGTGCAAAAATAAGTTGGCGCTCATTGGAGGGGGATTCATTCTTATCCTTGTGTGTCTGTCATTCATCGGACCGTTCTTCCTTGATGAGAATTATTACACACACCAAGAACTTGAACAAAAACTACAGGCTCCTGGCAATGATTATGCCCTTGGTACTGATCACCTCGGCCGCGACCAGTTAGGCCGAATCATCAAGGGTGGTCAGATCTCACTAATGGTCGGCCTCGTAGCTACGATTGTCTCGCTGACGATCGGCATCGGCTACGGAACTATCTCCGGCTATTTCGGCGGCAAAACCGATCGCTTCATGATGCGCATTGTTGATATTCTATACTCCCTACCGTTTACCATATTCGTGATTTTGCTAATGGTGTTTGCGAAAGATCTGGGCGACTCGATTGATGATTGGTTTCATGCGAACGGTTCAGATTTTTCAATCTCCGGCCAGTGGAACATGCTGCTACTATTCGTCGCCATTGGTGCAGTGGAATGGTTGACCATGGCACGCATCGTCCGTGGACAAGTGTTGAGCTTGCGGCGGCAGGAATTCATCGAAGCCTGCATTTCACTTGGATTGCCAACACGGCGTATTATCTTCCGGCACATGGTTCCAAATGTCCTTGGCCCGGTCATTGTCTACACCACGCTGACGATCCCGGCGGTAATGCTGCTCGAAGCATTTCTGAGTTTCCTTGGCCTCGGCGTGCAACCTCCAACGCCATCTTGGGGACTCTTGATCAAAGACGGTGCCGACCGCATGCGAGAGGCTCCCTGGATGCTGATTTATCCAGGCATCGTGTTTGCCCTTGCTCTCTTTTCATTCAATTTCGTCGGGGACGGACTTAGGGACGCCCTTGACCCCAAGACATCAAAAGATTAACCAGTAATAAAGCCCATGGATTCCAATAATTTATTAAAAGATGAAGTATACTCAATTGTAGGTTGTGCCATTGATGTCTTAAATAGTATCGGCTACGGATTTCATCAGGAACCTTACGAGAACGCAATGGTGGTCGAATTCAAAGAAAGAGAAATTCCCTACGAGCAGAAAAAGCGTTTTGATTTAGTGCACAAAAACGAAGTTGTCGGTGACTTTAGCCCTGACCTAATAGCTTATGGACAAATAATCATCAATACTGAGGTCATTAACAATATCACGAGCCTCGAACGAGGCGAGATGACTAACTTCCTTAAAATAACAAACCTTCAGGTCGGGCTCATTATCAATTTTAAACGCCCCAAACTTGAGTGGGAGCGTATCTATCAAACAAAAAGGAATTCGCGCTACCCTGCATCCATGGCTGGTTAAGATAACACTTGCTTAAGGTCAATGATACTAACAACGCAGGTATCGGTTAATTGAGAGATTCATCAAAAATCTAAACGATTATAGCAAGGCGGACGTTGACTGCCGTTTTATGTATAGGACGTAAACACATAATTAACAATTACAAATATAGGGATACAAGATCAGAATAATCCTCAATTTCAAGCGCCCGAAATTCGAGAACAAGCGTCGTCTTCATCCACAATCGACTAGGCGCAAGAAGGACAAAACCTTAAAAAAAGAGCTTAATGGAAAACTATTNGGTCTCGAAATCCGACTCAGGCAGAAACTGCCGATAATTCTCCACCGTCGCCGGATGTACTTCCACGAAATGACCCGGTTTAACCTCTTTAAATACGCCTTCCATTTCAGCATCTACAGGGTTATGCGGAATCCAGCTTCTTGCGGCAAATGCACAGCCACGGGGAGGATCGATCGGTGACGGNGGATCACCCTGAAGAACGATCCGCTTTCGCTTTCGCTCCGACTCCGGATCAAGAGTCGGTATGGCNCTGATGAGCGCCTGGGTATAAGCGTGAATAGGATTGGACATCACCTCGGTAGCCTCTCCAAGTTCAACAATCTTACCGAGATACATGACCGCAATGCGGTCCGCCATATAGCGGACGACTGACAAGTCGTGCGAGATGAAGATCATGGTGAGGTCGAGATTCTCAATCAGTCCCTTTAAAAGGTTCAAAACCTGAGATTGGATGGACACATCTAGCGCGGAGACCGGCTCGTCAGCGATGATTAATTTGGGCTCTGGAGCAAGCGCTCGGGCAATGGCAATTCGCTGGCGTTGACCACCCGAAAACTCGTGCGGATACTTGTTCATTTGCGATGACGACAAACCGACTTTTACCATGAGTTCACCCACAGCCTCCTTCAATACCTCTCTCCTCAGATCACGGCGCACACGGATGGCCTCAGATAGGGTGTCGTACACCGTCAACCTAGGATTCAGTGAAGCAAACGGATCTTGGAAGATCATCTGGAAGTTGGGCCGAATGGTACGTAACTTCTTCTCAGGTAAAATCGTCAAATCTTCACCCTCAAGGAGAATCTTCCCGGAAGTCGGACGAATCAACTGCATAATCGCCCTAGAAAGCGTTGTTTTGCCACAACCAGACTCCCCGACCAAACCGAGCACTTCCCCCTTAATGAGTGACAGGCTGACACCGTCCACCGCCTTGACATACTGAGTTTTCTTCCGGCTAAACAACGACTTGCGTAGCGAAAACCAAGATCGTACCTCCTGTATCTTGAGGAATGATTCCGGGGTACTCACTTCAAATACTCCTTGTAGTTCTCAACGGACGCCGGATGAACCTCCACCCAGTGGCCAGGCTTAACTTCGACAAACTCTGCAGGCATGCGAGCCTCTTCCTCTGTGAATTGTAGATCGCTCCGAGGAGTAAAAGCACAAGGCTGCCTCTGCCCAATCGGCTGAGCCGGCACACCTGGAATCGTGAACAACTCCTTGCCTTTTTCCTGGATGGATGGAATGGATTTTTTCAATCCGCGCGTATACGCGTGGTGTGCCCGGTAAAAAATATCATCTGCCGTACCGGACTCCACCACCTTGCCGCAATACATTACGCTCACTCGATCACAAAACCCGGAAACCACACCGAGATCGTGAGTAATCAATATCACCGCCATTCCGAGTTCTTCCTGCATCTTTCGGATTAACTCCAAAATCTGTGCCTGCACCGTCACGTCCAGAGCAGTAGTGGGCTCATCGGCAATCAAAAGTTCCGGCTTCGTGATCAGCGCCATGGCAATCATGATTCTTTGCCGCATTCCGCCTGAAAACTCATGAGGATAAAGACTATATCTCGTTTCCGGATCGGGAATTCCGACCGCATTCATCATATCCAACGCCCGTTCACGAGCTTGACGCTTGTCACAAATCTGATGAATCAACAGCGGCTCAATTAACTGCACACCAACACGCATGTAAGGATTCAGCGACGTCATAGGATCCTGAAAAATCATCGAAATCTTCCTTGCGCGAATTCTATTCAGTTCGTTCTTTGGCATCTGGAGAAGATTCTCTCCATCAAAAATCGCCGTACCGGAAACAATCCGCCCAGGTGGCTCTGGGATAAGCCTCAAAAGCGAATAGCATGTTACTGATTTGCCCGACCCGGACTCGCCTACGATGCCCAGTGTCTCACCCTTCTCTAGGCCTAGCGATACACCATCCACCGCACGAACGGTGCCTTGGCGTGTATCAAAATAAGTCGCAAGATTATCAACCTTAAGAAGTGACATTGTGAATCCGAGTTGGGGTGCCAACCGCACCGCCAAATCCGTACACAGAGAAGCAAAAAAGCACAGTGCAGGGCAACAAGTAAAAAAATGTTAGCGTCGAATTACACCCCCATAAAGATCAACTTTTAGAGCTGGACTCAGTCTAAAACCGGCTACTAACTAAAGTTTGCTAAAACCTTTTAAGAAAACTGTTATAAAGTTACATACTTCAAAACACTCCATAAACATTGTCCCTAGTGGCAAAAACCGGACGGTTAATATATGCATTTTGCACCGCAATCAAATGCGCTAAAGCATGTAACGGTTCCTTCGGTGTTGATGCGGAATAGTCATTTTGAGTCCATTCGCTAGCCAGATGGTCCAAGAAGTTTTTGTCCATTTTCAACTCAGTACGGCAATTAACTTCTTGAGCTCGTATGATTTAGTTTCAACCTTAAATACTTGTCCTATAATGGTGAGCCGTTTCAGAAACAAAAAGTAAAACGCCTTGAAAAATGGCATAGCAAGAACAAGTGTTCGGTCTCTTACAGAATTAGGAGATATAATGATAAACGTAATAGCATCTATTTCAGTAAAAGCTTCCGAACGCGACTTATTCATCGAAATATTCAAAACCAATGTTCCAAAGGTCCTAGAAGAAGAAGGGTGCATAGAATATTCCGCCACGGTAGACTTACAAACCGAGATACCCATCCAAAAAACGGATGAAAACGTCGTGACGGTTATTGAGAAATGGGAATCGTTAAACCACCTTAAAGCCCATTTCAATGCGCCACATATGCTGGAATACAAATCCAAGGTAGAAGGCATGGTGGAAGATGTCTCCTTGAAAATTCTGAAAGATCCCTATGATTAGAAAGACAATTAAACCACTCCGATACACTATTTGAACNCCGTTAAGTTTTTGTATCTAACAAAGCACATTCCCNGCGCTTAGCTGCCAATCTATTTTCCTCCATTTCGATTTCTATTAAATCTATAAAGTGCACGTTGACGCGGAACACTTCATGCAAAAATTGGACACACTTGCGCTTGCTATCTGGAGGCTCTTTAGAAACAACAAGTTAAAGATTGGGCATCAAGACCTTGATTCAATTTTCAATTTGCGTTGAGCTGACGATTCTCTACCTTCGGTTGCCCTTTTTGGCTTTGAGAAAATGAAACAAACAACCCTCTTTTTCGTCATCGGCGTTTTATCGCTTGGCATCNTGCGTTTGGCAAANGCCGAACATACTCACGGGCTGCAGTGTGGTCATGCCGCCAACATTTGGTCCAGTATCGACTCGCCATCGCAACGATATGCCCCCGATCGCGCAGTAGACATACAGCACTTCGACCTCGACGTCACACCCGACTTCAAAAACCACCGAGTGTCCGGCACTGCGACGTTCACGTTTCTACCAATCCAAAAGCCGCTAGATCAACTGCGGCTCGACGCACACGACCTAGCGATTCATTCGGTTACCAGCAGCACCGAGATCAGCTCTTGGCAAAATACCGACCGCGCGCTGATCGTCACCTTCGCAAAGCCGGTCTCTCCGACGAGCCAAGCTAAGCTCACTGTCACCTACGAGGCCGAGCCGAAAAAGGGACTCTACTTCCGCACACCGAATATGGGCTACGACCCCGGTGACACCCACCTCTGGACACAGGGTGAACCGATCGAGGCTCGGCATTGGTTCCCGTGCTTCGACGCGCCGAACGAGTTTTTTACCTCGACCATGACCTGCCGCTTGTCGGAAGGTATGACCGCCCTTTCCAACGGCCGCAAAGTCTCCGATTCGGTCGATGAAAAAACTAAACTGCGAGTAATCAAGTGGAGTCAGGAAACGCCGCATGTCAATTATCTCATCACCCTCGTCGCCGGCTACTTCAAGCGACTGGAGGAAAAATACGGAGACCTTTCGATGTCGTTCTGGACTGCACCGTCCGACTTTGCCAACGCCGCCAACTCTTTCCGCTACACTAAGGAATGCATGGAGTATCTTGAAGAGGAAATCGGTGTGCCATATCCGTGGGCCAAGTACGACCAGGTCACCGTACAGGACTTCCACTGGGGCGGCATGGAAAACACCAGCATCAGCACGCTCAACGCCTCAACACTGTTCAGCAGCGAGACGGAAAACCTCCGCAGCAGCCAAGGGCTCATGGCACATGAACTGGCGCACCAATGGTTCGGTGATCTAGTCACCTGCAAGGATTGGAGTCAGCTCTGGCTCAACGAAGGATTTGCGACCTACTACACGCACCTCTTTTCCGGGCACAAGGACGGAATTAACGAATTTCGCTATGGCATGTACCGCGACCAAAAACGCCTAACTAGCCGCTCCAACGACACTGCCCCAATGGTCAATCGCAACTACAAGATCCCGGAAGATATGTTTCGAAAATACGGCTTCCTCTCCTACACCAAGGGTAGTTGGATTTTGCATATGCTCCGATCACAACTTGGCTCAGATTTATTCCGAAAATGCGTCAAGACCTACCTTGAGCGCCACCGCCACGGCAACGTCGTTACTGAGGATTTACGCTCAATCATTGAGGAAAATTCCGGCCGATCGTTCGACCGATTCTTTGACCAGTATGTGTATCATGCGCACCACCCTGAATTGCAAATTACTTATGCCTGGGATGAAAAATCCAAGTTCGCCAAGCTGAGTGTGAAGCAAACACAAAAGATCGATGACAATGTGCTACTATTTCACGTACCATTGCCGGTCCGGTTCAAGATTGACGGTCAAGTTATCAATCATACACTACCGATAAACAAACTCGTCGAGGACTATTATTTCCCTCTAACAAAAGCGCCACAAATCGTTCGCATTGACCCCGACCTAACCCTGCTGGCCAAGATCACCTTCGCGCCTCCGACCGCGCAAATCCATGCGCAACTGGCCGACGCCTCCGACGCGCTTGGTCGACAGCAGGCCATCGAACTCTTGGCCAAGCGTAAGGATAAAACAACCGTAAAAAAACTCGCGCATGTCTTACAGAATGATTCGTTTTACGGCGTTCGCATTGCCGCATCTCGGGCACTGCGTGGCATCGCAACAGACGCAACATACGCTGTACTTGCTGAATCCACCAATCAACCGAACGCCAAGGTGCGCTCTCAGGTTGTCTCCGACATCGCCAGCCAACCCAAACCCAACGCACTACCTCATCTCAAGCGAATCCTCGCTGATGAGAAAAATCCGGCGATCCGCGCCCGCGCCATCACCGGCTTGGCCGGACATGATGACAAGCAGGCAAACAGATTGATCAACCAGGCGCTTGACCAAGTGTCCTTCCGTAACCAAATCACTGACGCTGCCATCACAGCTCTGCGCAAACAGGACAAGCCCGCGAACATCGTCAAGATCCGAACTGCACTGGAGGAAAGCGGTAAAAAATTCACTACCAATGGTTATGCCAATGCCCTACGCGCCATCGCCTTCCTTGGCCGCAACCAGAAAAACAAAAACGGCCTACGTGAGTTTTTCACCGGCCATATTCACAACCCTAAGCGTCGTTTGGCCCTAACCGCTATTGAGTCACTCGGCGAACTGGGTGATCCCCGTGCCATTGCCGCACTTGAGAAATTCAGTGCCAACGCCGAGGGCGATCCAAGCCGCAAGGCTGCTGAGCAGGCGATCGAAAAAATTCGTGCAGCCCGCAAACCAGCGGACGACTACAAAAACCTTCGCAAAGAAGTTGCTGATCTAAAGAAATCCAACAATAAACTTACCAAGGAATTGAACGACCTTAAAAAACGATTTGATGCAACCCTGAAAAAAACGGATGAGAAAAAGTAAGCTCAAACTAGGTTTTGCAACCTATAGAGAAAAAGAAACGATTAGTTATTATTAATGGTTTATCTCAAAATCAAGCGAAAGATAAAAAATGAAAATATTCAAAATAATCATTACAACACTCACCGTTTCCATGGCAATTTTCACAGCTAGCGCAGAAGAGAAAAAAGAGAAGACAGCTGCAGTCAAAGAACGTACTATTCACGGAACAACCATGTGCGCCAAGTGCACCCTGAAGGAAACCAAAGATTGCAAGAACGCACTACAGGTGAAGCGCCAAGAAGAACGGTTAATCAACCAATCCCATTTTTCAGAGCCCCACCAAACGGTCGGGGATTTTTTTGTGACAGCACCCTATCACTTGGCCTAACCCTTAGCCTGGGGGCCAATCCAGTTTTCGCCCGCCGAGGATGTGGCAGTGCAGGTGCGGCACCGTCTCGCCAGCATCCCTGCCGTTATTCAGCACGAGCCGGAACCCCCCCTCCCCCAGACCAAGCGTGCGTGCCACCTCAGCAGCTTTAAGTAGCAGATGACCCAAGAGCGCCTGGTCGTCCGGACCTGCCTCGTTAATGCGAGGGATAGGCTTGCGAGGAATCACCAACAAGTGTGTCGGCGCCTTCGGATCGATGTCGCGGAACGCCACGACTTGACCGTCCTCGTACACGATGTCCGCCGGGATTTCCTTGTCGCAGATTTTCTCGAATAGTGTTTTTTTTATTTTGCTCATTGTGAATCTTCATCCACCCCACTGGCTTTTTCGGTCGGACAACCGGCTCGAAGCCAGCCGTTGACAAACTGGTCAAGGTCGCCATCCATAACACCCTGCACATCGCTCGCCTGCACGTTCGTGCGAAGATCCTTCACCATTCGATAAGGCTGAAAGACGTAACTGCGAATCTGATTGCCCCACGAGATACTACCCTTGTCCCCATAGAATTTTTCCATCTCGGACTTCTGCTCGTCATCGCGCAGTGCGGTTATCTTTGCCATGAGAATGTTCATCGCCGTGGCACGATTTTGATGCTGAGAACGCTGGTTCTGGCAAGCCACGACCAGTCCGGTTGGGATGTGCCGAATCCGAACCGCTGTCTCGACCTTGTTAACATTCTGCCCTCCCTTGCCTCCGGAACGAAAGGTGCCAATCTCGAACTCGCTGGGTGGGAGTTCCTCCTGCTGGCTCTGCTCTATTTCCGCAATAACATCGACACTTGCAAAGCTGGTGTGGCGGCGCTTATTTGAGTCGAACGGCGAGATACGCACTAGCCGGTGTACGCCTCGCTCGGCCTTGCAGTAGCCGTAGGCGTTCTCACCAGTGATGAGCAACGTCGCACTCTTGATACCTGCGACCTCGCCCGGAAGCAGTTCATTGACCTCAACCTCCCAACCGCGCTCTTCACCCCAGCGCTGGTACATACGCAGAAGCATATCGGCCCAATCACACGATTCCGTTCCACCGGCACCTGCGTTTATCGAGAAAATACAATTGCTGCGATCGTGCGGCCCGTCGAGCATCAACTCCAGCTCGAGTGACTCAAGATGCCCGGTGAACTTGACCAGATCGGCTGTCAACTCAGATTGAATGTCTTGCCGGCTGGCATCGTCCTCGCCAGCCGCTAACTCAAGCATGGTCTCCATGTCGGCCTGCTGAATTTCAGCTTTCAACAGTGGCTCAATGCGACGTTTGATTGCCGCTGACTCGTCTACGAGTTTCTGGGCGTGGATTCGGTTATCCCAGAATTTGTCCTGGGACATTTCCCCCTCAATTTCGGTTAATCGGGTCTTTGCCTTAGAGACGTCAAAGATACCTCCTGAGATGAACGACCCGTTCCGCAGTAGCTTTCAACTGTTCCTCAATGTCCTCAAACATAAAGGCGGTTAAAGTAAGGCTTGGACAAGTGAACGCCAAGCTTCAAACCGGAAACTAAAAAGTTTCACTCCCAAACTCCCTGATCCCGAAGCTGCATCTCAGCCTGTTTGGCCCAGCCGCGGTTGGCGGCAGGACTAGCTGGACTTGGGTGCAGCACGCGCCCCAGTTTGACATCAGCTTGGTCAATAACCTCCGCTGCTTTTTTCTCAGCAAACCCCCCGACGGCTACGAGCCAATCTGGCTTTATGATCGCGACGACCTTGGCCAAGTGCTCGTTGCACAGAGATTCGAGTGGCTTCGTTTCAATCGCAGGCAGCTTGTCTGGTGTACGGTTTCGGCCACTTCCCTCAAGGAAAGCCAAAGGGCAATAGTTCACGACAAAGTGATCGGCAAAAAATGCTTCTGGCCGGCCAAATTGCTCGGCAAAAAAGCCCCAAAGCCGGCGGCCGCTAACTTCACTTCGCTGGCTATCATACCCAAGGATGGGGCGACTGGGATGTTCATGTGTCGGCTTGGTAATCGGCGCATCTATGCGCAGCCAGTCTCGCACAGCCGCCACCTCACCGAACGGCACACCGACCTGTACCATTCCATAAGGCCCAGGATTCATGCCGAGAAACAGTATGCGTTTGATGCCACCGCCGTAAAGACGAAGGTACTGCTCGTGCGCCGCCCAAGCGTAGTCAAGAGGATTGTATACACACTCAACCGGCGGACTGAAACGGAGCTGATTAACCGCGTCGCGCAGTTCCGAAGCCGCGGCAACAAGCGGGGCAGTATCGGCAGTTATCGGCACACACGATTTATAGTTACCCCACACCGCTTGGCCAAGGTTTGCATTGCGATGGACAATCCACGTGGCTACGATCGGCGGCGGCCACAGCCAGACAACTATGACTGACAAAATGATGATGACCATCGCTCACGCCATAAACGATGTGGTGCTGGTGGTGATGAAGACGCCAGAAATTCTCGAACCTGTCGGCATTGCTCAGGAAAAGTTTTTCGCCAAGGTACTAGGCTACGATGAAACCGGTCTATGGGTGCAATTCCCCGATTTCGAGTTGCCGGTGCGAGTGGGAGAGGAGTCCGGTCTATGGATCCCTGAAACCATGCAAAAGGTCGATGCATCTGTGCTGCTTCCTTGGGGATCGATCGCGACGGTGATGCATTTCCCAGGAGCCGAAGGCTACGATAAGGCCAGTCCTTTCAACCGCGACATCGGATTCAAAGTTTCGGATGAATAGGTGTAAGAATTGACCTCAAAAGAGCAATCTTAAGACCAAAAAATGTTATTTTACCCGCTTGACTCGTTACACCACTGGGTCATCTTTCCCAAAAACATGGGCTTCCGCATTTGGCGGATACCTATGGTGAAGGACTAAAAACATGCTAAAAATCAGCGCAGGTGGAAAAGGCGGCGGGTTTTGCGACGGAATCGCCCGAAGGGACTTTATTCGTATCGGCGCCATGGGGGTTGGTGGAATGACCATGGCCAACCTTTTAGAGGCCGAAGCTCGAGCCGGCGTAGGATCTTCTCACAAGGCAGTGATCAACATCTTCCTCCCTGGTGGCCCGCCGCATCAAGACATGTTTGACCTGAAGCTGGACGCACCACGAGAAATTCGAGGCGAGTTCAAGCCAATCTCCACCAACGTTCCCGGCCTGCAGATCTGCGAGGAGTTCCCGCGCTTGGCCCGGATGATGGATAAGTTCACGGTCATCCGTTCCATCGTCGGTGCAACCGGCGGGCACGACGCCGAGCAATGTATGACAGGCCGCTCGCCGCGCAACCAGCCACCCGGTGGCTGGCCCAGCATCGGTTCCATTCTTTCCAAGTTAAATGGCCCGGTAAAGCCGGATATGCCCCCGTTCATCGGACTCTCTCCCAAAACCGGCCACATCCAATGGAGCGACCCGGGTAAAGCCGGCTACCTTGGTCCAGCGCATGCAGCATTTAAACCCTCAGCCGATGGCAAGGAGGACATGACACTCAACGGAATCACCCTCGATCGGTTGAGTGATCGAAGAAAACTACTTCAGAGTTTCGACCAGCTCCGGCGTGATGTAGACAACTCCGGCCTAATCGAAGGAATGGACGCTTACAACCAGCAAGCGTACGGAATGTTGACATCCGGCAAACTCGCCGAAGCACTTGATCTAGAGAAGGAGGATGTCAAACTGCGTGACCGATACGGACGCGGCACAGCCAAACTTCAAGCCGACGGGGCTCCCAAGTTACTCGACCACTTTCTGCTTGCACGACGCTTAGTAGAGGTTGGCGTACGCTGCGTTTCCCTCTCGTTCAGCCGCTGGGACTGGCACGGCGGCAACTTCCGCCGTGCACGCGAGGATTTTCCAATGCTCGACCAGGGACTTACTGCGCTTATTGAAGACCTACATCAGCGTGGTATGGAAAAGGATGTTGTGGTGGTGTGCTGGGGCGAGTTCGGCCGAACACCTACCATCAACAAGGATGCCGGTCGTGACCATTGGCCGCGGGTCTCATGTGGACTGCTCGCCTGCGGCGGTCTCAACCACGGTCAGATCATCGGTGCAACCGACCGCCTTGGCGGCGAGGCCAGCGAGCGACCGGTGACATTTGCAGAAGTGCACGCCACTTTGTACCACTCGCTGGGCATTGACCCGAACGCAACTACGGTCAACGACCTGAACGGCAGACCGCGGTATCTGGTCGAAAAAAATGCCCAACCGCTGCATGAGATTGTCTAAACGGCGAACCATCTTTTCAAGAATCCCTCCTTGGTTAAGCCGGGAGGGATTTATTTTTGTAGCGGTCTGTGTTGGTGCAGCGTCTGGCCAAGCGAACGATCTAAAGCTAACGATTGAAAGCAACGCCCCGCTTATCCTCTCATGGGAAGCAGGCTCGGTCACACGGCCCGGTTCCGTCTCAATTATACCCGATACTCAGCTTGAAACCTCAACGAATCTGATTGATTGGCAGGTAATTGGACAAGAGAAACCCGGCGGACTTGGCATTACTTCCCAAGCGCATAAGCAAACAATCGGCGCCTCCGACGGCACCCGATATTTTCGCATCCGCTCGCAAGTTAGACTTATAGCTGCTGACCTGCGTAACGCCGACCTGCGTAATGCCGATCTCTCGCACGCCGACCTGGCCCTAGCCAAACTGGATGGCGCGAACCTCACGTCGGCCAATCTTACAGCAGCGAATTTAGCTGAAGCCGTGCTCGGCAAAGCTAATTTCACTGATGCGAACTTGGCCGACGCGATGCTCGCCCCATGGCATCACTACCCTGAGGTGATTTACCACAACACTACACTGCCGAATGGCACTGTAAAAACCGATTCGCCTGAAAGACAGTTACTCATACAATTGTACGTCGACAGTGCTCCGAAAGTGAAACTAGCGGGCCGGGATTTTTCCGGATGGGATCTGCGGGGAGTCGAATTGCAAAATCGCAATCTGGCCAACTGCAACTTCACCGGAACTGACCTGAGAAATACCAAGCTCGATACGGCTAGCCTTTCCGGGACAAACCTGACACGTGCCAACCTCCGGGGCGCAACCGGCTTTTTCCCGAACGACCACGAGGGAATTCTCCTACATCAAACCACACTCCCAGACGGTACGGTCAGCGACTGAATCAATACTCAGTCATCCGGCCAACTGAATTGTACGGCATCACCCTCACCAGTCAAATGAACCGCTCGTTCTGCAACGACCAAGTGCATGTCTTGGTGAACTTTTTGCGGCCCGGCAAGATTGANGCGAAGCCTCTCGTAATGGTTGTTATGAAAACGATGTGGATCGATTTGGCGATGCCATTTGTCCGCGTCGTCCTGAAACTGGCGCAAACCCACGCTCTTACCATACAACAAGATGCCTCGCGCCGTTGTTTTTGTTTCTCCGTCGAAAAAAAATCGGTTACCCTCTACCAAGAACCCTCGTGTATGATCCCAAAGACGTAAGCCATTATGCCAATAGACAAACCGAGGCTCTTTTGGGGCGATTAACCTGAAAGTGTTGTCCTGGATTACAAACGCTTTACCATCGTTNACACTNCCGCCGCCTACACAGGCAAAAAAATGATTGTTACGGATTGATACGTTTTGATTTCGGCCGGTGTCAAAGTTGAACCCGATCCCGCAGTTGGTGATGGTGTTCTCATAAAACTCCGCATGCCGAACAAATGCACCTCCAAAAGCGATTCCGTTCGTGATGTTCCGGATTTCGTTGTGATGCACCCGAACCTGAACTATTCCGTTCACGGGATCTGCGCCCCGGTGACTGACTAGGATCCCGGTGCAGTAAGACCAGTCGGTCCCAGTACTTGACCCTCGAACAAAATCCTCCACAACACAATACCGTATCTCGATAATCGAATCGGGATAGCCCGGCAAAGCAGCTCCGTCACCCATTCCGGAAATGACTCGGATAGGGAACACCTCGCGCCAAGACGTTCGCCCGCCAACCGCACCGAACCGACTCACCCGCACCCGCTCCACCAGCACCTGCTTAGCCAGTAAATCGATGCCTGACGCCTTCTTGAGTATTGGGCCAAGTGCCTCTTTAGNGTTGCTCCAGTTGCAGTCAAGTGAGACGTCCGCAATTCGGATGTTGTTGAAATCGCGCTTGACCAAACTCTGCGGGCCCCAACCGCCACCGATTACGCTGAGATAAGCAGACTTTATTNGTTGATGACNCGGATCCGGCACGAGCTTGATGGTCGTCTTNCCNATACCGGCCCCGACAATATGCCATCGGGGGCGCAACCGAATGCCGTACGTCTCGTATTCGCCCGGTAGAAAGTGTAGCACCATTCCGGCTCCGTAATAGCCCTGCTCCCCNGCCAAACGATTGAGTACCCGGCCCAACTTGGCTACCGTCGAGACATCAAGCGGCAGGTCCGCAACCGAACCATCCCCGAACGACTTACCACCAGCCGCCAACCAAACNTTCCGTTTCGGCGCCACTGGCCAAGTGATCTCCTGTGCACGTACACTTGACCAAGCGGAGAACAGAAATACGACCCAGAATTTGAATATCCACCGCTTCAACTTACTTGGGTGAGCTTGGCCTCAGGATATTGGTTCGTCAACGGATTGAACCAAACTAAAATGCAATGGTAATCATAANCTATAATGCTTTGACGCTTTCGTATGCACGTTCTTGATTATTTGAAAGCGTGACTTTTTCAAATTNCTATTAATAAAATCCCTCAGATGAATACCAGAAAGCACCGCTTTAGTCTGCTTTTCTACATCGCCTTGGGATCGGTTTTTGCCGTAGCGGAAACCAATTTACAGGATGCCCCTGAAAAACCAACAGGCTACAATTCTAAGTTAGCCATCTTGGCGGCATACGGCAACGGCACGCTGGAGATAATTGACCGGAATGTGTCGGTACCGGAAGAAATAGTATGGGAGAAGAATATCGAGTACGGTAATGCCAATGGCCAACCACTACATCTTGACCTGTACCGGCCGTCGAAACTAAACCAACCTGTGCCGGCGCTACTTTTCATCCATGGAGGTGCATGGAAAAGTGGGAAGCGGCAGGATTACCATTACTACACCGTGGCCTATGCCAAGAAAGGGTATGTGGTCGCCACNGCCAGTTACCGACTGACTGAACAAGCGCCTTACCCTGCGGCGGTGCAGGACTGCAAGTGCGCCGTCCGCTGGCTNAANATCAACGCCAGAAAATACAATATCGATCCAGGAAAAATCGCGGTGATTGGCGGGTCAGCCGGCGGACATCTATCAATGATGCTGGGTTACGCAGACGATCCCGCGCTCGAAGGAAACAGCGGCCACAATGGGGTCAGCAGCNGCATTAGCGCGGTGGTCAATATCTACGGCGTATATGATATGACAGCTCGGATCGCCAAAGAGAACGACGCAGTGAAAAATTTTTTGCAGGGCAAATCATTTGAGGAAGCACCGGAACTTTACAGGCANGCGTCGCCAATGTTTCATTTGGACCAAACCGACCCGCCTACACTCATACTGCACGGGACGCTCGATGAGATCGTTCCGGTGGCACAATCCGACCGGCTGGCCTCACATCTAAAACGACTTAAGATTCCGTACACCTACGGACGACTCGACGGCTGGCCTCACACGATGGATTTAGCCAAACCGGTCAACGACTATTGCCAAGCGATGATAGATCGTTTTCTTCACGAACACCTCCCGCTGCCCAGGAATAAAGACTNATGCACTGCATTTACAAAATGATGGTCATACGTTAAACAAGCCTGAGGTGATTTCTAAAACATTAGACAACCTTTGCGAGAAAAGCATTGTCGGCTTAGTCCTAGCAACACTCGTTTTTTCCGCGCTGGCTACTGGGGCGGTCCGTGCTTTTGAGTTCGCGGTAGTCGAATGGCTCGTGTCGGTNGCGGCCTTGCTTTGGATAGTTCGTATCTGGCTAAAACCACGGCGAAACCGTCTACTGTTGCCGCCGGTCGGCATCTGTCTACTGCTATTCCTTGCCTATGCGATGTTTCACTATATGCAGGCGGATGTTGAGTACACAGCCCGCAGCGAGGTGCTGCGTCTGCTGGTCTATACACTGCTGTTTTTCCTGACCTTGAACAACCTCCACAAATCGGAATGGACGCAATTAACGATGTATGTGTTGGTTTTCACCGGCGTGGCAATCTCCATTTACGGAATCNTACAGGTAATCGTTGGATTGGAACACGTTTGGCATTTCGCTAGGCCGGAACAGTATGGGGGACGTGGATCCGGAACGTTCATAAATCCGAATCATTTTGCCGGGTTCATAGGCATGTTACTTCCACTCTGCCTTGCGGCGGTACTGACCGGCCGAATTAGCCAGCCGGTGCGCATCCTGCTGGGTTACTCAGCACTGGTGCTTCTGGGCGGCGTGGCGGTCAGTATGTCGCGCGGCGGCTGGGTCTCGACCGGNGCGACACTGATCGTGGTCATAGGCATACTAGGCTGGCAGAAACAGTTCCGGCTAAAGGGTATCCTGCTGACCTGCATAGTGCTGGGTCTCGCGGGAGGGTTTCTGCTGATGTCAGACTTCGCCCAGGATAGGCTACGGGATGTCAACAAACNGGGGGCCTCGGGCCATGTCGGCTCACGTATCGAACTNTGGGGTGCTGCNACAAAGGTGTGGCAGGAGGAGAAGCTACTNGGTGTCGGACCTGGGCACTTTGACCACCGATTCCCCGCGCAACGACCTGAGCGACTGCAGTCACGCCCGGTGCGCGTTCACAACGACTACCTTAACACGCTGGTGGACTGGGGACTGGTTGGCATGCTNCTNGCCGGACTAATTTTCGGAACTATGGTTTCCGGGATTATCAAAAGCTGGAAATATTCGCAGCGCACAGCTAGTGACCTCTCGACCAAAACAAGCAACCGCTCGGCCTTCGTGCTGGGCAGCACGGCCGGAATTGGCTCTATCGCGCTGCATTCGTTTGTCGACTTCAATCTGCACATCCCCTCCAATGCCATGCTGACCGCAACGTTGGCAGGGCTACTTGCGGCATACATCCGATTTGCCACGGAGCGATACTGGGTGACAATCCGCCTGCCGATGCGCCTTGCTGTGACCGCGGTTGTCGGAAGCTTGTCAATNNTGCTTATGACACAAGCGCTTGAACAGACTAAGGAAAACGCACGACTCAACGCTTCGCAAGAAGCAGAAACCTTCGCCGAACAGGTCGCTCTACTTGAACAGGCGATGTTGGTCGAACCCAATAACTTCGAGACCGCCGCTTTGCTGGGNGAGGTTCACCGGCGCCGAGCCGGAAACACCGGCGTCACCACGCGCCGGATCGAGTTGAGAAAGNCGGCCGGATGGCTAAACAGAGCGATCGCTCTCAACCCGTACGATGCCTACTCGCATGCTCGGCTTGGAATGACGCTGGATCAACTCGGCCAAACGGACAAAGCCGGACCGTATTTTGTGCAAGCCGAGAAACTTGACCCCAACGGCTACCTAACAGTGGCTAANGTCGGCTGGCACAAAATGCACATTGGGGAATATGCGGCAGCCAAACGTTACTTTGAGCGAGTGTCTCCAATGGATGANCCCAACAAGGGGCTTATCGCTCACCGCTCAGAGCCAATCGCCAAAGACCTAGCTAGGCACATCCGAGAGTCATACCTGCCGTACATCAATGAACAACTAGAAAGCCCGGATTAAGGGCCTAGTNCTTTACCTAATCGTCGTCCCAGTCGACCTTCACCGCGCCATAGTGACCCAGCGGAAGCCATAGACCGGACTCGATGCTGCCCGTCGCTCCGCCTAGGTTGAACCACAGGCACCCCTCCAGCCCACCCTGCCCAGCGATAGAAAGCGATGCTGCATTCATCGTGTTGAACAAGTAGAGAGTACGCTGGGTATCCTGACCCACGAGGTGACCATTAATATCAGCAAGCTGCTGAATGCCAGCTTCAAGCTCGATCTCATCTAGCAAAGTGAATTGGGCAGTCTCGTCCAGCGTAAGCGATTGCATGTAGTAGGTCGTGACATAATCCGACTCACCATCTTCGGTAGGTTCGCCTTTTTCTGTCTCGGAAAAAGTCATGTAAAGAGTCCCTTCGTTAGTGATCATATGCGACTGTGGCCAACTTTGCGGTTGTTCGACGGAATCAACTAGGTACGCCTCAATCCCGTCGTAAGAACTGGCGTCAATCCAGTTTCCATCCCATTTGTGATCGTCCGTCCAGTGAGCACCCTGTGTGTAGAGCAGTGCACCATCATGGGACGTGCCAATCAGCGCACCGGGGATGGAAGTCGCATCACGCACAACCGGATGAAACATGTCGGTATAATCGACCACATGCAGCTCATAGCTAGTGATCCAGTAACCGCGAGGCCTGGGTTCAGGCTCGGGCATCGGCTTTTCGATCGGCCCGTCGGGATCTTCCGGGCCGGGATCCGGCATGGGTTTTTCCTGATCTCCTTCTTTCGGCTCAATATCAATGTAGTCCGTGTGCTGGCTGCTAATATAAACCAAACCATTTTTGTTAAGGATCGCCTCGCTGAAATTCCAGCGGTTGGCATACTCGACTTTGCCGTCTTCGCTTTCCTCGACCGAAAGGTTAACGGATGATGCCAGACTCGGCTGAACGGCATCCGCGACATCAAAACAAAGCAGTTGTCCTGCGCTTCCGCCGTAATAACCGGGCCAAATTGAATCACTAAAACCATCATCAATCCATGGACCGCCCCAACCCCAGTAACGGTAACCACCAGCGTTGGACCAAATCAGCTTTCCTTCACTTGGCCAATTCGGCTTGAATTGGTTGCTCCAGCCCATGTTTTTGTCTACCAAGGCTAATTCGCCAATCACAGTTAACTCCGGCAGATTGGCCAAATCAATTATCGTCAGGAAAACATTGGGCTTCGGTTCCTCCGTTTCCGGTTTTTCCTCATTGCCACCCTCATCGTCACCACCATCTTCTGGTTTCTCAGGTACAGGCTTCGGATTGGCAGACTGAAACGCCTGAGTTTGCAACAGGTAAAGTTTTTCACCATTCAGAGATGCTCCAGAAAGATAGGCGATTTGCGGCAGTACAACGCGATCCAGTGCGGTGTCTGGATCCTCCTGCAAAGCCACTCGGATGGATGGTCCTCCCTGCTCGCCAAAATACCAGTTTGAGCCCTTGGCCAACTGCAGGAGATAGTCTCCGGTCGGGATGACCTGATCAACTGTCCATGCCAGCTCAACCTCACTCTTCACAACTGGGTTGTCACGATCGGTTGCATCCACCGATAGCAACTCCTGTCCGGAGATTGACATAATATAATCCTGATACTCCGTGGCGCGGCGCGGCTGCAGTGCATGTTCGATGACACCACGCTTCTTCAAAGTCTTTTCGTTCAGATCAATGATCTGGACATTCTTGACGTAATCACCGGACTCGCGGCCCTGATAAGGAACAAGGATCAACCCGGCATGTGGCAAAACCGTGAACGCCTTTTCGTCATACTGCGCCTCGCTCCATGACCAGCGATCTCCCATGGTAACTTTGTCGAATAGCTTCGGTTGGGTGACATCACTCACGTCAAATAACGACACCGCAACCCTGCGTGAGTTGTCCGTATCATCAACACCGATCGAGACTAAACGATCGCCCAGCGGTTGGATGTAGGTCGACCAACCCGGCACCTCTAGTTCTCCCTTGATCTCCGGGTTGCGTGGATCGGACAGATCGACAATCCACAGTGGATCGATTCGCTCGAAAGTCACAATGTACACTCTGTCTTCGTCAAAGCGCGTAGCGAACAAACGCTCGCCCTTGGCTAAGCTCACTTCACCGAGTGACTTTGGCCTGTTCGGGTTGGCCAGACTGAACGTCTCGAGCGTGGTCAGCCAGCGATTCCGGTTATTACTGCTGTTACGGCTTAACACCTCCGAAATCACCGTGAGTGTATCGCCACTCAAACGCATCTTGAACTTGTCTGCTACGCGGCCGGCTGTACGGATAGTAGCCGCCTCCTTCATTGTACCGTTCGGAGCGGAGATATCAACGCAGCGCAAATCAGTCTTATAGTAATCCTTCGGAACAGAGGTTGAAACGAACAAATACCTATCGGTGGCATAAATATCGTTGTTGTATCCACTGTAAAAAAGTGTCTCGCGTGCGACCGGCTTCACTGGATTTTCCAAATCGAAAGCCGAAACCTGCGTACCGTGTTCCCACCTAGTGTACGTTTCACCAGTCTTGGAATTGACGGCTTCCTTCGTGACATATGTCTGTGAGGCGATATAAAGCGCCGTGCCAACAAGGCGACTCTCGCGGATATAACCCTTTACAGGCACACTTGATGTGATAACCGGCGTGTCACCAGCAATGTTCACAATGATCGCCTGACTCTCGGCGTTGTTACCCCACCAGTTGCAGCCATCACGAGCAAGCAAGATCACATGGTTGTCACCTAGTGTGTACATTTGCTCGCCTGCAGCCGGCAGGGGCAACACACCACGTACAACCGGATTACCTTTATCCTTAAGATCGATAACCTGCAACCCGCGCAGTGAATTGAAAAAATAAAGCGTGTCATTGTGGATGCTCCATATGTCAGACTCTACAACGTCTCGCTGCTGCCCACCATCATCCTTGTTCGTGTCTGCGGTCTCGGCCACAGAATCAAATTCGTTACCGCGGCCAGGAGCAGGCGGCCCATCTGATTCAACTATTCCTGAACCACTTGAATTATCCTTTTGACCATTGAAATCTGTAGAACCTTTGTAAAATGCCGCTGGCAGTTCATCCTTGTCATCACCACGCACACGGAGAATTTCGTTGGCTTTAGTGTAGGCAATCCGAATCACAAGCAACCCACCACTCCCGTCCACTCGCTCAACCGCGCGCGGAGTCCAGTTACCAATGCCCAATCGCGAACGCCCTTCCAGAGTAACTTTCGTGATACCTTTGG
>PBKH01000019.1 GCA_002721375.1 Verrucomicrobiales bacterium
ATCCAAGCGCCCGTAAGCCTCGACTAGGTCGTCGCCGTAGCCTTTCGGATGAGGCGATGTAAAACGAATGCGCTCCAAGCCTTCGATCCTATGAACGGCCTCAATGAGCTGTACGAACGCCGACTTGCCCTCCCTCTCGCCAATCTCACGTCGGCCATAACTCGTCACGATTTGACCAAGCAGCGTCACCTCGCGAACACCTCGCGCCACCAACTCACGGCATTCGCTCACGATGTCATCAATCGAACGGCTACGCTCCCTGCCTCGCGTGGAAGGCACAATACAGAAGGTGCAAAACTGGTTACAGCCCTGCATAATACTTACGAACGCAGTAACTGATTTTTTATCGCTTGCACCGTTAAGCAAATGCTCGCGGATTGTCGACTCGCTACCCTGCTCTTCGTTGGTGTCCACCACAGCATTAACTCGGCCTGCAAGCAAGTCGCCGATGTGATCAGCCGTACGGTGAAATTTTTGCGTTCCAATCACGAGATCCACATCTGGCAACTGGTCAATCAGTTCCCGCCCTCGACTCTGCGCCATGCAACCCATGAAACCGAGTACCGCCGTCCGGTTTTTTGCCCGCAACTGCCCAGCCACATGGCCCATCTTGCCAAGCGCCTTCTTCTCAGCGGCATCGCGCACGCTACATGTGTTGAGTAAAATAATATCCGCGTTCAACACATCAGCAGTCATACTATAGCCCTTGGAGACCAACTGAGCCGCGACTGCCTCCGAGTCTCGCTCGTTCATCTGACAACCGTACGTTTTTATGAAGACACTCGGCATCCCCTGTTCACCGCTCACTAATAATCCACCAGTGACCTTACCGGCACTTTCCCCATCTTAACCCGTCCATCTAGAAAACTCAGTTCGATGAAAAATACAGCCTCAACCACTCGGCCACCGGCCTTTGCCAAAAGGCTCGCCGCAGCAGCAGCCGTTCCACCTGTAGCAAGTAAATCATCGACCAATAACACCCGTTGTTTCGCCGATATGGCGTCAGTGTGAATGGCAATTGTGTTACTACCATACTCAAGTTCGTAGCTTTCCTCCAGAGTTTCCCAAGGCAGTTTACCCTTTTTGCGAATCGGCACAAATCCGACACCCATTTCACGGGCCATCGCTGCACCAAAAATAAAGCCCCGCGCATCAATTCCGGCAACTAAGTCAACTGAATCAGCTNTTTGCTCCCCGATTAAATTNGCAATGCAGCCATCGAGCAATCGNGCGTCGGCCAAAACGGGCGTNATGTCCTTGAACTGGATCCCCTGCTCGGGAAAATCCGGCACGTTACGGATCGCCGCCCGCAGCTCATCCAGAGTAATATCAGTCGCAGCCATGGCCAGCAATGTCGCCGCTTGACCGAACCCCGTCGAGAATAATGCGTTTAAACGAACAAGTAAGAGAGTTAATCAATATGATAAAAACGAAACCGCTTGCCAGCACCGCGNCGATCATGGACACTCGGACATGGCGGAAGGGCAAAACGTAGACTCANTTGATTCAGCCTTCTATCAAGAATCGGACAGTTTTTTTCCGGCTCAAGCCGGTGTGGCGCTAACCTACGACGACCTCACTCTCTCCACACTCTACTCGGAGACACTTCCAAGGAACACTTCCCTCGACACTAAACTGACAGACGGATTGCGTCTGCACCTCCCAATCATCTCAGCTGATATGGACACTGTCACCGAGTCGCAAATGGCCACCGGCATGGCTTTAAACGGCGGACTGGGACTGATTCATTACAATATGACCGAAAAGCAACAGCTTAAGGAGGTCAGCCGAGTCAAAAACCACGTACATGGACTTATCCAAGAGCCGATCACCATCGAACCTCATAAGACCATCGGCGAAGTGATCGAACTGATTCAAAATAAGCGCTACGCATTCAGCACCTTCCCTGTTGTGGNCGCAGACTGCAAACTCGTCGGCCTACTCTCCGGCAATGTCCTTAAGCCGCGCTATGCCGCCAANNCCGTTACTGGAGCTCTCGTCCCTCGAGATCAGGTGCAGACGCTCCGCGAAAGTGAGCTGGGCGCCGATCCGATCACTGTTGCTGACCAGTTTTTCACCGATCATCCCGGCATAAATAAGCTTCTCGTAGTGGACGACCAGGACAATCTACGCGGCCTTTTCACTTTGAGCGACATCGAGCGGATCACCTCGGAACGGCACGCCCAGTTTCGACCAGCCCGCGACGAGCAATTCCGGTTGCTTTGTGGCGCAGCTGTTTCCACACCGCGCAATGCAGACGGCGAGCTCGAACATGAGCAAATCGAATCGCACGTTGGCTCATTGATAGAACGCGGTGTAGATGTAATCGCCGTCTCGACCGCTCACGGACACTCTAAAGGAGTCGGCGACGCCGTCTCGTTGATCCACGCTGCGTATCCAGATCTCCCAATCATCGCCGGCAACGTCACCACCGCCGCCGGGGTCAACTATCTCGCTGATTGCGGTGCGAACATCATCAAGGTAGGCCAAGGCCCCGGCTCGATCTGTACCACGCGACTGATCGCTGGAGTGGGCATACCGCAAATGACTGCACTCTACGTTACCAGCCAAGCAGCTAAGACAAGAGGTGTCAGCCTACTCGCCGATGGCGGCATCACCAAATCGGGTGATATCGTGAAGGCGCTTACGCTGGCCGAAGGCGTNATTTGCGGCGGCCTGCTCGCNGGCTGCCCTGAGACTCCCGGTCAGGTAATGGAGATCAGCGGAAAACTGTACAAACAGTACCGAGGCATGGGCAGTCTGGCAGCAATGAAATCCGGCTCAGCAGCCCGCTACGGTCATGCTCCCAAGGATACCAACCAAAAGATCGCTGCAGAAGGCATCGAAGCGCTCAAGGAAGTTTCTGAAGATTTGGACCAACTACTGGGACAGCTAATCGGCGGCGTGCAGGCCGGCATGGGCTACCTTGGAGCAGCCAACCTAACCGAACTCAGGGCTAAAGCCCGCTATACCCGAATCAGCCCTGCCGGCCAAAAGGAAGCCGCCCCACACGATGTCGTTGAAATGAAGGCCAGCACCTAAACCGCTTACGCGGAAGAGAATTTTTTTTCGGACTTTAAACGAAGTTGTCCGCAGGCAGCATCAATGTCAGTCCCTTTCTCGATGCGTACGGTAACCCGGACGCCAAGGTGATGCAGCGCGTCACGGAACTGACTGACTATTCCGTCACTCGGCCTTTTCAGTTGAATACTGTCCACGGGATTGTAAGGGATCAGGTTGACCTTGCATTTAAGCCGCTTGGCTAAGTCGCCCAATGCCTCAACCTGCTCCAGACCAGTATTTACGCCGTCAATCAATATATACTCAACCCAGATCATCCTTCCCTTGGCCTGCTGGTAAGCTTCGCAAGCAGATATTAGCTCCTCGAGCGGATACTTGCGGTTGATTGGCATGATTTTATCCCGCACAGCGTCTGTCGCACCGTGCAGCGAAATCGCTAAGTGGTATTGCTGCGGCGTTTCAGCCAAACGACGAATCTGTGGGGCAAGACCGCTGGTAGAGACAGTGATCTTGCGCGCGCCAATGTTCAGCCCCCAGGGTGCATTGAAAATCTCGAGTGCGCGAAGAAGATTATCATAGTTGGCGAGAGGCTCGCCCATTCCCATCATGACGATGTTGTTGACCAGCGGCTCCGACCCTATTGACCAAGTACCCTTGGATAAACGCCAACGCTCGACTGCCAGCACTTGGTCCACGATTTCGGATGCGTCCAGATTACGCTTATAACCCATTAGACCGCTCGCACAAAACTTGCAGCCGTATGCGCAGCCAACCTGCGACGAAACACAAAGCGTACGCCGGTCGCTCTGGCTGCCGTCCCGGCCGATAGACGCTGGGATCAGCACACTCTCGATCAATTGGTCGTCCTCTAGACGCCAAAGAAATTTCACCGTACCATCCACAGAACACTGCTCCCGGGCCAACTTTAACGGCTGAAGTGCAAACGATGCAGCAAGCTGTTCTCGCAGTCCCTGCGGTAGATCTGTCATCTCGTCAATCGAGCCAACGCTTTTTTTGTAAAGCCAGCCGAGCAACTGCTTTGCGCGATACGACTTGTGCCCCCAACCACTTAGAAGATCTTCCGCCTCTTCAGCATTAAGCGAACGCAAATCGCGCGGTGTTTCAGTTTGGCATCTCATTTCGTTAAGTAGTAGCGTTTCGTATACTCGCGCACCATACGGGCGGTGTCGTACTTGGCCGTAAGTGTGACCATCGCACGACGGATTTTTGAGATCCAAGCCCTAGGGATGCCGCCTTCATCACGATCGTAAAAACAGGGTATTACCTCGCCAGACAACACCTTGTACAAGTTCTCGCTGTCAAGCCGATCCTGCTCTACGACATCTTCTGGATGNGCGTCACCACCGATGGCAAAGCCATTAGTTCCATCGTAGCCCTCACGCCACCAGCCGTCGAGGATGCTCAAATTCAGGCAACCGTGACAGATCGCCTTCATGCCACTGGTGCCGGAAGCTTCGAGTGGCCGGCGTGGGGTATTCAGCCATATGTCACAGCCGGACACCATCTGCCGGGCAACATGCACGTCATAATTTTCGAGAAATACCAGATGATCGCTAAGACTAGTATGTTGGCTCAGGTGAATAATCTGCTGGATAAGCCGCTTCCCCTCATCGTCACGCGGGTGAGCCTTGCCAGCGAACACGAACTGCACCGGCTGCTGCAGGTCACGGACCAGTCCAGAGAGGGTTTCAAAATGGTCAAAAACCAGCGGAGCGCGCTTGTAGGTGGCAAATCGACGCGCAAAGCCAATTGTTAGCGCGTCCGGGTTGAGTAAATTCTCAAACGCAATGAAATCGCTCGGCTCCGAACGTTGCCCCTGAACTTGGAGACGGCGACGCGCAAACTCAATCAAATCGCGCCTTAAACGATAACGTAGCGCCCACAGTTCCTCGTCGCTGACAAACGACACATCCTCAATCCGTGCCCAGAATTCCGGCCTGGATATTTCTTTCGTCCAGTTCGCCGTCGGCTCCGCTTCTTCGAGCTTGCGCCGCCAAAACTTTCGCACTGGTCCTTTCATCCAGCCGGCCAAGTGAATGCCGTTGGTCACGTGGCCGATGGGCACATCGTCCNCAGCATCAGANGGGTAAAGAGCATGCCACATTTCGCGGCTCACTCTACCGTGNAGTTCACTCACACCGTTNGCTGCTCGCGCCGCCTTGAGCGCTAAAACAGTCATACAAAAGGGCTCACCTGTATCGTCCANATTGACACGGCCAAGCCCCATCAATTCCTCCGCTCCAACACCAAGCTGTTTATAAAAATGCCGTACCGCGTAATCCATCAACTCGCGACTAAACCGATCGTGCCCTGCTGGCACCGGGGTGTGCGTCGTGAAAAGGCATTGCTGCTTGACCACGGCTAAAGCCTCGGCAAAGGCAGTCCCATTTGCAATCAGCTCNCGCATCAATTCCAACACAAGGAATGCCGCATGGCCTTCGTTCATGTGGTACACTGATGGTTCTATGCATAGCTGACGCAACAGCCGGACTCCCCCTGCGCCAAGTAGAAGTTCCTGCATGATGCGTGTTGAGTCGTCACCGCCATACACATGCTGTGTCAAATTCCGAAAGTGTGGTTGGTTCGCCGGCAGATTGGCGTCGAGCAGATAGACGGGACAACGCCCGACATTGGCCACCCAAACCCGGAATGATACCGGCTCTGAGGCAATCTCCACCATGCACACCATCGGCTTTCCATCTTCGTCGAGTACCGGCTCGAGCGGNAGGTTTTGCGGATCTAGTTGGCTGTAATATTCCGTCTGCCAGTTCTCGGCATTGATCGCCTGCTGAAAATAGCCTTCACGATAAAACAGGCTAATACCCACGAAGCCAAGGCCGAGGTCGCTGGCTGACTTTGCGTGGTCGCCGGCCAAGACACCCAGGCCGCCAGCCGCAATTGGTAGCGTCTCATGAAAACCAAATTCCGCGCTGAAATAAGCTACAGGTCGCTTGGCTAAAGAGCTGGCATGCTCGGCTGCCCACGTATCGGACGCACCGATGTAGTCGTCAAATTGTCGAAGCACCGCTCGCACACGGTCGTTGAATTCCTCATCGAGCAATCGCACCCGTAGTTCCTCATCAGAGAGTTCACGAAGCACCGCCACTGCATTGTGGTATAGGTTGCGCCAGACTCGAGGCGACAATTCCTCGAAAACATCCTGCGCCTCCTGATTCCACGTCCACCACAGATTGCGAGCCAGCCGGTTCAACCCGAATATGGTCGATTCTAATTGATTGATTGCGTCCACCTTTTTGCACTTGAGCCATCGAAAGCCCAACCTTGGTTCGGCATCCTATTGATGCGTATGCTTCCCTGCAAGTTAGCTCAGCGTCATCGGATCGATGTCAATAACAAGTCGAATGTCATTGGGGATCTGAAATTCTGTACGCTTGTCCGAAAGCCTGCGGCTTAACGCTGCCATTTTCCCGGTACGAATCATTACTTGATAGCGGTAGAAAGACTCAGCACGGAGCAACGGCGCAGGCGCAGGACCGGCAACGACAGTACCGCCCAACTCCTTGGCCAATTCGTCAATTTCCCTGCGGAGATGATCTGCGAAAAACTTGACACGATCCTCACTACGACCGCGCAAAGTCAGTAGCGCAACACGACTGACTGGCGGATAATGCAATTCACGTCGAAATTCAATCTCCTGTTCAAAAAACCCGGCGAAGTCATGTCGTCGGGCATATTGGATCGCAGGATGAAATGGTGTAAACGACTGAACATATACCTCACCCTCAACATCACCACGGCCCGCGCGACCCGCCACCTGTGTCAGCAACTGGAACGTTCGCTCGCCCGCTCGAAAATCCGGGATATGCAGACTAAGATCAGCATGAATAATACCCACCAGCGTCACGTTTGGAAAATGTAGTCCCTTCGCGATCATCTGCGTGCCAACAAGGATGTCGATTTTTCCTGTGCGAAAATCACCAAGAATACGGCGGTAATCCTCTTTGCGCTTGAGTGTGTCAGAGTCCATCCGCTTGACCTTCGCCGATGGAAAGCCTTTTTCCAGCGCCGCCTCAACCTTTTCCGTACCTAGACCAGCGAAACGAATCGCCGCATTNCCGCAAGTCATCTCGGGACACTTTTTCGGGGCTGACTCGGCATGACCACAGATGTGGCACATCAATTGTTGCGCCGCCCTATGGTACGTCAACGACACACTACAGTTCGGGCACTCTGCTACAAATCCACACTCGGGGCATTGCAGCGAACTAGACCAGCCGCGACGATTAAGAAACAACATCACCTGCTCGCGTTTTTCGATCCTCTGAAGAATCGCCTCTCGCAGTTGGGGTGAAAAAATTCCGATACCATTCTCCTTACGGGCCGCGCTTCGCATGTCAACCACCCGTACGAGTGGCATGTTTTTTTTGTCAGCCCGTTCGGTTAACGAAAGTAATCCATACTTTTTTGTCTGCACATTATAGTAGCTCTCCATACACGGGGTCGCAGAACCGAGCACCACAACTGCGCCTTCCTGCTGACCACGGACCACGGCAATGTCGCGGGCATTATATCGCGGTGCTTCCTCCTGCTTATACGAATGCTCGTGCTCCTCGTCGACGATCACAAGTCCAAGCGGCTCAACGGGGGCAAACACTGCCGAGCGCGCACCGATAACAATCCTTGCCCTACCTTGTCGGATTTTGTGCCATTCATCATGACGTTCTCCGGAGGACAAGTGACTATGCAGCACTGCAACCAGCGTCTGTAGCGGCCCTTGACTGAACCGCGCCTTGAACCGCTCGACCGTCTGCGGCGTCAGCGAAATCTCAGGTACAAGCACGATCGCACCCTTGTTCTGGGTAAGTGCGTGCGCGATCGCCTGCAAATATACCTCCGTCTTGCCACTACCAGTAACACCATGCAGTAAAAACACACTGTCTCGTTCCGGCTTTGTCGGCTCGGANTCCTGCTTGCCCAAACGATCCATCGACTCGANAATCGATCGAAAAGCATTGGCTTGTTGGTTGTTCAATTCCAATGGCTGTGTAGGTAGAATGTGCTCTTTGGCATACGGATCACGCTCTGTGATTTGCGGCGCGATATTAATCAATCCCTTGTCCTCGAGTTTTCGAACGGTCGCCGAGGTCGTCCCAGCCAGACGGATCAATTCCTGCAAAGGTAATTCCCGCCACTCCTCNACAATTGACCACAAATCCTCCTGCCGCTTGGTCAACTTGGGCAGTTCACCGTGCTGGGGCAGCACACGGACATATAGCCGCTCGCGCCAGCCTTCCTCCTCCTTCCGAACTGCATCTGGCAGCACCGCTTTCATGGCAATTTCCGGCGCGCAGCAGTAGTAATCTGCAATCCAGTTAACAAGGCGTAGAATCGGCGGTGTCACTAGTGACTGTCCTCCAACCGTTTTAATGACCTCTCTCAAGTTGCCGTGCNGAGAATCGTCGAGTACCGCCGTGACTACCCCTAACACCTCACGTGGCCCAAATGGCACCTTGACCCGCGCGCCCTCGCAAACGCTGGATTCCAGTTCCGATGGCACGAGATAGTCAAACTCACGGCGGACAGCAACGTCCAGTGTCACACGAACAACCACTCTAAGGCGACCCAGCTTGGGCTTCCCCCCCGCCTTGGTGCAAGACGGAATCCATTAAGAGAAAATTATNCGCTTGGCCAAAGAAAAGANCAGAATGTTATTTTAGTGTATAATTTCCGATAGAAAATTACGGCATCTAAACAAATCAATGCCTCTCTCTCTTAATCACTCTAGCACAAGCAGACAAGAGTGATTTTTCTGACACCTCTAAAAACACCCAAAAACAAGAAGATAGAAATGCCAATTTGACATTGCGCCTATTAACGTTGCGAACCTCTAACGGTTTCATATGCTGCCAAAGCGTTTATTCTAGCTTCAGAATGATTCACAATGGGATTCGGATAATCACCTGTTTTATCAAATAATTCATTTTCTTGATTGGGTAAATGCACCTCAGATGAATTCAATTTTGATAATTGATTGATCCACTTTTTTATATACTTCCCATTAGCATCAAATTTTCTTGATTGAATAACGGGATTAAAAACTCGAAAATAAGGAGCCGCATCGGCCCCACATCCTGCCACCCACTGCCACCCTAATGTATTTGATGCAAGATCAGCATCCACCAATGTATCCCAAAACCACTCAGCACCTTTCCTCCAGTCTATCAGCANATCTTTTACTAAAAATGAAGCCACTACCATCCTCACACGATTATGCATCCATCCAGTTTGCCATAATTGCCGCATACCTGCATCCACAAACGGATAACCTGTAAGGCCCTTAGTCCAACAACTTAAATGTTTTTTATTATTCAACCACGGGAAATTTTTAAATTCTTTTCGCAAAGGTTCGGTGATGANTTCNGGATAATGAAACAACAAATGACAGGAAAACTCACGCCATCCTATTTCAGCTAAAAACTGCGACTTTTTCCAAGTCCGTGGCAGTGACGCCCTTAGTTTGTGTAAAATATAATTCGGGGATATCTGACCAAAGCGTAAATAAGGCGACAGAGTTGATGTACCGTTCAGACTAGGAAGATTTCTGTTAACGTTGTAATCGTCATGAGATTTGCGAAGGAAAGATGTCAAAATTTCATGCGAATCCGCTTCGCTTTGATTCCAGCTTAATGCTATTTTTTCTTCCCATTTAGCTTTTCCGGTCAGATTCAAATCCTCTAAAGAATTATAAACCAATTTATCATTAGCAGATCTTAACAATTTGGGCTTTGGCGTTATTTTGTTAACGTCTACTTTACTCAAACAATTTTTCCAAAATGGGGTAAAAACCTTAAACGGGGACCCACTACTGTTTTTCACAGTTCCGGGACTCAAAAAATAGTTACCGTTGAACGTTTGAACATCTAATATCGATAATAACTCATTTTTTATCTGCTGGTCTCTTTTATGAATTTTAGGCTCGTACCTTTCATTCCAAAAAACAGCTTCGGCATTGCTTCTGTTTATTAAGTCCTTAAGCACATCAAGCGAATTCCCTTTTGCAAAGAGCAACCTCACACCCAATTTATGCAAGTCCTTTTGAAATGATCTCAAAGAAGCATTGAGCCACACCTTAGTCGCAGCACCTGGACTTTTATCCTCTTCATGGGGCGCCCATATAAACACAGGAATGACAGAACCTTGCTTTGCCGCATGATACAAAGCAGGGTTATCATTTAACCTTAGATCATTTCTTATCCAAACTATATTTGGAGACGCTAAATTCATTTTTCAAAACATCATGACGAAACTGAAACAATTTTTCTAGTTTCCTTAAAACAAGCTTCCTAAATAAGGCATTTATGAACCACCCACCGTGCAGCAAAAAGGAAACTTCATCGCGCATCTTCGTGCATTCACCATTATTCAAACCAATAAATCGATGCCTGTGTCTCCAGTGTTTAAACGGACCTTGAATCTGTATATCTGTAAATTCCTCGTTGATAATAACATTTTCTATTTTTGCCAACCACTTCATCTTAATCAGCCCAAAAAACTCCCTTATTTCAAATTCAATAATGTTGTTACTGGATAATTCATCGTATTTTGTAACTTTAGCTTGGTTTTTTGGAATTAGCTTCTCCATCGAACTTTGCTGCCCGTGCCAAACAAAAAGCTCGCTTGGTTTTGCATCAAAAATAGTGTCAAAACAGTAATATAAAGGAGTCATGAATAATTAATATTAAACCGTCAAATTAAAGCCATTAAATATTACCAATTTAAACTTTAGGCTTTTTGAACAGCGACACAAGCCCACCATCAAGCGTAATCACCTGCCCTGTTATACTTTTGTTTCTCGATATCTCCAAAGAAAGAGTTGCTATATCCCTTAAAGTTATAAATTGATCCGAAGGCTGCATGTTCAAAGCTATTTTTTTGGATTTTTCATTCGAAAATATAAAATCTGAAAGCGGAGTATTAGCCAAAGAAAGCCTAATTGCATTAGCTCTAACCTTTGGAGCCATCTCAGCGCTTATGCTTCTCACGTAACCCTCAATCGCAGATTTTGATGATGCTATTGAGCTGTGAAATGAAAAACCCTTNTTAGCGGCGACGCTGCTGTAAAAAATAATCGACCCATTACTGGCAAGGAGCTCCCTGTAAAACAATTTAATTATTTCATGAGCATATACTAGNTTCACNTTAAAGTCCTCNTNCAATTGATCAGCCGTAGTGCCCAGGATTGATTTTAGCTTAATTGTGCCCAGACAATAAAATAATGTTTTGATTCTTTCCTGTTTATGAGCCTTCGCAAGATCTAAAATATTTTCTGAGTCAGACTTACGGTATATATGCAAAACTTTCTCATCTTGCAATTTCAGTTTTTCAGCTAAAGCCTGACCAATTCCAGACTTACTTCCGATGATTAAATTTTTATAATTAGACATAAAAAAAGGGAGGGGAAAAACCCCTCCCAACAGATTTAATATTTCTTAATTAGCCTTGGAAGGCGGNAGAATCACTTGATCAATCACATGAATAACACCGTTACTAGCCATGATATCAACTTTAACAACATTTGCTTTGTTGATTTTCACTTTACCTCCAGAAACACTAATATCAGCGTGCTTTTTGTTGACCATTGCAACCTTGCCTGGCGCAACCTTCGATGAAGGCACTTTAGCTCCAACCACATGATACGTTAGAATGTCTTGAAGCTTTTTTTTGTTTTCCGGCTTAAGCAATGATTCAAGTGTGCCTTTTGGTAACTTTCCAAACGCCTCGTCNGTAGGCGCAAANACAGTAAANGGNCCNTCNCCCTTNANTGTATCNACGAGNTCAGCTGCCTTAACGGCTGCCACAAGNGTNTTAAANCTNCCTGCNNCNACNGCAACATCCACNATATCTTGTGATTTACGATCTGCAGCGTGCATGCCTGCAGCGGTTACAGTGAGCAGAGCTCCCAACAAGTAGTTCTTAATTAATTTCATTTTCAATAAGCTCTAAATNCGAGCTAATGAAACATATCAATTGTATACCAAAAGACAAATAGCTTGAAGAAACTATAAGTAGAACACGCTAAGAAGCATTAAGTGAAGACATATCCACTACATTTTCTTCGATTACTTTCCTTAAAGAATTTTCCATTATAATTCTGGCCTGTTTTGCATTTGCCTCAAGTTCATTGTGAAGCAATCGGTCACTTTCACTTAGCTCCTCACAATCTGCAGAATATTTTTCAAAACCAAGCAAACTGGATATAATACTAGAGAGATGCTTGGGGCATTCACAGTGGACAGGATTGGCCATGATGGATATTTCCCATAACTCTTTTTCTGTAAAAGGTTGATGATCAGAGGCACTAGGTTGGTTGGTGTAAGTTTGATACTCATCACCAGCGGTGATAAAGCCGCACATTAACTGTATATCCTGAGCGCTAACAGGTTGCCTGAGTATATTGATTTTATGATTATTACTGGAGGCCTTAACACCACCAGGGCTGGCATATCTATATAAAACGATGGAATGTTCTATACGATTTTGATTTTGAAGCCTACTTATCCATTCAACAGTATGGGTATGCAATGTTGGTAACTCTACGATTAAGAGATCAGCACTTGAATCAAACTCTACATTATCATTCTCGGAATATTGAGAAAGATCATAATTATGAATTACGTCTATCTTAGGCAGTCCCGCTGGAGTTTTATCCAGATTCGGAATCATTGTGCCAATAGAAATGGCTTTAAAATTATTTTTAAGATTGATTGCCCTATCGTTTTGAATAGGTGTGTTATCTTCCAGCCTTCTTTCAAGATCCTCAATGCTTAGCCCTTGCAAGGAAGAAATTGAGTCACCTGCCTCTAATAAAGCCTGTATCAAGCTTAACTTGTCCAGATCATCCTTGGTGTAACCACGCTGAGTTCCATTAATCCTTGTTGGCGTAACTATTGAATATTTGTTTTCCCAAGACCTTAATGTGGGAATATTGATTCCAGTTAACCTGGAAACCGCACCTATTTTGTACAATCCATCCATTTATTTTTTAATCTTTGTTATTTAAAATTGATTCTAATATAGCCAGTGTCATTGAAATTCTGTTTNTTGCACCATCCAATTCGAAGATGACTTTCTTGCTCTCTAAATTTTGTACAAAAATATCGAGCAATCTTTCACAATCATTTGAGGCATCATCAAAATTCAAATTTTTTGGAAAATCTATATCGTCAAATTTTTCGATGAGCTCCTTGTATTTGATTTTAAGTTGACCGATTAGCACCTTGTCTGTTGATTCATTAGAATAGTTTTTTTTATGGTAGCGATACAATGGGTATTGCACATCAGATAACGACTTACCGGTTACATTGACTTTNAAAAGGCCTTCAAGNAACAGGANNGAAGTTCCATCTGGCTGTCTAGCAGATGACTTAATNAANCCCATTGTACCCACACCGGATGAGAAATTTTCTTCTTTTTCAAATGATAAAATAAATGCCCTGGTAGACTCTAGGGCATTCTGGAGCATGCTAATATATCTTGGTTCGAAAATGCGGATCGGAATCGTACATTTTGGGAATAGTACTGCACCAGTAACAAACATAACGGGGGCAATTCCNGCATCGCTACAAACGGCATTTGGACAGTCCAATAATTTCACTTGCCCAAAAGTCCCCGTGCAACCCGATTGTGTCAAGCGGGACAGGCGAATCTATTGTCACCCTGGCTTGAATAAAACAATCGCCTCATTTTAACCAGGGCATACTCCTCGATTTGCCNNACTCTTTCCTTTGTTAAACCCAATTTTTTAGCTATTTCAATAAAAGTATTGGGCTTTTCATCTTTAAGCCCAAATCTCCTAATNANGACATCCTTTTCTCTCTCCGTTAGGTGTTTCAAATTTGACTTCAATAATTCATAATCATCGAAACGGCCCAAATTATCCAATGGATTAGTGCAATTCTCATCAGGTATTACATCACCTAATGTATTTTTTTCAGAGTCACTAATCGGGGTATCAATGGAAACCACTTTTGCTTTCGCAAGTTTAACAAGCCTATTTACCCTTACAGAAGATCCTTTATCAGATTTTGGTCTATCATTATCTTCATCATTTAAAAATGCATCCCTCTTATTTTTTTCAATAGCAGCTATTCTTTCCACCATACTGACGGGAATTCTGATGGTTCTGCTTTTGTTGCTTAAAGCTCTTTTGATTTGCTGCCTTATCCATAGCCCGGCGTAAAATGAGAACTTCACATCTTTTTCAGGATCGAATCGNTCGGCTGATTTAATCAAACCAATATTACCCTCACTGATCAGGTCAAGGGAACTCAACCCCAAACCCTCGTACTCTGAAGCAATGAGCACTACCAACCGCAAATTGGATTGGATTAATTGATGCAATGCATCGTTGTCCCCGTTTTTAATCTTCTTGGCCAAATCCAACTCCTCTTCTCTTGAAATGGGATTAAACGCACTTAAATCTTTGTGATATCGGTTGAAATTTTCGATATCACTGGGTGTTTTCTCTGTCTTATTCATGTTTTGTATAGCTTTATTATTTNTTAATGCGCACCGNTCAGAAAAAATATAGATATTATTAAATATAAATCAAGGTTTTTTTTATGTTTTTCTAAAATAATTTTTCAACAAAAAAACCCACCTAGGTGGGTTCGGTATTTATTTGTATTTGTAACTGCCTATTCAACCGAGATTACGCCTCGCATTTGGCCAAAATGACCCGGAAAAGAGCACAAAAAGTGGTAAGATCCCTTTTTTACAAATTTTACTTCTAGGGTATCGCTCTCACCCGGTCCAAGCATTTTAGTTTGAGATAGAATTAAGTTTTNNGCCTTTACTGGCNTCCAATCATTCGACACGTCTGCGCCATAATCGGTAATCAATTTTTGCCCAAATTTGATTGCATCGATGCCAGGCTTTAGAATGATTAGATTGTGCCCCATCGCCGCCTTCGGCAGTTTTCCAATATTTTCGAGTTTTATGCTATAAATCATGCCTTTCTTTAATTTTAGTGAAGTCTTGTCATACTTCATCAAATCGTCTGATTTGATGACTATTTGAGTTATCTCTTTTTCAGAGGAGTAGATGTGGACATCTGAAAAAACNAGGGCTGACACCGATAGGAAAGTAAGAATATTATTCATACAGGATTAATCTCCCTCTCTAAACTGTAGCGGCAAATCGTACCGGTCAAAAAAGTATATAAAACCTATATNNCTATTTGCCGATAAAAATAAATCTGCGAAAGTAGTGTTGGTGAAACTACTACTTACTTTATTTTTAATTGGGACCACCTGTGTGGTCGAAGCCGACAACTTGGTAAAAACGGCTAAAAATGCCGGTAAATTTAGTACCCTTTTAAAGGCAGCTACCGTAGCAGGTTTGGCCAAGAATTTGGCTAATGATGGACCCTACACCATTTTTGCGCCTTCAGACCTCGCATTTTCAAAAGTTTCCAGTGAACTGCTAGAAGAACTGCTCATGGAAAAAAACAAATCCAACCTGGCTAACATACTAAAGTATCATGTTGTTGAAGGAACTTTTACCAGTGACAAATTGCCCCTTCTGCCATTGGAAACGCTCAACAACCAAAACATTAAATTTACAACTAATTCCGATAGCGTATTCGTAAACGACGCCAGAGTTGTCCAAGCCGACATTAAAGCATCCAATGGTATCATTCATGTCATTGACAAAGTACTGACACCACCAACTTCACAATCAGACGATAGCGCCAGATCAATCATCATGAGGGGCATTAGAATGGGCGTACCTCAATTTAATCATGGCAACCACTCTGCATGTGCCAGTATCTATGAAATAACTCTTCGCAATTTAAAGCTTTTGCCCCAAAACAAACTGAATGAGCGTAACAGGCAGATGGTCACGGATACTCTTTACCAAATGTCTAAGATGAGATCATCCACCGATAAAGCTTGGGAAGCTCGAGAAACTTTCGACAAATTAATGCTAACAGAACTGTAATTTTCATTTTTGACCATTCAACCATGTTAATCATAACTCTAAAAATATTAGTACCAGCCATCATCATTTCAGTCTGGTGTTTTAGACAAAAACGAAAAACACCTTTTCGTGCAGGTGAAGCAACAAGCTTACAGGAAGAATTTGCCTATTACGGTTTATCAAGGGAGATGTTTTATGTCGCAGGTTTAATNAAAATTTCACTGGCACTAATGCTATTCGCCAGCGTGTGGTTTGATCAGCTTACCATTGCTTCAGCACTAGGGTTATCAATCATGATGCTCTCCGCTTTTCTGTGCCACATAAAAGTTCGCGACAAAATGTTTAGAACAGTTCCTTCACTAATTATTTTTGCATTATCCCTGACGCTACTTTGCTTTGGTTGATTGTATATCATAAATATCAACTCCTCCAATTTTCTCGTTAAAGTGCTTTTCAATTTAAAAAGACTGCGAAGTGAGTATTTCCAATATGCCCACTTTCTGAAGCTACACATAGCGATATGAAAAATGTGATTAGGATAAAAAAANTGCTTATTTATTCAGGCTTTCACTGCCTAGAATATAGAGCAGTTCAACGAACCATTAACATATTTATCCATTTATAGGGCTTATTAAAGGANCCGAAATACAAAAAATAGTTTTTCAAGTCGTCAATGAAACAATTCAATTGGTTTAAAAGTCTTTTCGGCTAACAATAAAAACATTCGATTTTTCGGAAAATGTCATAGCTAGCCATTAAACAGTGAGCTTTTTATGAAACTCNATTTGGGGAGATCCCCACTCTGCCAACAAATCAGTTCCCGATTCAGCAGCCTCAGCCCAACGCTTTGCTATACGGATAAGACCCTCGACATCCAGCGCATAGTGCGGCGACGGGTATTTGCAAAGATAGGTGGTGCTGCGTAGGAACAACACCTTGGCAGGTCGTATTCGCCGCTTTTGCAGGTGGACAAAAGATCCAGCAAACTGGATGAGACCCTTGAAAAAATCTCCATCGGGCCCATTACGATCCTTAAGCCATAACGCTTCAAGCACATCGTGCGCCTCGTAAAATTGCTGTGTATTAAAACAACGAAGGTATCCAACCAAATGCAGATCGTGCTCGCCAGCCTCGATGCCCTCCATCAACTTGGCGACCTTGTGATCCTTTTTGCTCACCAACAAAGCTTGGCAGGGAAGAACTCGGCGATCAAATCCTCGTAGTACGGCTTGAGTGCCTGGATGTCGGGTGATTCGTGACTCTTGGTATAGAGATCGTAGCGGTTGAACTCAAGCACCCACCGGAGCATCTCGCGATCCTGCTCGTTGGTCAGTTGCTGATACTCGCCCTCACGATGCCACGGATAAAATGAGTGATAGCGCAGCATGTACTGTGCCTCGACCGGNAGATGATCCTTCGTCACATGATAGATGTACTCGTCATGCCCCCACGAAAGCATCACGTTATCTAGACCGCAACCTTCCTCGTAGATGCCCAATGGCGTCTGCATTTCTGCGGAATGTTTGTCCGGATTGGCATCAAAGTACTCAGGAAAAACAATTTTATCAGAGTAGGCACAACCGACCGGAAACGTGTCGCCGACCACCGCCCATTGCGGCTCGCCAAACAAACACAGCACCTTGCCGAGATCATGAACAAAACCAGCGAGGATAAACCAGCGAGGATGCCCGTCGCTCCGAATCTGCTCGGAGGTCTGTAGCAGATGGGCCAGTTGCGAAAGGTCGGTGTCCGGGTCGCTGTCGTCTACCAAAGTGTTAAGAAATTCAGCAGCCTCCCATACACTCATCTCACGTTGCTCCATCTTGAGGTACTGATCCCGTTTTTGCCGCACAAAATCGAGTGTTTGTCCCCTATGATTGAGTCGATAAAAATCACGCACTGACGAACGTGCATCCGCCTCATAATCCCGAAATTGCTCCTCAGTCTTTTCCGGATTGGTACCAACGAGTACCTGTTTTTCAGCCGGCTCGGGATATCGTTCCTTCACAAAATCGTCCCATTCCTCAAGGTCACTCAAAGGGTTTTGGGGATCAGTTGGTTTACCTTGGATTGTCATATGCCTGCTGCAACAAAAGGTGACCGAGCCACTTAACGATGTCAAACCCGGCAGATCAATTCATGTTTAAGCTCAAAGTGGCGAGCAGCATGTGGGCCTTGTAATCATGCACACCATTGGCGCTAGGCTCGCTGTTACTGAACCAGCCGTACTGGAGGTGGAATAATGCCGCCTGGCCAAGCCTATGCCGCAGCCCCAGTACAATGCCATACCTCTCGGCGTCCAGCCCGTAGGCGATCTCTCCTGGGAGGTTTGTGTCACCGTAATCCACCCGATAATAGGAACGATACAGCGTCAAGTCGGTCGCTTGACCAAGCGTGTAGCTGAGATGATCGACATAAAACCATGTATCGCCCTCAAATGGCCGCAGGCCAAGCGCTGCCGACTCGATCGTGCCCGTCCAAGTATCGGTGTAGCCAATGCTAGTTGTAGCCACTAGCCGCGTGTTCGGGATCGAGGTGATCGACAGACTGAATACGTCCGACTCGTTCCGGCCTACCCAATGACGACCTCCAGCGCGATACGGACCACCCCACGGTTCCTTGAAAGACTGCGTCCCTAGTTCGTAGTCGGTACGGTGCCGCTCCCACCGGAATTCCGGCAAAAAATTTGGAAGCCGCCGCCAACTGAAACCCAGATCGATCACATCGCCACGGGCGCGACGACGATTGATGAAGGCCGGGTAGCCATTTCCTGATTCCTCGGACAAATCGGTGTCTAGGGGATGCGCAAAGTCGCTGCGTGAATCGCGCCACTTGTAGCCGCCACGCAAGAGCCACTCGGTGCTTGGCGACCATGCGAACCCNGCACGATAACGCGCCAACCGGCCGGTCTCGTCACTATCTCGNAGGAAACCTTCCGCGCCCCAATCGCTGTCAATTTGCCCATCCTCTCGCAGATCAGTACGCTCCCCACGTAGGCGTGATCCGANCNTCAGTACGGTGTGATTCAAACCAGTGTAATTCAACTGCACGTTGCCCTCGAAGCNGGCACGATCCTCNCCCGACGCGAATCGNGCCGGTGATGATCCTAACGCCAAACCTGTGGCCATGCCTTGCCGGCGGGTAGACTCTCCCTGAACACCGCCGCTTAGCGTAAGATGACGCCATGGCCCCATCAGTGTCGTAGCGTTTACAAAATGTGATCGCTGCCGCATGCGGATGGCGTTGCTGCGGTCGCCGAGCCAAGGCGTCTCACCGGGATCATTTGGTGAGAGGGAAACCACATCCAGCCCCGCATCCCCATCGAACTTGGTGAAATGATGNCCCAGCGATACCCGCCACCAATCCTTCAGTTGTCGCGTCAGGCGCAGCGAGTTTGCACCTCTCTTGAACTCCCGATCTTGACCAATCTGAGTGAGGTAGTCCGGCTTCGTTCCAATCGCTGGCAAGTTGAAAAAATCTACATTTTCTCGCTCTGTATCCATATCTCCTATTTCGACAGTCAACATGTCTTNGATCTGCGTATTCCCAATCTCATGTTCAGCACGAAGCGATAGACGATGAATCGTCTCCTCCACCGACTTAGCCGCAGGATAAACAGCACGCGTCTGAAATTCGTCAATCGGGACACCCCCCCACTGCTGTGTATCCAAACGACCATTGCGACCGAGACGCTCATAGGTAAAATCGAGCTTAGGCACATCGCGTTTGGCCAAACCTGTAGAAAGCCAGGCGCGATCGTGGTCAAGGTACGGCGCCTTGGCCAAGCGGAATGGCGACACATTCAATCCTTCGAAATAACCACCTGTCCCATAACCAAATTCACGCCACGATTCGTAGCCAGCCTCGGCATAGCCCAATCCGGGACGGTCTAAACGCAAACTAACCTGGTGATCCTCATCCCCGCCAAGTGTGCGACCGTCAAACCCCACATTCACACCGCCATTAGTTTGGCCGTTGGCCGTCACCTGGCTCACACCGAGCACGAGCCCCTCAGTCATGCCCCAGTGCCGTCGAAACGCCTCCCCACTGCCGCTGAGCGTGATCCATCGCGCCACCGGATCGACATTGAACTTCGTCTTTNCTNTTGAGGGCCACGCTGCTCCCTGATCGATCCAGCCNCGAACGAGAGAAATCTCCTNGGGGCTCANCGACGGCGCCTTTCCTTTAGGTGGCATTTCCATATCCTCCACCAAGCCGGCAATGTAATGGACAAGCGGACTGTCTGCGCTGTCGCCTGGGAGAATCGCCACTCCGAGTTCACCTCCAGCGAGTGCCGCCTCACGGCTCGTCATCCGGTAATCGCTCTTCGGCCGGATGTCACCATGGCACTTCATGCAGGATCGATCGAACAACGGCCGAATATCGGTTGCAAAATCGACCCTGCGCTCNGCGGNAATAGGAAGCCGGGCTGTATCGACCGGTTCCGCAGCCCACAAGCCAGCACCGCTCAATAGAATGACCAACAACTTTAGCATCAATACAATAGACGCGGACTAAAGTTGGAACCATGCACGGCAGAATGGCATCCGGCTGACCAACAGGTCCCACCCCGAAGGAAACCGGTGTGATCTGTCTTACCGATGAACACTCCAGCACCACCCGTTTGAATCTGAGCATGGCAGCGGAGACATAGGTTAGCATCGCGCTGGACAAGCATGCCNCGATTCATCGATCCATGCGGCTTGTGGCAAGCCGTGCAGCCCTCACGCAATGCCTCATGCTCAAATACATGAGGCCCGGCTTGTTCCGAATGACACCGTACACAGACAGCGTCTCGCTGTTGCGCTCCCAGACCAGAGGTTCGCTGATGAATATTGGCACCGTGAGGTTCATGGCAGTCATTACAACTCATACGACCCTCCAACACCCGGTGATGGTGCGGCATGGTGAACTCGCCATGTGTCGAGACATGACACTTNAGACAGGCCAGCGGATCTTCGCGCGGGTTCACGATATCACCGGCAAGACCCGTCTCAACATGTTTGCTGCCTGCGCCGTGACACGATTCGCAACCGGCAACCGAGGCCCAGTGCGCAGCGCCCTCTCGATAAAAACGACCATGCGGACTTCCAGGGAATTCGGCGTGGATTTTATCGTGACACTCTGCACATGCCTGNTTGCCAACAAATTTGGCCCCGGGAACCTGCGGCGGCGCAGCCAATGTCAACGGTGCTGGCCCAGGTGTGGTGCAGGAAACAAGGATGGCTNCGACCAGAGTGAGGCACAACAAAGTCGGAATATTCAAAAACCAACNGAGTGTCNGTCGAAGCCGATNGGGTTGTGAGTTCATCGGTGAAAACTGCCCGTTTGGCAAAGTACGGANGACTCCGGTCAGTGGTCGCCNTTGAGTTGTTTGACGCGATAGTAGCGCTCGCCGAACCATGATCTATCAACATCAAAAACAACCTCGGCCGAACCGGCGGTCAGCTCATGCACCGTAAACCAGTTAATGAGGTCGANTGATGACTCAAGATGGTAGTGTTCACCGGGCAAACTTGGCCAAGAGAGGCGTACTTTCGGTGACGAATATTGGCCNTCTATCTCCAACTCAATTGGTAGTGAAGAAATTAAGTGGCCTCGCTCGTCAGACAATGTGGTGTGTAGGGTAAACAGGCTAGGCAAATCGCCGGTGGCATTAACTTGCACAATCCAATCACCAGTTAGTGTCTCGATCATGGCACCCTCACGCAGAACAATCTGCTCTGGGGCCTGACCAGAATGAATACTATTACGAAAATAGCGGCCATCAGCACTAATCAACTCGATATCAGTATCAGCTGTGAAGCCGGTAGCCTCGATCAATGCAGCACGTGTGTTAGACGGGATTTCCCATAAGAATCTTATTGGGATATCCGGCTTGGCCAAGCCTGACTCACTGCCGATAGCGCTGACCATACGAATGGCGCCATCAGTACTCGGCGGATCCCCCGAGCGGCAATTTCCGTNCCATGTAGCCCGGANTTCATACAAGGCGCGATTTGTATCGTACTGATCGGTTTTGTTAACCGTCAGGAATAGTAACTCACCTGGCTGTAACGGCAGATGACCGGAGCCCTTGGAGATTGAGAGCCAGGCTTTGAACGGATCATCCTGATCGGTGTCAGGATCATCCATGTCCACAATGACGAAATCGTCAACGGCAGAATTGTAAACCGGGAATCCGCCATAGCTTGCGAGTAGAGAGACCTTGGCATTCCTTTTCTTTTTACCAGTGAACAATGCGATGTTCAGCCTAGTGGAGTCGCTGCATGTCCGAACGGTCCAGTAGTGGGTCTCGTTTTCGTAAATACGACCAATCTTTTTTCGGCCGTCCCGAAGCGCCTCGGCAGTATCATCGCGTGTATAAGTCTCCCCCTCGGAGTCGGTTAACTCCGTGTCTTCCACTTCACTACCTATGATCTTTATGTACCAACTTAAGAGCAACGACTCGATATCTGTTACGTCGCCTTCTAATCCGACACGGTGGTCACGCACCTCGAGCACCCAGTCGCCCATAGCCCGTTCTCCATTCAAGACGTCAAGCGGTTCCTCGGCGAGATTGTGCGGTCCTGGTCCGATCAACTCAACCGTGTCGAGTCGCACGGCGGCATTTTTTGTACGGATTGTTAGTGGCACTGAAGATCGCGCAGCAGTAAAACGAATCGTGTTAATGATCCAGTCGTCGCTTTTCGGTATGGCGTTGGTCAATGTAATCGAACCATCAACTAGGTTGGTAGCCACGCCCTCAATAACAAACTCGGAATCAGTGCCCTCTGCATGAGTAGCGAAGCTCAGCCGATAATCCTGCCCGAATGCTGTTGGCATTTCATAAACAATAGCACCGCCCATCTCAGAATTCTTAGAACCTTGAATTGCATAACAATTTTTGTCCCATGANCCGACATAGATAACATCATCAATCCCTATTGCTGGCGAAGATCGAACACTCCAGGCCGTTCTGAATTCCCATCTTCTACTCCCATCCGGATTGATCGCATACAAGTTTCCATCATCTGAACCAACATAAATCGTACCATCACCCCCTATTGCTGGCGAGGATTCCACATTACCCTGAGTTTTAAATATCCATTTGAGGCTACCATCCGAGTTAACAGCATAGAGGTTCTTATCCGAAGAACCAACGTANACGGTCCCATCATCTGCTATCGCTGGTGAGGAGTGTATATACTTTCCAGTTTTATATGCCCATTTNCGGCTCCCATCCGGATTGATCGCATACAAATTTCCGTCATTTGAACCAACGTAAATTGTGCCATCACCCCCTATTACTGGCGAAGATTCCACATTACCGTCAGTTTTAAAAACCCATTTAAGACTCCCATCCGAATTGATTGCATATAGGTTATCATCCTCTGACCCAACATAGATGGCGACATCAACCAGATCGCCTGCTCTATTTTCAAAAAGCACCACCGGTGAGGAAGATACATAATCGCCTGTTTTGAATTCCCATTTTTTGCTGCCGTCAGGATTAACCGCATATAGCCTACCATCATTTGACCCCACATAAATGGTCCCTTCAGTTCCTATTGTTGGCGAGGAATCTACATTAGCCCCTGTCTTATAAGCCCATTTTGTTGTACCGTCATGGTTGATGGCGTATAGGTTGTCGTCACCTGAACCAACATAAATTGTTCCGTCACTCCCTATCGTTGGCGAAGAACTCAGAGCCGTCAGCACTTTCGACTTAAATTCCCATTTCTTAGTGCCGTCCAGATTGATCGCATACAGGCTGCCGTCATCTGAACCGATATATACGGTTCCATCCTCGGCTATCGCTGGCGAGGAACTCACCCATCCGCCGGTTTCAAATTTCCATAGTTCTTCTGTCGAATATTCCTCCTCCTCCGATTGATCTCCGGAAAGTATTGCGAATGAGTTCCCAGTGTGAGCCGCCTTATCTCGACTAATGAACACACTTTTATTAGTCACTGTCCACCCATCGAGAATATCATCCACTTGAGCATAGCCAGTCGATATATCCTCAAAACCGCTGAAGAAAACCTGTTCCTCCTTCTTGGCATACGGCGCATCGCCGAACTTCATCGAGCTCTTNGACAAGTTTTCCAACTCAGAAAATACAGCATAAACATTCTCTGGAGTCACTTCATCCAAACGTACGCTATCAAGCATGACTGCGTAATCCTCCTCCTCAAGTGAATTGAACCGAATCCGTGTTTTGCCCGATTCTGCAGTAAAAACTACTTCCTGTATCTTCCACGAAAGTGTATTGTNAGACCCTTCAATCGAAGCAGTAACCGTCAGATTGGTCACTGTACCAATAAACACCTTCATCTGGAGTTGCTTTTCTGCTTCGGGATTCTTTGCGTAGGCAAATCGGAGCCTGTAATTCCTTCCTACCTCAGTCGTACAATTGGTAGATATACTCCCAGGCTCTATACCGTTCATCTCAACGAACTGTTCACCTGAATGTGCCGATAGCCCCGACTGGGGTGCCCGATAAACATACACCTCGCCACTATCGAGTTCCCAGCCNGAGTGAAATTTGGAAGAGTCATCGATAAAATCGTTTTCCGCTGACTCAAATCCATCCTCAATTATAGGCAATGTTTCGTTTTCATCGGTAAGCATCATACCGTAGGCAATATTGGTATGGCCACGGTTCTCGGAAAGCAGCAAACGTGTTCCCTGCGGGCTGACGAGGTGCAGATCCAGATCGGCGATTCGAGGATGATCGATCCTGACTCCAACCTCAGCCATGCCCACCAAAAAGTCATTGGTTACCGTTAGGACGGATTTTGTAACGATATCATCATCAATCGGCTCCGGTTCGTCGCTGACCAGCTTGATCGTGTTATCCAGCGAAATGTCGTACTCGAAAATAACCTTGAGGTGAAAATCAACCTCAGTCAGTTCTGGATTATCTATCGTAACAAACCACCGGCCTTCACTCAGCGGAGGCAAATCGTTCAAGCCGTATTGGAGTTCACCCCGCGACGGGTTGCCATCCCATTCAACGATATCATCTCCAGTTCCAATCTTACCGTCCGGACCAGGTTTCACTCCTGCATCAACGGTCGACTTGTCATAAATCTGCGGGTCGGCATCAATATCAGACTCGGTATCCTTGCGGATGTAGACATCCACCGGTCCGGTCATCTCTGTCAACTGCACGATCATATTAGTGGCGTTAAACGGCACTTCCACCAGGAAATCCTCGTTCTCACCAGGATCGAGATGGACATCGATGCCACGATTACCGATCATNGATAGATTCTTTATAGCGTCTACTTTCAAATTCAGATGCTCCACCAAACCGGTGAAAGTCAAAGCACTGTCCACCATATCGAGTTGCCAAACACCCATGGCCGGTTTCCATTGAAAATCATTGAGGCTTCCCGGACCGTCAGTCGGAATCGATCCCGGCATAATTCGGGATGAATCGAGTTCATCATCATAAACAAATACAAAATCTGTCGGGTAAGGCTTGCCAGTAACTGGTTCAGTAAGCGTGTGGTTATTTAGAACAACAGCATTCCTATTATGACTTAATTGACCCCACAAATCACCCACTTCCTCGTGGTGGATAATACTTGTTGCGGTTACCTTACGAACATAGTCGTATGGCATGCCGGTGTAGACTCCAAAGATAGAAACACCACCTGGATTTGCCGCAGAACCGTCTGGAATCACGGCCGGAAGAGGTAGCATATAGATGTTTCCGTCATCATCCGAAAATCCGTTCGCATTATCCGTAGACAACCCAACCAAACCATACTCGGCTGCCATCTGATCCTCCGACTTCACTCCAATGTAAAACACTTCACTCTCGTCTACCTTCGCATCGTCGAATGTGATAAACTCCGTTCCACCTCGTTCAATTGAGCGGAATGCTGCATCGAGTACTGCAGGTTCGAGATTGGTCAGGTTCGAATCACGCGACACATACAGATCAATGTCCGCTTCGCGGTGACGCGGTGACGACAGGTTCGGAGGCATGAACGTGATAAAAGCCACATGCTTTCCAAAACTCGGCTGACTCTCTTCTGCAGATTCANTTGGATCGTCGGGAGGATTAGAATCGTCGGTATCATCAGGGTCCTCTTTTTTCTTCGGAGCGTTGACGAAAGTATAGAAATGCCACTGATTTGTGATCCCGCGACGATTTGCATATACCGTGTGCGCCGGATCAGTCTCCTTTGCGAGGGCCGAGTTGGCACCAACGCGCTGGTGTAGCATCGGCATACCGTTGGTAAGTGAAGCAACGGCAGGCAACTCAATGACTTCTGGTTTATCAGGTTTCACGTCATCAAAGGCACCCTCCAACTCAGGATTGGCACTAGACATCACAAGTGCGAAGTCCTGCACGACATCAATGTGATCAGCCGGTTCCTCGGCATTATAAAAAGCTGACAGAGAATCAACATTGACACGACGCGCATAAACAGTGACTCGATAATTCTGTGAGGTAGGTTCCTCGATAAAGACATTCTCCACGTTGTTAATAACATCATTGGTTGCGCCCATTGAACTGTATATGGATGCTCCAATGTTGTTCCCGTAATAGACCTCCTGTTTTTTATCAACCTCATCTTCTGGATCGCTTGGGTCAACTGGATCACCCGGACCATTGGGATCCTCTGAGGAATCGGACATCGGGGTCACGATCAAGTCTAGATCATTGACAAGCTTTACTGCAGCATTCGGATTACCTGGCGGGTCGGTCCAAGCCAACGTGAAACGCATTGGATAATGCATCGCATTAGAACTAAGGGTGATTTCCCAAGAACGGCTTTCTCCAGTTGCCAAAGCATTGGTTAGGGACTGTTCTATAAAAAGAGTCGTGCTGTTATCGGTATTTACAGATGCGACTGGCTTTGCGGGCACTGCTCGCTGCAGATTTGGCAACCCCCAACCCTGATGATTTACAGTTCCCTGAACATTATGGTCGTAGCGAGCATCAACCGACTGAGCACTGTTGATCAACAAAGCTTTTAGCAATGCAGGACTCGTGTTGGTTTGATCGCCCTCTATTATGAAAAATTCTTGCATCAACGCGAGCAGACCGCTGATCGCCGGAGCAGCCATGCTGGTGCCAGAACCATATCGATATTGATTGCCAAGTTGTTCATCCAATTCTCGTCGTGCCTCGGCATCCTCCTCACTTCGATGCAGCCATCCCCCATAGACAAACGCCTCATCTTCATTCAGTGTATTCGTGGTTATAGTGATTGAGTCGTCCCAATCCCTTGTTTTAGTGGAAATAATGAAGGTACCAGGGGCAACCAAGTCTGGCTTGAATCGACCGTACTGACCCTCTATACCAATCCCAACATTTCCTCGGCTTGAAAAAAATGCAACCTGATTGTCGGAATCGGTTTGGCTGGAGAACGGTGTATTCGTAGTCGTGGTGATCTCTTCCTTCTCAATCTCATTGCCGTCCTCGTCTGCCTCAGTGACGGTGTTGGTCTCGTAAGATTTAGATTCAATAGCAATATCACGGAGCGCTTCGATCGCACCTACTGTGATCACGTTCTTGGCAGTTCCAGGGGCGGATATAGAGTTCGGACTGGCATTAAGTCCGTTATTCGAACCTTCACCAGAGTTGCCAGCTGGGAATACATATATCACCTGCTGGTCACCGGGTTTATCCGGCAGAGCATCGCGCGTAGCGGCATCGTAACTGGCGGCCGCCCATGTGTAGTCGTTTTCCTCGTCATACTCCCAGCTATTATTTGAAATCAGGGCATATTCCTGTTTCGGACTTTTAAAGTAATGATAAGTCGCTGACTCGGTTTGCAACCAGTTATCAGATATATGGTTGTTTACCTTATAATCGTCAGCCCTTAGGACATGAAGCTTGGCCTTCGGNGCCATCCCCTTAAAATCCGGGTCCTCGTATGAACCTGGTGGTGGATTGGTCTTGATTGTTCCCGAACCCGAACCATCCCCTGCAATAATACCAGCGACAAATGTTCCATGACCACCACGATCCTGACCTGCGCTCGGTCCAAATAAACGTCTCCCAAAAGCGTCGTGGTCATCCACACCCGTGTCGTTGATGTTGACGTATATGCGATTGCCGGTCAGGCCAAGGTAATCAGTCTTTGAAACGCCTGTCACCNCGCCATCGTCGTCGGTCTCTGCCTCGAATATCTCCACGCCAAGGCGTGGTCGGGTAAGGTCATTGGCCAAACGGCGCGGCCGATACCGCTCTAGTCCCTGAACCTCTGTCAACCTCGCCAAGGCAGCTAGCATGTCGCTAGGTATACGAGCGACGAGTTTCGCCCCGAACGGCGTACGATCCTCTGACAAAACCTCAATGCCCAACNCCGCCAAACGTTTGGCGGCCAAAGGCTCGGANTCCGGAAACAACACCACATTTAATAGCGCGCCCTCGGGCAGTGACTGATCAGTAAGAGCCATCTCTAGCAGTTTCATCTCCAATTTGTAATATGGCTCGAACGGCAGCACAGATTGCGTGCCATGCCAATCGGCCAGTCTGGCTGCACCGGCTGTGTTCATCCGTACGAGATAGGCATTGTTCGGTATATATGAAACAATTGTGCCGCCATTCACTGCGATATGCCGCCTAAACGCCGACGTCGCCGGACCGCGCGACTGTGCAATGTAAGTTAGAGGATCGTTGACCGCCTTGAACGCGTCGGGGATCGGCAAATCTTGGGCAAGTTTGGTGTCGATGAAGGCGTTTCTGAGCAGCACAGCTGTCTCGCTTCGAACAAGCTCTCCGATCGGGGCTTTGGTGTTTCTCAACCGGAACGGGAAAGGGTCATCATTGGCAGANNNCGTCTCTGNAAGTNCAACNGCAACAGGNTGAGCCAAGCNTTTCGNCTCNNTNGACACGCACTTGGNCAANATNGGGNTTNGNCTGCGANACCTGANGNGNNGACGANCCNAGACTNATGCCNAANTAGACTGATCCAACAACNANGGCCGTCAATAAAANTGCGGTNANAGTCTGNCTNTTTTTCATCCTGCGCTATTCCTCTGCCAACACCTGNTAATCCTCCACCACGGCCCGGTAGACCTGGTTGGTACCTTCCCACTGCTCCTCAAGCTTGTAGGTNGTCTTTGTGAACACCTCTCCAGCAATGGTGTAGTTCGTGCACATGCCGTAATAACGACCCGGGCGTGTCACAATCGATCTTTCGGCCGGCTTAAGCGCCTGACCAAAGGCATANACCGTGACCCTCGGTTCATCCTCCTTGAGGAGTGACAAGACCTGCTGCGGAATCCACTCCATCACGTTCTCGTGAATGCCATACTTTTGCTGCTCTGTCGGTGGCAACTTCACCGCCAATTCCGCCGGACTTATATTCAGGAACGGCGAAAACTCAGTCAGCGTTGGCGTCGACAATACATCACCGAGTGTGCGGAACCCACCCTTGGCTAAACGAGCCTGGTTGAGCCCGTAAATCGCATTGCTAGTGCCGTTGACCCACATTGTCGGCAAGCCATGCGTACCGTTTAGAATCCAGTCCAGCTGTGGCGAGGTCGGATGAATAAGATGAGGCTCCTCAGCGGTGCCGGATTGAGCCACAACAGCACCCAATGCAGGACTGTCTGGCAGTGAGTTAGACAAAACCGTCAGGCCACTGAATACCGCAGCCCAGGCAGCTGAGTTGGTCTGGTTAACCGAAAGCAACCCGCTGGCAGCTTCCGCATTGGGCGCAGTGGTAAACAATTGCAACAAGCGCCAGTCATTGGTCGGATGAGTTGTGTTCAAGCCCAACAATGGCGACGCCAGAAACGGATGTGTCCCGGCATGGTATTCGTGGATGTTGACGAGTCCATCCAGATCACCGTCGTAATAAGCGTCTGGTTTACTAGGATTTAACCCGTAAAGCGTTTCCCAATAATCCGGCATCCCGTCACGATCACGGTCATACCCCTTCATAAGATTGTGCACACCAAAACTTCCGGACCAATTCCACCAGTTTGTTAGCGAGGTGACGCCGGACTTAAGATACATCGACTGCCAAGATGTCCCTCGGTGGACACGACCCAGCCAACCAATGCTGGGAAATTTGTTGGCTGGAAATTGCCACGCATCACTCCCAGTAATCAACGGATCCTTCGCGTAAAAGTTAAAGTCATTGACATCGGCCAACTGCCCACCACCCCAAGGTCGATAGCGCTCGTTGATTAGACCAAGGTTACTGACCGGCAGTGGCGTATTGGGCGGCCGCAGATAAACCACATTGTTCGTACTAAACCGGTCAGTGATAATCGGATCGGTAAGATCGTTAACTGTGTAGTGAACGAGCGGGTCATTGGCTTGCCACGAGGCACGCTTGTAAATTTTCCGGGTCGGTGTAAACGGTGCCTGCTTGCGAATGAGGTCGGACGGACGACGCGGACGATTCTGTCCTCGAAGGAAATCATTAAAATCCTGAATAGCCTTGTCCTTGTTCCGGCCAGTGTAAGGGTCATTGTTATAGCTACGCCAAAATGCCAAACTTACCGGTTTTTCTCCGCGAGACACCTTCATTTGGTTAATAATGCCAAAAGTCGGACTTTGGTTGCCTTCGCTGGCGTCAATTCGGTTGGTATCCCAAAAAGCACCCTCCGACAAAGAAAAGAAAGCCTCTCCAGCAGCAGATTGACCATTGACCAGTTGAGTAATGTCCAGCGAGGTGACTAGATTGTCGAGATTGACCGCATCAATCACGCGACTCAAATTGCGATCTACAAGAAAATATTGGACACGGTTTGTAATGTGCAACTTCCAGTCCGGCACCGCAAACCCGGTCTCAAATACATTGGTGAATGCACGGTTGGCAGGGAAAAAACGTTTAAGACCGGTACTATAAATGGAATTGGTAATTGTAGTCGCACCAGCGTTCAGCGGCACCTTAAACTCCCTCCCTCGCCATTCGCCACGATCAAGTTTTGTGATTTGATTGAATGGCCGGGAAACCAAATTCGTAAGCAAGCGAGGTAGCGCAACGCCAGAACGGTTTGTGACGCTGTGGTCCCACAACCCAATCTGGTACTGGTGGCGCACATGCATATCAAGCTGTCGAGGATAGGCATTTGTGGGATGGTTGGAGTAAGAGTTCCATCCCTCTATGCCGAAGACGTTGGTGATACCCAAGGTATACATCTGATTGGTTCGCCAGTTGCGACTATTCTCCGGTAAAATGTTGCCTATATTACCTTTGTTCACCTCCAGACGGCGAGACACCTGCACGATTGATTCCACCGAATACTCGTTGAAATTCGGNAGCCCCTTCTTCGCCCCAACAATCCACGGCACACCGTGTATGTTGATNTGCAAGTCNGTGTCGAAACTAAATTGTGGTCGCANCACCACGTTCGTCAGGTCAAAGAAGTTTTGCCGCCGAATTCTCTGCCAGTCGTTGGTCACTTCCGTATAACGGGAAATAAACACACCAGTGCCACCGGCCGGATTAGAGTACTTTCGAAACACCGGTCGCATGACTGTCGGCGGATGAGGATATACAATAGTCTTTTCAAAGCGATTNGTCGTTGCATCGTAGATGTTCGCCGCCAACTGCAGCAACCGATGCACCTCCGGCGTATAGGCGTTGGCCGGAAAGAGCTGGATGCCACTCGAAACTACGTTAGTTGGATTGAACACGGCCTGATTTTGCCGCATAGGAAACAGCGGATGTCTCAAACCGACGATGCCGATATCCGGGTTCACCACCTTGCCACCGATGAACCCAGCCGTGTAAATATTCCCAGTCGCAAGATTGGTCGCCGANCGAGTCACCANGCTAGCCCGCAGCATTGCATGGGCAGCTCGATTGATAAATTCGTTGGCCGTCCAGTTGGTCTGTAAGTTATGACCAGTAAACCAGTCGTTGGCATTATTGATGTTCAGTTTGCCACGCAACGCCGGCTCTGAATCTACCCCCATCTGACTCAGAAGCCGGTAATAGGTGCGGCGGTCNTACGAGTCNANACGCTTTCGCGTGTGCATCGACTTGGGTCGGACATTCATCGCCTGACGCANGCGNGAAACAAAGTTAGTCGCCCGCTGNGGCNGCTCGGCATACGACTGGAAAGTGAGTAACTGCTGTACATCCGTGAATCGACGCGGATTCTCGGCACCAGGCCAGGGTGCGATGACCGAATCCACACGCAAGCCATCCTCGCTGTCCAACATTGGAGTATTGTTCAAAACCAAAGGACCGTCCGAGTAATCATCGATCAGATTGTCCCTGAACCTTGGCCATACGCTGGGCGGCAGCCCAAGCGCGGGGATCATACCGGCGAGATTACGTCGCGAACCGTAATAGCGATGCATCAATATGTCGCGAGCATCAGAGAAAGCCCATCGATCGGCCCGAGGCAGATCAAGACCATTCATATTGACTGGACGCCTTATCCAGTCGTAATAGTATTGCCACTGAATCGGGTTAAGCTGCCGCAGGAACCCAGCNAGATTCAGCTCCCATGAGCCCACGCCCTGATTCCGCATATAGAGGTATTGGTTGCCTCGGCCCCTTGGAATGTCGAGCCGTGGATTCATAGGGTCACGGGCCTGATTGTGGATGTGGTTGATGTCCAGCGAACGACCNGTCGGCAAAACCATGTANGCGTACCGACCGACAAAACGATTANTCGGCCCGTGTGCAAAAGNGGGGTTNTCTAGCTGACCAATCCATTCGGGATCACCCATAAAGTAATCAGTCGCAAACCTGCCATCCGGAGCGACCACGGGGCGTCCCTGCCAGTTGGTCACNATCTGGAGTCCACTGGGTTCGTAAGCCCGATTACGATTAAGGTCCAAATAGAAACGAAAATCCTCGGCCGCAACATATTGTTTAGGACGCCAGCCCAAAGCGTTGGTATCCACAAACACTGGCGGCCTTGCCAGTTCATGCAGGTTGGCAAGGTTGACCAGCAAATCATCCGGGGCAAGCGGCCGGCCGTTGGGGTAGACGTAACTGACATTGGTCGGCGAAACTCTGCCGGGAACAAACCCAAGTCGGTTGATGTAGTTGGTCGAGACCGACATATCATAGGCCAAGGGATCCTGCGTAGCCACAATACGACCAACNACCTCCGACATGGCGCTGGCAGCAGCAGTCTCAGCCATCAATTGTGCGCTTACCTGATCGGAAACCACTGTCACCGAGGCACGCTCGCGCTGGCTGATACCAAGAAACACAACCGTCATGGCGGTCACCATCCCCAGCATGATCAAGGTGATCACCAGCGCCGCGCCGCGTTGTGTCCTGAATCGATTCACTGNTTATGCCTTATGGGGACTCGCTGACGAAACAGAGTGACCTTGCCTATTTGTTGGCCAAGGAAATTAGCCCGCAAAGCCTTCGGCAATGCACGTACCTGTTTCAATATTTGTGGCTCAAGAACNGCCATTTCCANATCAAAATAATCGGGCAATGCACCATGAAATTCCGCCCTACTCTGCCCTTCTCGATCTTGCATCAGGATACCATCTATATGTCGGTCTGTGGCCACGGGAAACAGCGGTTTGCCAGNTAAATCAAGCCGCGCAAGGTTCAAGCCAAGCGGATCATAAAATAGACTTCCATGCCCAAGGGGGCGACCTAATTGATCATGTGCTGTGATACGCAGATGAATCACCCCATCAACAATAGGCTCAAACGCGACAGAATCAGCATTAACAATCGGATCAAAAAATAATCTATTAAAAATATCTGTTTTGCTTATTAGCGCTTGGTTTGGAAGGGAAACTCGCAGTGTACCGTTGGTGCGACACCGGGAAAGAGTGCCAATTCCGTTTGTAGCGCCGACGACCCGATAACTGGTCACAACAAATCCAGAATCGTCGCGGCTGGTAAATGTGAAATCTTCTATGATATTAGTCCGGAAACCCTGGTCCAAATCTTCCTGATCACCCTCAGAGGTAAGGGCATCAGACTGGTAAGCCAGAAGCAACGCCGTGTTACCTGGTGTGACACGGGAAAAAAAACTCTTACTCCCGGAATAGATCAATTGAGTCTGTGAATTGGTAATGGCAGGATAACCGCTAACCTGCATTTGAGAGAGTTCACGGACGATCATCTCCATCGCAGCACGACCTCCTTCGTTCACGTCCACCTGAGATGCATTTTTTCGTAACGCAGACTGAGTCTGGTTGAACAATGCATAAAGCACATAGATGACAAGGGTCATCACCGAAACAGCTACCAATAACTCCAGTATGGTAAACGCGCGGCTGCAACGTGCCCGGACTTGGGCGTTGTGATGTTGGCATGTCATTGATCGACAACCATCTTGGGAACGCTGAACCGGTTCGGTTCAAAAAAGAAAAACGGCGAAGTAATATCCTCCTTAAACTGGCCGGTCGCCAAATCGAGCGAGTTTCGCAAGTCCAGAGTGCGGTTGACCAAGCGACCAGCTACAACTGTACGAAACACTTTCTTATTCGGTCCCGGCCTTTCCTCCCCACCAAAATTATACTCCGGCCACTGGAAGGTAAGCTTGATCTCGTAAAAGTTTAGTTTACGAAACCGGTTAGCAGCCATCGCGACCCGGTTTGTGGACAGGTTGCCCCAATCCCCCATGGTTCTGATCGGCCTGACCTCGGAAGTTAACCGATATGAAAAAGCCATCTCTTTAGCCGCCTCTCCTTGATCTACTGCACTTCCACTGATCGCCCGAACCTTGGCCCGAATCCGGTTATACCGACGCGATTCGTTGTTAATCTGCGGCCAGTTCCTCACAGCAAATGGCCCATCGAGTTCAGCCTGCGCTGGCATACTTAACAAGCCAATGATGGCCGCTCCCTTGACCCCTCTTGGAAGTTCAATATGGCTGTCCCCCGCACGAGCCGGCAACGGTTCCCAACGATAAAACTCCGAATCAGATCCCTGAATCTCAATAAAAACAACATGGTTTGTCAGTTCATTCATCCCTATGGCGCCACTGCGGATTGCTTCCATCCAGTACATCCCATCCTGATTGATAATGGTCTCCTCGCGGTTATCTTTCTGCACATTAATACCGGCTGGTAGCACTCCAATAATGGCGATCAATGCGAAGGCGATGATGCCCAAACAGATCGCCAACTCGATCATTGTGAAACCGCCTTGGCCTCGGAGAAAAAACGAACTCTTTCTAAGCGCTTTCATTTCGACTCCACCTCCAATGTTTCCACCCTTGCACGGCCGGTGATATGGTTCACCCGAATGCAGTTGTGATAATGCTGAATCGCTTGACCGTGCCCAGTAGGACCACCCGTCGTGGTTGAGGCATCTGCATAACCGCCAGTGACCAGCACGTCTGGCTTGACGGGCAAATAATTTCCAAACCGACCCCGTTCATGAAACACACTCCCCTCAACCAGCGGAATGACCTCGTCACGGCCAGTCGGTTTAATTTTGCCGTACCCATCACGCCTCACCAGTTGCCCTCGCGAATTGAATGCCACATGCGGAAGTAGAGCCGGGCTGCTGTCTGCGAGGGGAAACGGAATTATGGGTTTCTGGGGCGGATGACCATAATAATGATCTCGAAGAAATCCGTCACTATACTCGTCGCCACGTTTGTATTCATGCACACCCTTGCGCCATGCCATAAACTTATACGGAGCGATCAGCATTCCGTCGGGCAACCGTTTCCACTCGGTCAAATATTTTGGATAGCTTTGCCCAGGTTGATCACCGACCGAACGCATCGACATGATGGCATAGCCGCTGAACTGCTTCTCCAGCATATTAGTAAGCGAAAGCAAGCGGGGATCCTTTTTGCGCGGCGGCAACATTTCGCGGTCCACGTCCTTGATAATGTCCCAGATATTTGTCGGAGCAAAAACGACATACACTGTGGAGCGATCCCGAAGGGCGATTTGGCGGGCGTACCGCAGGTCTTCTACCAACTGTCGTATCGCACCGGTATTGGTAGCGGTGCGCCCCAATCCCTTCATCGCCGGCAGCGTGATACTTGTCAGAACTGCTATGATACCGATGACCACCAGNAACTCAAGTAGCGTAAACGCATCACGGCCAAACTTAGGTGCTTGGCCCGCACTTACCCCCTGCGGTCGGTTGGTATGTNCATCATCCATTTTGTAGACCCNCTTGAACAAGGTCACTGCCAGCTTAGAATATTGTCCCGGTTGACCCCCTGATCTGCCTTTTCATCCGCACTGGACAGCCGATCCGGACCAAGCGACCAGACCAGCACGGACGAGTTGGCTTGATAACCACCCTTTACCCGGGTCAAACCATTTAATCCTTCGTTTCTTTCCGCACCAGAGACGGAAGCTTGTCCGTAAAATGCATCAATCGTTTTGCCATCGTAATTTGCATCCAAAGTGACGATATAGGGGCTACCCCAAGGATCACGGTATACTCCATCAGTACCCACCCCGCCCTGAGTTGTTGAAGTCACATCCTTGGCATTGAGAAAATTGACCTTCTTGGGATTCAATCTATGATTCCGATTTGAGTTAGGGCGACCATTTCGAAATTTATCCTGAGCTCTTAAAATCGCCACTAGCTCTGCATTGCTTACCTGTATCCTGCCAGCCGTTGCAATCTTCGGTAACGGATCTCCCTTGGGGTTAGTCAGGCGCCGGGCCGAGTTGCCGTTCATATGCATAGTGCCAAATGTATAGTCCGGGGTCTTGAGTTGGTCGGTGATCTGAGTCGGTATCGGAAACCGGCTATACTCCGCCTCGTAAGCTTTGACTGCACCCGAAATATTCTGCATCTCACTACGAACCTGNGCCTTCTTTGCAGAATCCTTGGCCTTGCCAAGCGCCGGCAGAATCATTCCAGCCAGAATGGCNATAATGCCAATGACCACCAATAATTCTACAAGGGTAAATCCGCCAGCGGACAAGAGCCTTACCGTTTTGGGCTTCATTGTTTTTACTTTCATTTTCACTTGATCCTTAAAATGTACTCATCGTTTTTTCTTTTTGTANTATCTAGATAACTGATCGCGGGAGAAGGTGTCATTGCGCCAGTTGCTGATAACCAAAACCTCGTCACCCACAACGATCTCGGCCCAAAGATCGAACTTCCCGATATTGTTCACCACAGGCTGGCCCGTAACATAACGCCAAGGATTGATGCCTTTGGCCACCTTGCCGTGATGGCGGACAGGATGGTCGTCACGGTTGAGCGGCCAAGGTACTGGAGCACATAAAATATGCANCTCATCGGGATGATGTTTTTCATGACCATGGCCCTCGTCATCTTCACCGTGTTCATCACTTATATGACGAACCGTTTTCGGGTTAGGCTCAAAGAAGGTTTTTAACTCCTTCTCACTGCGTGCGGTGTTGACAAANCCTTCGACACCAAAATGCTCCTTGATCATCTGTACACTCATTACGACTCCCGACATTGGATCACGAAATGTTTTTCGACCTGGACTGTATAAGGCACCGGTCAACTCGTAATAAAGAGAGTTAAGCGCAGGGTTATCCGGGTTGGATGGTGGATAGTGACCGAACTTCGATTTGTAGGACTCGATCGCCGTTTCAATCGCCACCAGTTCGGCCCTAGTGCGGGACTCTCGCATCTTACGACTGGCTGTACCACTCAAGCCCACTACCAACGATGCCAATATGCCGATGATCACAATAACCACCAGCAATTCCACCAACGTAAAGCCAAGCAGCGATGCTCTTTTTTTGTTTATTAANCNTTTCATTAATCCCGTGTCTCCTGTTCTAACCGCTCACTCATCCACTGCTTAATCATGCTCTGGTATCCCAAGTACCTCGACCGCGCCAAACGCTTGATCTTGGAAAGCATCCTCGGATCCATCCGGAGCGAGATGGTGATCGACTCGACTCCGTCGCCGCTTTGCGCAAGTGCTAGTTCCATCAAACGCGGNNTGATACTGGTATTCGCCCAGTAGGCGGCTTCGGCCGCNTCTCCGTCGAATGCCGGCACTTCTTCCCAATCGCTTATCTCGTTCATTCCGGTTTTTTATCCAGCGCCTTATCATCGATCAGCCAATCCTTTGATTCATTTTTCGCTGATAAAAAAAAGTTTCATCCTCCGTGAAACCTCGAGCCATCAGCACTCGAATCTGTCTGCCGTTTGTTCGGTAGACGCTGAAAATTCCATAACCTGACGCCGCCATGCCGAGATTAAAATAACGCGATTCCCCCGCATAACGGGGCGAGTCCGGCAACAGTTTACATGAAAACGGATCCTCGAACGATTCTTCCACGTCCTTCGGGGCCAATCCTTCCCACTCAAACGGCATATCCAACCAGTCGAAATCCATCTTCGCTGAACAAAAAATACGCTTGGCACATACATTGTCAATACATTGTGTTTACTTTTCCAGATAACAAAATATGCATTTTCGTTCATTTTTTCGACTTTTTTGCAATTGTTTACATGGTTTTTGGCGGATTCTGTTGACTCAACTCTTGGCACAACTCAACCATCTGCGACCCAAGCCAAGCACTTGGTCCCAGGATGCGCCTGTCTCATTTTTTCACCTATTGTCGAAGTTTAGGGGGGGTGCAATCCATCCTCAAGCGGCATCGGACCTCGGATGCCAAGCGGGGGCATGAATCGAATTTTCTCTTCGCCTTTGAACCAAATGATTTCGAGGAACCTGAAATTTCCGGACTCGGCTTTGATGGAAGCCACTCCATCCGTTCGATGCGCTCCGCATTCAAACATTATTCCGAGCAATTTGCTGACTCGTTAGCTGTTTGTCACAACATGTGGGGGTTGCAGTTTCTTGCAGACCTACTGCCGGCTAAACGGCGTGTCGGACTTCTTCACTCGGACTGGACCGGACTACAACGCCACCTTGAAACACAGTCAGGGCTGCTCGATGGTGTGTTGTGCGTAAGTGATGCGCTCGTCGACATTGCGTCTGCTTGCTTACCGGACTTGGCTAATGAGAACAGGATTGAGTTAATCCCGTACCCGATCGACACCACTGCATTAATTCCGGAGAGACTACCCTTGGCCAAACGCACGGTGGTCATCGGTTGGATCGGCCGGATGCAGTCCGAACAAAAGCGAGTCGAGCGGTTGCCCGGATTGGCCAAAGAGTTTGAGACAGCCGGAATCGACTTCCGTCTAGAGTTGCTCGGCGACGGCCCAAGGCAAAACTGGCTTAAACAACATTTACCCCAAGAACGAACTGTATTTCATGGCCACAAGTCAGGCGAAGAGTATCAAACAGTATTACGCGATTGGGACTTCATCACGAGCGTTAGCGACTATGAAGGACTACCGATCTCGATGCTCGAAGCTTTCAGCACTGGNGTACTGCCACTTTGCCCGTCAATCGGTAGCGGCGGCGACGCCTATGCGAACAAACTTGGTGATGAGTTTGTCTGGGAAGCATTCGATTTTGCTCAAGCCGCAGCTAAGCTGAAATTTCTTTTGGCTAAGCCGGAGTCCGTGATTGGTCAAGCACGCGCAAATGCTAGAGCACTCACTGAACGCCACACCGAGGCTGAATACTTTAGGGTGTTTGATGCATTTTTGCAACGCATCGCCAAAGAGAAGCGAGTATCCATTGAGCACCAGATAAAGAGGCCGTTTTACTTTTCGGACTGGCTGCCGTTTGGTCTAATAACGCGCCTCTGGCCAAGCGGCTGTACCCGACGCCATGACTGACCGACTCCAAGACAGCGCTACAGTGGAACGCGAGTTCCTACACCCCTCAAAACGCCGACCGCACTACCTCGAGCGTGTTAGTATCGTTCAAGCGTTGAGGGAATTACATCACCGCGTTAAGCCTGGAATCATGCTCGATGTCGGCTGCGGAATGAAGCCATACGAAAGTCTATTAAAACCACCCGGAAGTCGTTACTTGGGCACCGATTGGCCGGTGACCATGGATGGTTCTTACGGCAACCGAACACGGGCCGATTTTTTCTCTGACAGCATGGTACTTCCGTTCCGTGAATCAACATTCGACACGATCATAAGCACGCAGATGCTCGAGCATGTGCGACAGCCAGAAGTGGTTATCCCGGAAATGGCGCGAGTGCTTAAGCCAAACGGCATCCTTATTCTCTCCGCCCCGATGACTTGGCCGCTGCACGAAGAACCGCACGACTACTATCGCTACACGATCCACGGCCTGAGGCATCTGCTGGAAGAGGCCGAACTTGAGATTTTGGATGAAATTCGACGTGGTAACAACTGGACCACCATGGCTCAGATGTTCCTCGACACGCAGGTCGGCTACCTAGGTCAACGGCTACCGGATCGGCTTTACACTACGCTGATTAGCCTCGCAGTGAACCACGCCTGCTCGGTAATAAATATCTTTAAACCGATTCGCCGCTTATGTCTGGGCTGGGTTATATGCGCAAGAAAAATACCCGGCAAGGAATCACGCCCAACAGGCATTAGAAACTCGTTATAAAGTTAGAGTCTAAGAGCCCTTATAAACGCTGGCTTTCCAGTTCTTGCCGCCCATGTTTCTCTCTAGGGATCTGAGGTTGCTACGGCGACGCGTCAACGCGCTGTTCACCTCGCGTGAGGCTGTCGTCCAATTAATTTTGTTAAGACTCTCTACGAACCGCTTCTTATCGGTGAACTCCGCCGTGGCGGTGCGTAGGGAGTGACCGTTGGCTTTAAGCCGGACGATAGACACCTTGCGCAGCATCGTCAGCGGATCCCGTGGCTTACCTAGTGTGGGTTTTCGAATAAGGCGGCCGCTTTTCTCCTGGTTGTCCAGCCATCGGCCAAACTGATCCATCAATTCTTCCCGTGGTTGCGACCAGTCAATACGAAAGTTGTGCGACTCCTCAAATGCCATAGTCTTTATACTCGCCTTGCCTAACTCAACCACGCCCGATGCGCTGCCTGTTCCCTTGGCGGATGCAAGCGCACGGCGACACTCAGCAGTTTTCANAAACGGCTCACGGCCGCTACCCAGTTCACGGTCCAACTCCCATTGCAAGGCTCGGTGTATTAATGTTCTCGGAGCCTTNTCCAAAGNAGAAAAATCCCACTCTTCGTTNGCTAAAACTTTTTTATTACTCATTNTTTGTTTTCATCAGCTACTTGCACCNAGAAGCAAAACAAACTTGAAAGGCAAGTTANGTCAAAATNTTGCTTCAACAGTTAACAAAAAGCTATATAAGCATAGCAAAGTTTTCNTTTTTTGCAAACATTTTTAATAAACATGTCATCTATTATTCAATGCACTTGATTCGTCATTCTCAAGGCCGTAAACATTCCGCCTGCCAATTCGGCGAACGGGAGAAATGAATCTTCACGAATACCAAGCAAANCAACTGCTCGCCCGCCATAGGGTTGAAGTCCNTGGNGGCCAACCATGTACGACAGCCGACGAGGCGCGCTCCATCGCTGAAAAACTGTTCGCCGATGGCCAGGACATGGTCGTTCTAAAAATCCAAATTCACTCCGGAGGCCGAGGNAAAGGCCTCTTCAAGGACGGNTTCAAGGGNGGGGTNCACCTCTGCAAGTCGGCTGACNNCGTCCATGAAAAAGCCAAGGCAATGCTCGGCAATACGATCGTCACGAAGCAGACCGGTGAGGCCGGCCGACTGGTTCAAACGCTGCTCGTGGCCAGTGCAGAGAAGATCCTAGANGAGTTTTACCTAGCCGTTCTACTTGACCGTGAAACCTCTCAGCCACTCATCATGGCCAGTCGCGAGGGCGGCGTCGACATTGAAGAGGTCGCCGAGACCAACCCCGACGCCATCGTCAAATTGCAGGTCGATCCCTTGCTTGGCCTCCAACCGTTTCAAGCCCGCAACTTGGCTAAAGCACTCGGCTTGAGCGGCAAATTGATTCACTCAGGTGCCAAACTCATCTCCGGTGTATACAGAACTTGGTGGGAATGCGATGCCACAATGGTTGAAATTAATCCGCTCTGTATCGTCGAGAACCCGGATGGCACGCAAAAAATCGCTGCCGTCGACGCCAAGATTTCCATTGATGGCAATGCGCTCCACCGCCACAAAGACATCGCCGAAATGCGCGACCTCAACGAGGAAGCCGAACTGGAGGTCGAAGCCAGCAAGTTTGACCTAAACTACATTAAACTCGATGGCAATGTCGCCTGCCTCGTCAACGGTGCCGGTCTTGCCATGGCCACAATGGACGCCATCAAGCATTACGGCGGCGAACCTGCCAACTTTCTAGACGTCGGCGGCAGTGCATCAACGGAGCAAGTGACGGCAGCGTTTCAAATCGTGCTTAAGGATCCCAACGTCAAGGCAATCCTCGTCAATATTTTCGGTGGCATCATGAATTGCAACACCATCGCTGAGGGCGTCGTCGCCGCTGCCCAAGCCACACAACTAAAACTGCCGCTCATCGTGCGGCTCGAAGGAAATAACGTCGTCGCCGGTCGAAAAACCCTCTCCAACTCGGGCCTCACCCTCATCGGTGCGGACAGCATGGCCGAAGCCGCCCGAAAAGTCGTCGCCGAAGCCGCCGTATAAACCTATCCCAATTTTTCAATAACATGGCCATTCTAGTCAAATCGGACACCAAGGTTCTCGTTCAGGGCATCACCGGTAGCTTCGGCGGCCGTCACGCCAAACTTAGTCTCGAGTACGGTACCCAAGTCGTTGCTGGTGTAACCCCAGGCAAATCCGGGCAAAATTTCGAACGCACCGTTCCTATCTTCGACAGCGTCAATGAAGCCTCACGAGAAACCGGTGCTACTGCATCGGCGATTTTCGTGCCGCCGCCATTTGCCGCCGACGCCATCCTTGAATCAGTTGATGCCGGACTCGAACTGGTCGTCGCCATCACCGAAGGTATCCCTGTACGCGACATGATCGAGGTCAAGGCTGCAATCAAGGGATCGGAAACTCGGCTAATCGGTCCAAATTGCCCCGGCGTGGTCACCCCTGGTACCGGCGAAGACTCACATGGCGGCTGCCGCATCGGTATCGCCCCTGGCTACATTCATAAGGCCGGCGATATCGGTGTAGTCAGCCGCAGCGGCACCCTCACCTATGAGGCGGTGTGGCAGTTAACAACCAATGGCCTTGGCCAATCAACCTGCGTAGGAATCGGCGGTGACCCCGTCCCCGGCAGTACGCACCTTGACATTATCAAGCTCTTTAATGATGACCCAAATACACGTGGCATCATCATGATCGGCGAGATCGGCGGCTCTGCCGAAGAGGAAGCCGCCGAGTGGATCAAGGCTAATTGCAACAAACCAGTCGCAGGATTTATCGCAGGAACAACCGCCCCACCGGGTCGCCGTATGGGCCATGCTGGCGCGATCATAAGCGGCGGCAAAGGCACCGCCGAGGCCAAGATAACCGCCATGGAATCCGCCGGGATAAGCGTAGCCGAAACCCCCTCCCAAATGGCCGAAGCGCTAATGAAAATTCTGTAAACCCAAGGGCTCAGGCAGATTGGGCCAACTCCTCCTCAAAATCTACGATTTCCTTGATTTGGGTCAGGAACCATCGGTCGATTTTTGTGAGTCCAAAAATTTCGTCGATTGTAAAACCCGCACGCAGGGCATGGCGAAGGAAGAAAATTCTCTCGGCATTAGGAACGCTGAGTTTTTGCACGATAACATGACGAGGCAGGATATCGCGATCACCGTATACATCCTGCCCGATGCGCCAAGGTTTGCCGTCGCCGCCCAAACCAGAACGACCGACTTCAAGTGAACGTAGAGCCTTTTGCAGTGACTCCTTAAAAGTGCGACCAATGGCCATGGCTTCACCTACCGATTTCATCTGTGTGTTCAGCATCGGGTCAGCGGCAGAAAATTTTTCGAACGCAAACCGAGGCATCTTCACAACGACATAGTCAATGGTCGGCTCGAAACAGGCCGGCGTCTCGCGTGTGATGTCATTGCGAATCTCCTCGAGTAGATAACCAACCGCCAGCTTGGCCGCGAACTTGGCGATCGGAAAACCGGTTGCCTTCGAAGCTAGTGCTGAGGAACGCGAAACGCGAGGGTTCATCTCAATGATCACCAACCGCCCGTTGTCCGGGTTGACGGCAAACTGGATATTCGAACCTCCAGTTTCGACTCCAATTTCACGGATGACCGCGAAAGAGGCGTCGCGCATGATCTGATACTCCTTGTCTGTGAGCGTCTGCGTCGGAGCCACGGTGATTGAGTCGCCGGTATGCACACCCATCGGATCAAAGTTCTCAATCGAACAAATGATGACACAGTTATCAGCGCGGTCCCGCATCACTTCCATCTCAAATTCCTTCCAACCAAGTAACGACTCTTCAACAAGCACCTCAGTAACGGGCGAAAGATCAAGGCCATGCTTAATCATCTCCTCGTATTCTTCTCGGTTGTACGCGATACCACCGCCAGTTCCGCCAAGCGTGTAGGCGGGCCGGATAATGAGTGGGAATTTGCCGATTTTGTTGGCGATCTCAAGCGCCTCATCAATCGTATGCGCCACGCCACTGGCCGGCACGTCGAGACCGATACGGATCATCGCATCCTTAAATAACTGCCGATCCTCACCTCGTTCGATGGCATCGGCGTTGGCACCGATCATTTCGATGTTGAAACGTTCTAGGAACCCACTTCGGTGCAGCGACATCGCGGTGTTAAGCGCCGTCTGTCCACCAAGGGTCGGTAGCAGAACTAGTTTCCCCTCAGTCCCGTTTTGCTGGATTATATCAAGTTCACGGATAATGATTTTTTCAACACATTCGGGTGTTATCGGCTCAATATATGTGCGGTCGGCGAACTCCGGATCAGTCATGATTGTAGCAGGGTTGGAGTTGACGAGCACAACGCAATAGCCCTCCTCCCTGAGAGCTTTACAAGCTTGAGTTCCGGAGTAGTCAAACTCACAAGCCTGACCGATGATAATCGGACCGGCGCCGATTATTAGAACCGTGTTGATATCAGTTCTCTTTGGCATTCAATCGAGGACACCGTAAACTAAACTATCCTTACTGTCGAATCTTCACGAAAACCCCCAGTTCAAACGGCTTTACGAAGTGCTTGACCGGACAAAAAGCCAAGCCATGTACCAAACAGACAAAAGGCAACTGTCAGCAATATATTGCCGCCGGCTTTGATCCAAGCATGCTTCTCTAACAATTCCATAGTTTGTAGGCTGAATGTGGAGAATGTTGTGAAGCCACCACAGATCCCGGTCATCAAGAACAGCCCGGCAGGACGATGACGCTGCTCAGCATTGAGTAAACCTGCACAGAAACCAATGGCCAACGAACCAAGTACATTCGCCAGAAACGTCCCATACGGAAAGGTATCAAACCTCGCTAGCGCATGGCCAAGCCCAAACCTCCCCATACTACCTAACGCGCCACCTATTGCTACCATCAACCACGTCATAGCCACGCGAACTATATCAACTTTTCCCGCAGAAGCATCTCACGAATCGTGTCCTCGCTTGAGCCGAGCTTAGCAGCCGCCGCGAACAAATCATCAATGACAACCGGATACCAGTTGCGCTTAGCTGGATCGGCCAACCCGGCCACATTAAAAGGCTCTATCAGGTTGTGAATCTTC
>PBKH01000020.1 GCA_002721375.1 Verrucomicrobiales bacterium
GCTTTATATTAGAAGCCACCCAAATCGTCGGACTCTAGAAGAAGCGCATACTAAATGATCGCTTTTACCCATTTGCATCTCGTCCCAAATTCAGTGATTTCTTATTGAGTCTAATAAAGAAAAAGGGGGCACTAAATTGTTTCGATTAAAACGGACTGTATTGAATGTTCGGCCAAGGTCACAAAATACTCACAAAGTCGATTCCACTTGCAGAGCTGGCTGTGTTGTGCATTAATGTTCGTGTTGTCGGGTGAAACTCATTCGGCAAGAAACAAAAGAAAACTGAAAATGGCACACTTCGTTAAACTGACACAGGCTTCGCCAAACGGTTATGCCGAAGAGGATACCAACGTGCTATTCAACCTCGACACTGTCATCTCCGTTGAACCGGTAGGTGGCAAATCCGTGATCCAGACTCGATGGGGTCGGGTGACGGTNCGTGAAGATCTGGATAGCATCTTGGATCTGGCGAATGCCGACCGGGGCAATTTAAAAGCCCCACAACTTGATTCGATTAATCGAATCAACGAGGAGTCCCTCTCCTTGTAACACTCGGGCAAAAGCCTGAATTGGAAATACTGAAAAAGTACTAACCCGCAGCCGGTTTGCTCTTCAAAGGACGCCGGCTGCGTTTGTTTTTTCAAGAGTTAACTCCGTAAAAAGTAGCCGCGTTGTTTTTCGCTGATCGGCATTTTGAGGCGTTCCATGACCTGCAGCATATCCTCCCAGACCTGCCGCTTTACCGACCACGACTGATTACGCAACAAATACGACGGATGGAATGTCGGCATCACCGGCACACCTCGGTACAACCGCCAATTGCCACGCAAACGAGTGATCCCAGTCGGCGTGCTGCCCAGCAATCCCTCGACGGCTGTCGCACCCAGGGCAACAATCACCCTCGGCTGGATGATTTCAATTTGCCTTCTTAGATACGGAAACCAAAATTTTATCTCGTCTGGCCTTGGTTTTCTATTACCAAACGCCTGACCAGGAGTATCAGGACGATATTTGAGTATGTTTGCAATATAAACTGTTTCGCGATCAAGATTAGCAGCATTTATTATCTTGGTAAGCAACTGACCGGCCTTGCCAACAAAAGGAACTCCAGCTTGATCTTCATCTGCCCCTGGGGCTTCCCCAATAAACATCAATTCTGCATCTAATTTCCCGGTCCCAAACACAAGATTTGCTTTAGATGCTAATAATTCTGGGCTTTTATCAATAGACAAAATTTCCTCGCTCAATTTCGCCATGGCGGATTCCTTTTCGTCGCAAGAAAGCTGAGGTGAATCGTAAATGCTCGGCTCGTTGGAGGGCTGTGTTGCCGCTTTTATGGCGGCTTGGGCGACCAAAGAGGCAGAGTTTTTTTGCTTAGCCGACTTAGCCAAACTGGAAAGCGACTCCGACGAAATATCGACATATCGCACGCCCCGCTGTCGAAGTGATTCTAGGTGGCTAATGGTGGCATCTAGCAATTGATAATAATCGCCGGGCACCAGAAAATATTAAGCCAATCGAAAGTCCAATCACAGACCAAATTATTCACCGAAACGCAGTTTAAGTTTTTTTAACGAACGATAAACTCGAAGGCGCCGTGTTCCCTCACAGGATCCCAGTCAATATCCGTTTTCAACTCTCCAACCTCCATGCCAAGCGGTTTGTCCTTGAGGGTTTGCAAAACCTCGATGCATTTCTCCACTTGACCAAGCTTCAGATAAATGAGGCCCATTTGAATGTGAATCCGCTGGGAGTTGACGGCATTTTTGATAAGCGGATAAAGCGCAGTTGCCTGCCGCCCTCGCATGAGCGCCTGTTCCGAATCACCCAGCATGGCATATATCAACCCCATATTCATCTGCACGCGAGGGTCAATCGGGTTTTTTTCCGCCATGCTCTTTAGTATTTCGAGACCTGACTCGAGTTCAGTTTTCATTTTCTCCGCCTCTCCCATCCTCTCGAAAACAAACGCTCGCGCCAAAGCTTTGGGAATAACCCGGTTCTGCGAAAGATAAGGATCCTGCCTGATTAACTCGACCGCCTCAAGCGACGCTTCATGGTTACCACGCGCCAACTCTAAACGGTGTTCATGGATAAGGAATTTATCCCGACCTACAATCCTCTGCGCCTCCTTAAGGAAAGTAATGGCGGATTCGGGATCGCCATCGCGTGCCCAGATGGCGTCGATCTTTAGACCGTAGTAATCAGCCGAATCGTTAAGGAGAATAGCGCGATCCAGAATCTCGATGGCTTGGTCATAGTTCTTTGCGACGATGTGCGTGAATGCCATCTCACGCAAAATCAAGTCGGATTGCGGGTTCAGTTCCAGTGCCTTGCTCATGCTGGAGAATGCAAGCGGAAGGTTGCCCTTAGCACGCTGCACCCACGCCATATCCTCGATATGCTGCGAAGCGCCTGGCTCCATTTTTCGAGCTAAAGTGAACTCTTCCAACGCCTTATCAAACTCGCTGAGCCCCCAGTAGTGCAGATAGCCCTTGGCCGTGTGAACCAGTGGAGCCTCCGGAGCCAATCCGACCGCTTTAGCCACACTCTCCCTAGCCAAAGTCAACCGTGCTTCAGTTCGTTCAATCCCGGACCAATAATAACCCAAATGACATAGTGCAATAATCGCGTGTGCTTCCGCGAACTGTTCATCGAGTTGCACTATCTTCTCTGCAAGAACGAGATTGGTGTCCAGTTCGCGCTTGGCAATCTGCACGATACCACGCTGAAGCAGCACGAGGTAATGCTCGTACGCCTTCATGTTATGCGTCGGCTTACGAGCAATCCGAGCCTGTTCCTGCTGCGTTAGACTGGCCTCGAGGTAATCAGCCACGTTCGTCGCTACGCGTGTCTGTACGCCAAACACCTCGCTGAACTTTCCGTCGAACGTCTCCGACCATAGATGTCGATCCTCACGTGCATCAATCAACTGCACAACAATGCGCACCTGCTCTCCGGCGCGCTGCACCGAGCCCTCGAGTACATGGGCAACATTGAGCCTGGCGGCGATTTCTGGCGACGTTGGTCGGTTGTCGCCCTTGTATCGCATGACTGACGTACGACTGATAACTTTCAACTCACTAATCTTCGATAGTGTGGCGGTGATGACTTCCGTCAACCCATCAGCGAAGTTTTCCTCTACCTCCCCCTTGGCAAAGTTGTCGAACGGTAGAACGGCTATCGACTTCGACGGGATGGCGCTCAGGTCTATGCCTCTACTTGACAAGAATAAAAACACGGCTGCCGACGCAAGTACGACTAATAAAACAAAAGAAAACTTAAACGATTTACGCTTGGCGAAGCGCTCGGGCAACACAACCTTGCCATGGCTTGTTCCTACTGGGAGACCGGCGCTGGTTACACAATACACCTCAAACGCGTCATCAATCCCCTTGAACTTGGGGAAGCCTATGCTCTGTGTGGTCAGGTCTGGGTTTTGTGCAATATCGCGCTGGACCTTGTCGGACACCGCGATGCCGCCTGGTGGTGCCACGGTCTCGATACGCGATGCGATGTTCACGCCACTACCGAGCACGTCGGTTTCGGTCTGCACCACATCGCCCTGATGCACCCCGATACGCAGCACTAAATCCGCGATCCCAAGGACTGCCTTTTGTATTTGGATTGCGCAGCGCACCGCATCGTGTGAACTGGGGAAGCTAAGAAGCAAACCGTCCCCCATCTCCTTGAGCCATTGACCGCCAAAATCCTGCACGATTGGCTGCAGGATCTGTTTCTGCATGGCTAGTAAATCAAGAGCCTTAACCTCGTCGCCCTCCGTCAGATTGGAGAAGCCAACGATATCGGTGAAGACGATAGCAGCAAGGCGACGGGTGTGCTGTGGCGTGTTCACAGAAACAGTTAGAAAATCGTAGCCTCTTGATTAAACGCTTGAAAGCAAAACTCAACGGGCAATGACTAGCTTCCCGTCCGCCTTGCCAAGCGGGGGTGGGTTCCCGTAGGTTTCGGCCCTCTTTTGGGAATGAAGGTTTACATCAACGGTAAGTTTTACAGTGAGCAGAACGCTAAAGTGTCAGTGTTCGACCATGGGCTGCTTTACGGCGACGGCGTGTTTGAGGGCATCCGCGCCTATCACGGCCGCGTGTTCAAGCTGAAGGAACATATCGACCGATTGTTCTACTCCGCCAAAGCTATCATGCTCGACCTGCCGATGTCGCATGCGGGTCTGATGGAGGCCACGCTCGAGACATGCCGCCGCAACAAACTCAACGATGGCTACATCAGACTGGTTGTAACAAGGGGCCGCGGCACACTTGGCTTAAATCCTAACCGTTGCTCCGATCCTCAGGTTATTATCATTGCCGGAAAAATCCAACTCTACCCACCGAGCTTATACAAAAAAGGCATGGAGATTTTAACGGTAGCAACCACTCGCAATCATCACAATGCAGTGAATCCTGCGATCAAATCGCTCAACTACCTAAACAATATACTGGCCAAAATTGAGGCAAACACCGCCGGATACGAGGAAGCGGTTATGCTCAACGCTGAAGGTTACGTGGCTGAGTGCACCGGTGACAACATTTTCATCCTAAATGATGGGCGTATGTTCACCCCGCCGCTCTCTTCTGGAGCACTACACGGCATCACACGCGGAACTGCTATAGACCTTGTCGCAGATTTCGGCATACCCACCGCAGAGCCAAATATGACCAGATACGACCTATACAATGCGGACGAATGTTTCCTAACTGGTACCGGCGCAGAGATCGTACCAGTGGTAAAGATCGACCAGCGCGTTATTGGCAACGGAAGACCAGGACCAATCACCAAGAAACTGGTCAAAGCCTACCAAGAACTAACCAAGGTATCCGGAGAACCGATTGGCAGGCGCTGACTCGCCGGTAACACCAATCTACCAAAAAAACAGGCGATCAGACGAGCTTCAGCCTTTTATTCTGGCAGGTTTTATGCTATGTTTACATAAGTGTTGTTGCGTGGTTAAAAACATCCACTCAATGGTATAAAACCAATAATTGTCCGGACGAATGCTGTGCGATATTTGCAAGGAAAAGGAAGCGACGGTTCACCTGACCCAAATGGTCGAAGGCAAGACTAAAAAGATCGACCTTTGCGAGGACTGCTCTAAGGCCAAGGGGGTTGACGATCCAGCAGGATTCTCGCTGGCCGACCTATTGCTCGGACTTGGAGCCTCCCAGGAAATGGAGGAGTCTGAATCAACAAAAGAGAAATGCCCCAAGTGTGGCTTTAGCCAGGGTGACTTCAAAAAAACAGGACGTCTTGGATGCCCGGACTGTTACGACCATTTCTCGGAAGGAGTCGAAGGCCTTCTTAAGAGCATGCACAAAGGCACGCGCCACACCGGCAAAGCACCAGCGGTCTGGCAGCAAACAAAGGTGTATGTAGACCGGCTCCACTCCCTTAAAAGCAAACTTGATAAAGCCGTGTCTAAGGAGGATTACGAAAAAGCAGCTAAGCTGCGTGATGAGATCTCAAGAATTAAGTCAGAATTCGCGGAAACCAAGGAGGACTGATCAATGAAGATTCAAGACATCCTATCCGAGCCGGCAGAGGCAGCAGGACGTAAGGGACCATCCAACAAAATCGTCCTCTCTAGTCGAGTTCGCTTGGCGCGCAACCTCGCCGACACCCCATTTCCAGGATGGGCTGAAAAATCAGTCTGCAGCGATGTGTTCAAACAAATTCGAGATAGCGTAATAGGAGTGGAACCAATGCAGAACGGCTTCCACACCGGCATGGAAGATTTAAACACTCTGGACAAGCAGATCCTGGTCGAGCGCCACTTCATCAGCCGAGAGCATGCAGCCAAGTCGGCGGGTAGTGGGATGGCACTTAGTGGCGATGAGATTCTGTGTGTAATGATCAATGAGGAAGATCACCTACGCATGCAAGCTCTGTTACCCGGACTGCAGGTAGATCATGCTTGGCAAATCATCGATCGTTTTGACACCGCACTGGAGTCAGTCCTCGACTTTGCCTTTTGCAAACGCCGCGGATACCTGACTGCCTGCCCCACAAATCTTGGCACCGGTATCCGCGTGAGCGCTATGCTTCACCTACCTGGACTGGTGTTGGCAGAGCAAATTAATCAGATCATACAGGCAGTTAACAAGCTAGGCTTAGCCGTAAGAGGACTACATGGTGAAGGAACAGAGGCGCTCGGCAATGTCTTTCAGGTTTCGAACCAAATGACCCTCGGAGAAACGGAGTCGGACATAGTCGAACGACTCAACAAGGTGCTGCTGCAAATTATAGACCACGAAGAGAACGCCCGGAGCAAACTCCTAGAGAACAAGCCAAAGGTGGTTTTTAATCACATAGGGCGCGCCTACGGCATCTTAGCCAACTCACACAGTATCTCCTCCAAAGAGACGATGAACCTACTTTCCCTGTTCCGTCTGGGCATTGACATGGGCATCTTTCAAGGTAGCCGATCGTCATTGACTGAAGAGTTATTCATCATCACGCAGCCTGCACACCTACAGAAATCTCAGACAAGCAAGCTCTCCGCCGAAAAGCGGGACATTCTCAGNGCCAACCTACTGCGGGACCGTCTAAGGAAAATTAACNGACCAGAGACCCCGAACGAAGATACCCAAAAAAATAGTTAAATGTTAAATAATCTAATCACTTGGCCAAGCGCAACCAAGGCCATTACGAAGCTCGACAAAACAATTTGGAACCTTCAAAGTAACCAAAAGTTTTTGGTTTTTTTTTATGAGTGACGAATCAATGAACAATTTCACCCCGCGAGCCCAGCAGGTGCTGGCACTAGCNCGGAAAGAAGCCGACCGGTTCAACCACAGCTTTGTGGGCACTGAACATTTGCTACTTGGACTGATTAATCTCGGCCAAGGGGTCGCCGTTAACGTTCTACAAAAAATGGGGCTCGATCTAGAAACCGTAAGACTGGAAGTCGAAAAACAGGTTGGCACTGGNCCTGATCAGAAATTGGCCGGTAATATTCCGTACACGCCCAGAGTTAAAAAAGTGCTCGAGTTGTCCAAAAAAGAAGCAAAAGCGTTACACCACACCTACGTTGGTACTGAACATATTTTGCTGGGCCTATTGCGCGAAGGCGAAGGCGTTGCAGCGCGTGTACTAAAGAATCTCGACATCGATATCNACCAGTGTCGGCAAGAAATCCTGCAAGAGTTGGATCCCAATTTTGAGAATGACGACAGCGTCGCCGCCGGCATGGATGAAGAAGATTCAGGCGGCAACAAGAAACAAGTTAAAACACCTGCGCTTAAGGCATTTGGCCGCGACCTAACTGAAATCGCTGGCAAGGGCGAAATGGACCCGGTNATCGGCCGAGCAGAAGAGATCGAGAGNGTCATCCAGATTCTCTGTCGTCGTACTAAGAANAATCCCGTACTACTTGGCGAGGCCGGTGTTGGCAAAACCGCCATTGTCGAGGGACTAGCGCAGGAGGTAACCAAAGGCAATGTTCCGGAAATCCTACGCGACAAACGTGTAATCACTCTCGACCTCGCACTGATGGTCGCAGGCACCAAGTACCGCGGACAGTTTGAGGAACGCATCAAGGCAGTGATGGACGAAATCCGCCGGGCTAAAAACGTCATCCTGTTCATCGACGAGTTGCATACTATCGTAGGGGCGGGCTCCGCTGAAGGAACCATGGACGCATCCAACATAATTAAGCCNGCTTTGAGCCGTGGCGAATTGCAATGTATCGGNGCCACCACNCTTAACGAATACCGTAAATACATCGAAAAAGACGCCGCCTTAGAANGACGTTTTCAGTGCGTTAAGGTCGAGCCGCCATCCCTTGACGACGCCATCGACATCCTCAAGGGACTGCGCCCGCGCTACGAGGAACACCACAAGATGGATTTGACCGACGAGGCTGTCACTGCCGCCGTTAAACTTTCAGACCGATACATTACTGGCCGTTTCCTCCCGGATAAGGCTATCGACATTATGGACGAGGCCGGTGCTCGNGCACGTATAAAGGCCATGACTCGTCCTCCTGAGGTAAAGAATCTCGAGACCGCGATTGAAGTAACACGCACCAAGAAGGAAAAGGCTATCAAGGATCAAAAATTCGAAGATGCTGCTTCCATGAGAGACGAAGAGAAGAAGGCTAAAGAAAAACTCGAGACCNCACTCGACGAGTGGAAAAAAAANAACGAAGACGCACGCGTCAAGGTGAACGAAGACGACATTATGCATGTCGTTGCAAAATGGACAGGTATCCCGCTGAAGCGGATGGAACAGGGCGATGTGCAAAAACTACTCTCAATGGAGAAAGAAATCTCAAAGATTGTCATCGGCCAGACCCTNGCCGTCGAGACACTTTGCAANGCATTGCGCCGCAGCCGNGCNGACCTCAAGGATCCAGCGCGACCAATCGGCGCTTTCATGATGCTCGGCCCAACCGGAGTCGGCAAAACGCTACTGGCCAAAAGCCTAGCCGTAAACATGTTTGGAGACAGCAAGTCCTTGGTGCAACTCGACATGTCTGAGTACATGGAGAAGTTCAATGTTTCCCGCTTGGTCGGCTCGCCTCCGGGCTACGTCGGCTACGAGGAAGGNGGTCAATTGACTGAAAAAGTANGGCAAAACCCATACTCTNTTGTGTTGTTCGATGAAGTCGAGAAAGCTCACCCCGACGTTATGAACATGCTCCTCCAGATTCTTGAGGAAGGTAAGTTAACAGACAGCTTCGGCCGCCAAGTAGATTTTCGCAACACTATCATCCTGCTCACCTCCAACGTCGGTGCCGACCGGCTTAAAAAGGGTGCCACCATGGGTTTTAGCACCCCTGATGAGGAACAGGACTACGAGCGAATGAAGGAAAACCTTACCGAGGAGGCCAAGAAAGTGTTCCGGCCTGAATTCCTTAATCGCTTTGATGACATTGTTGTATTCCGCTCCCTAGGCCGTGAGGATCTGACGCTAATCCTTGACCTCGAACTTGCTAAAGTAGAGACGCGTCTGGCTCAGCGTGACATCCACTTCAAATTGGACGAAAGTGCACGCGAACTACTGCTTGAAAAAGGCCACGATCCCACCTATGGCGCTCGCCCCATGCGCAGGTCCGTCGAGAAATACTTGGAGGACCCAATGGCAGAGGAAATCATTCGGGGTGACTTGCGTGAAGGTGGAACCATCATCATCTCAGCCAATGACGGCAGGCTGGTCTTCAATCAAAAACAAGCGAACGCTAAGGACAGCGACACCAAGGTCTCTGGTTAGGTACACCTCCCTACTTGGCCAAGCGACGCGGCGAATTGCAGACTAGCCACCGCCAAGATAGATTGTTACAACTCGCCTAAGTTTTCATGGGCCGCTCCTCCGACAACCCGCTCAAGGATGCGCTCGCCAATGTGGGTCGTACAACTGTGCTATTCTTCGAAGCTTTTCGATCCATTGCCGCCATGCGCTTCCGCATGCGGGATCTTTTGGATCAAATCCACTTCATTGGCGTCAAGTCACAGTCAGTTGTCCTGCTTACAGGCGCATTCACCGGCATGGTGATGTGTGCACAATTCTACATTCAATTCCACAAAGTAAAGATGGACAACGCCGTAATGTCGGTTGTTAGCGTCGCCATGGCAAGGGAACTAGGTGCAGTATTAACAAGCCTGATGATCGCCGGCCGCGTTGGCGCAGCAATGGCTGCCCAGCTCGGCACAATGAAGGTAACTGAGCAAATAGATGCCCTTCGCACACTGGCCACTAGCCCTGTCGACTACCTCGTCGCACCACGATTGCTAGGCATGTTTATTTCCCTGCCTTTGCTCACCGCGGAGGCCATTGCCATCAGTCTCGTATCCGGAATGTCCGTAGCAGTATTCCTACTCGGGCTGGATCCTGTCTTTCTCTGGAACAACATGGTATTCTACACTTGGTCGGCGGACATCTGGATGGGGCTGATCAAGGCGTTCATTTTCGCAGGCATAATCGCCACCATCGCCTGCCATAAGGGTATGCACTGTGGCCAGGGCGCCGAAGGCGTGGGGCGAGCCACCACTGAGGCAGTAGTTTCTGCTTCCATCTGCATCCTTGTCTCCAACTTCTTCGTGACTCTCATTTTAAATAAACTCTTGATTTATCAAGAATGATCGAAGTCATCCAACTTCACAAGCACTTCGGTCAGCAGCATGTACTGCGCGGAGTAGATCTACGGATCGAAGAAGGCGAGTCGGTGGTCATCATCGGTGGCAGTGGTTGCGGCAAGAGCGTACTACTACGACACATTATAGGCCTCGTAAGTTCGGATTCGGGCGACGTTAAAATTAATGGTCAAAGCATCGTCGGGCTCCCAGAACGCGAGCTCATCAAGGTACGACGTAAATTCGGGATGCTCTTTCAGGGCGCAGCCCTGTTTGACTCGCTGACCGTAGAGGAGAATGTCGGTTTTTTGCTTGAACGCGAGCAAACAATGTCTCCGTCAGCCATCAGGGAAATCGTTGCTGAAGCCCTCGAACTAGTAGACCTTAGCGGCACACAGGCCAAGAAACCGGCGGAATTGTCTGGCGGAATGAAAAAACGCGTTGGTCTTGCCCGGGCGATCGTTTACAAACCAGAGATCATCCTGTACGACGAACCGACCACCGGTCTGGACCCGGTCGTGGCCGATAGCATCGACCAGCTAGTCGTGAAAATGCGAGACCAGCTAAACTGCACATCAATCGTCGTTACACACGATACCCGCAGTATGCGCCGCGTCGGGAATCGTGTGATGATGCTACACAATGGCGTCATCCATGCCAACGACGTACCGGAAGAAATTTTCAAATCCACTGATCCGGTGGTTCACAAGTTTGTCAACGGGATTGCTGATCCCAAGGATCTGGAATTCTAGCCATGAAAGCAAAAACAGAATGGAAGGTCGGTCTGTTCCTGATTATCACCCTATCGTTGGCTGCAATGCTGGTCATCAACTTCTCTAAGGGCACCAACCCCTTTACAGAGACAACTATGCTGCATCTTACAACCCGAAATGTCGACGGCTTAAAGAGAAGCTCGGTTGTGATGATGGCCGGCGTACCGGTTGGCAAAGTTAGCGCGATTCACTTAAACACCGATGCCGGTATTGTGACTCTCGATGTTAAGATCAAGGCCGAATACAAAATCCGAGGCGACGCCAAATTCTTCATTGAGACAGCCGGATTTCTCGGAGACAAATACATTAGCGTTATACCTGGTGCAAACAAGATGCCACCGCTCGCTGACGGTTCCAAAGTTGCGTGTGAGGAATCTTTCGACCTCGTTCGAACTGCCCGATCGGCAACCGATCTTATGGACGAACTAAAGATTGTCGCCTCGCAAATTACTAATATCGTGGAACGTATTGACAAAAAACTACTCGACGATCGAACCCTTACCAACCTAGCCACCGGATTAAGCAACCTGCGCGAAATTTCCGCCCGGGCAAATAACACTATCGCAAGTGTTGACCGCCTTATTACTACCAATACGCCGCCCATCCAAGATGCTGTCAGTAATGTCGTCTCCTTCTCAGAGCAACTGAAGTCCGCCGGCGGGGACATGCAAAACCTTGTTGCCACCAACCGCACTATAATCAGCGAGTCGCTGGATAATATCCGACAAACCACTGAGTCGCTACGCAACCTCGCTACCGCCGCTGAACGAGGGGAAGGTCTCGCCGGCAAGCTATTTAGCGACGAGAAATTAGCCAGCAATCTCTCCTTCCTCTCAAGCAATCTTGTCGAGGTTAGCACCAAACTCAATAAAAACGGCCTTTGGGGGATTCTCTGGCAGGATAAATCAAAAAAAACAGAAGAAAGCGAAAAACCAAGATCCGGCAAAGGCCGAAACCGCCATTGATGGCGAAATCAACGGACATCCGCGCTGCCGCTGCAGAGTTGTTTTTTCTGCCGGTCGAGACCCGTGTACCTCTCAAGTTTGGCCCAGAAACCCTCACTCACGTCACTTGTGCCCGAGTACGGCTCACCGTCCGATTGGCCAACGGGGNCAACGCCATTGGCTGGGGTGAAACACCGCTGAGCGTGCAATGGGTATGGCCAAGTTCCCTGCCCTACAAGCCACGACACGAAGCTCTGAAGCAGTTCTGCATCTGGTTGGCCAAAGCGTGGGCAGAGTTCGACGTGCTTGGTCATCCGCTCGAATTAGGCCACGANTTTCAGCAAACCGAATTGCCTAGACTACTCGACACATTCAATGCAGACAGCCCCGCCTGCGAACCGATGCCTTGGCTAGCTGCACTGGTATGCTGCTCCCTGTTTGACATCGCCCTACATGATGCAATTGGCAATGCTCTTGGCCGGCCGACCTACGATACCTACTCTTCCGATTTTTTGAGCCGTGACCTAGACCAATTTCTTGGAGCAGCCAATGGCTCTGCCGTCGAGTTTGCTGGCCGATTCCCAGATGANTTTCTAGACCCAAATCCGCCATCTTTCCTTCCAGCTTGGCATCTTATCGGCGGACTCGATCCAGTCGATGAAAGTGAATTGACCGGCGACGAACCGGAAGACGGTTATCCGGTTTTGCTCGCCGACTGGATTCGCGCCGACGGCCTCACNTGTCTTAAGATCAAGCTGCGTGGCAANGACAACACTTGGGATTATGCGCGACTTGTTAAAGTCGGCAATATCGCNATAGAAAACAAAGTGCTTTGGTTGACGACGGACTTCAACTGCACCGTTACCGATCCAATGTATGTCAACGACATCCTCGATCGACTCGTTGCGGAGCACCCTCGCATATATGGCATGATCCTTTACGTCGAACAACCGTTCCCCTACGAAATTGAGACAAACCGAATTGACGTGCACAGTGTCTCAGCCCGTAAACCACTATTTCTCGACGAGAGCGCCCATGATTGGAAGTTGATACGCCTCGGACGAGAACTGGGCTGGAGCGGTGTCGCGCTAAAGACCTGCAAGACACAAACTGGCGCCATATTAAGCGCCTGCTGGGCCAAGGCGCACGGCATGACGATGATGGTTCAAGACCTGACNAACCCAATGCTAGCGCAAATTCCGCACTTACAATTGGCCGCTCGGGCCGGCACGATCATGGGCGTGGAAACCAATAGCATGCAGTTTTATCCTAAGGCATCATCGGCCGAGGCGATGATCCATCCCGAAATTTACAGACGGCGTGCCGGACAGATCTGTATAAGCTCTCTCATCGGTCCAGGGTTCGGCTATCGAATAAAGGAAATTGCCCGCGAGTTGCCGGAGCCTGTGGCCGCATACGGAGAGAGCGCATGAGTGAAGGATTTAGAACGATCTTGATGATCGCCGGCGAGGCCAGCGGCGACACTCTTGGTGCAGAGTTAATAGAATCAATCCGCCAACAAACCAAAGGCGAAAATATTAATTTCATCGGAGCAGGCGGTCCGAAAATGGAAGCCGCCGCGCTACGATCAGAGTTCGACCTGAGCGAGCATGCTGTTGTAGGGATCTGGGAGGTTCTCAAAAACTACTTCAAATTTCGACGGCTTTTTCGACAGCTATTCGAACTAGCTACTCGCCGCGAGCCTGACGCCATCGTGTTGATCGACTATCCCGGCTTTAACCTGAGATTCGCGAAGGCGATTCGCCGTTACAATACTCATGGTGACGGTGCGTTCGGAGGGTGGCAACCTAAAATCGTATGCTACGTGTCGCCGCAGCTCTGGGCTTGGAAAGAAGGACGAATAAAACAGATTGCGAAGGACATCGACCTAATGCTCTCCATATTCCCATTCGAAAAAGATTGGTATGCAGAGCGGGNGCCAGCATTCTCGGTTAAATTCGTCGGCCATCCACTAGTAGATCGTTATCCATTGACCAAACAAGACAAAAAAAACTTACCGCTTAACCCTGACTTGTTCACTGAGCAGCCGACTGTGCTCCTGCTGCCAGGCAGCCGACGACGTGAGATCCAAAAGCACCTTCCAGTGATGCTCGACGCAGCTAAAATCGTCTCGAAAAAAATAAAAATTCGCCTCAGCATGGTGTTGCCCAGCAATGAAATGCTAGTCTTGGCCAAGCAACACATCTCGACCGACACCGAAATCAACTTGAAGGTTGGTGGCTTAGCTAAGGCACTTGACCAAGCAAGCCTCGCCATCGCCTCTTCTGGAACGATCACAATGGAGTGCGCCTGGTTCCAAGTCCCCACCGTCGTGCTCTACAAGACCAGTCCAATGACCCATTTATTGGNCAAGGNGTTGTTGAAGGTTCCGTACCTCGCAATGCCTAACCTGCTTGCCGCCGAGGAACTGTTTCCCGAGTTTATTCAGTCAAATGCNAATGCAGGCAATCTAGCAAAGGCTAGCATTCGCCTGCTGATGGATAAAAGCGAACGTGCACGAATTCTAAACGGTCTCGACCGTGTAGCCAATCAGCTTGGCCAACCCGGTGCCGNAAACCGAGCCGCCCAAGCCGTACTCGGCGCTCTCGAATAACGCTCGTTCTCGACCAAGTGAACGGAAATGGTTACATTCCTNGCTTGGATGGTTAGGTATCTTGATTTATTGAGGAAGGTGTTGACCGAAGGCCGGACCAAAGGGGATAGAACCGGCACAGGAACATTGTCGGTTTTCGGAGCTCAGGCAAGATTCCCGGTAGGTGACACTTTCCCATTACTCACAACGAAGAAATTACACCTGCGCTCGATTATCCACGAACTATTGTGGTTCCTAAAGGGCGACACCAATATCAAGTATCTTAATGAAAACGGCGTGACGATTTGGGATGAGTGGGCCGACGAGAACGGCGATCTCGGACGAGTGTACGGGGCGCAATGGTGCGACTGGCGAACGACAGATGGTGACTCAGTCAATCAGGTTGACCGGCTGATTGACGGGTTAAAGAATGATCCGGACAGTCGACGGCACATTGTAAGCGCGTGGAACGTCGGCGAACTGAACCAGATGGCACTGACGCCATGCCATGCACTAGTGCAATTCAACGTGTGCGATGGGATACTCAGCTGCCAGTTATACCAGCGCAGCGCTGATCTGTTTCTCGGTGTACCTTTTAATATTGCGTCNTACTCGCTTCTACTGCTGATGGTCGCTCAAGTATGCGATCTAACCCCNGGAGACTTCATCCACACGTTCGGNGATCTGCACCTTTACTCGAACCACATCGATCAGGCCAAACTGCAACTGGAACGCAATCCAAAACCGTTGCCAAAAATGGCAATCAATCCAAAGATAAAGGACATACACGCGTTCCGTTTTGAGGACTTCGAGCTTCAAAACTACGATCCACACCCTTCGATCAAGGCACCAATCTCTGTTTGAGCGATGCCCTACTTGCCTTTCAAAGCCATTGCCGCAATGTCGCTCAATCGGGTAATAGGTCACGACAATAGAATCCCTTGGCATCTTCCGGATGACTTCAAATGGTTCAAGGAAACAACGATGGGACAAGTGTTGGTGATGGGGCGCAGAACGTTTGAGTCGATCGGGAGACAGCTACCCGGGCGAGAGACGGTGGTACTCACACGCCACCCCGAGTTGGTCAATGGTGTACGGACGATTGGTAGCCTTGAGGCGCTTGGTCAATTAGAGTTATTCATTAATCGCACGATCTTCATTTGTGGTGGCGCGGAGGTTTATAACCAAGCTCTTTCCCGATGCTCCGACCTGTATCTGACACTGGTCAAGTGCGAGGTGGAAGGCGACACATTTTTCCCGGAATTCGAACCTCTCTTTGATGCCGGCGAGATATTATACAAGTCAAAGACTTTCGACATCGTGCATTACCNTCGACTTGAGCAAGCTGCANACGTTTGACTTGGCCTTGGTCAACCGTTAATATTTTCTTAGCATGTTTGCTGCTGAAGCCCAGCCTACACCGCTTCCGGGNTCCCNCATCGCAAAGGAAACAACTGCCGAATGGANAGGAATCGCGGCAATNGTGGCTCCTTTCCTAGAGGAGGTTCAACAGCANTTGAACGCGCAGGTTNCGGCATTCGACACCGGAATTGCACCTTTTGCGGAATACGCGCTAGCCAGCCAAGGAAAACAACTTCGCTCAACACTTGCAGGGTTAGCNGCAAATAGTGTTGGCGGATGGAACAATGAGACAGTCAAGGCAGCTGTGATTATTGAGATGGTGCACTTAGCCACGCTACTTCACGATGATATCATGGACGGCGCAANACTTCGGCGTAACCGCCCGACCTTAGCCCGCAAGTGGGACAACACCACAGCCGTACTGGTCGGCGACTGCTTATTCGCAAACGCCTTGCGACTAGCTGCGGAGTTTCCGTCCACCAATGTCTGCCGTGCCGTCTCCACCGCCACACGAACGGTATGTTCGGGAGAAATCCTACAGAATAAGCAACAAGGCAACCTCACGATGAATCAGGCGGAATATTTCCAATTGTTGCAAATGAAGACNGGCGAGCTGTTCNCACTCGCCTGTGAACTGGGCGGCTCTCTATCGGGAGCCAATGCGTCTGAAACTATAGCGCTGCGCAAGTATGGCATGTCGCTCGGCACAGCCTACCAACTTTACGATGACTGCCTTGACCTGTTCGGTTCCGAGGCCGAGGCGGGTAAGTCGCTCGGCAACGACATTGCAGGTGGGAAAGCAACANTGCCTGTGATCCTACTGTGCGAGCAAGCCGGGCCGNAAATGGTATCACAGCTGNGACAAATGATCGAATGCTGGGACAAAGACCAATTGAACATCCTTCGAGGTTGGCTGTCTGAATTTAATACATTGGAACAGTCTCAATCCATACTGAATGCTAATCTCAATGACGCTCGTAACGCACTGGTGGTGCTTAGTGAGTCCGTCCATCGCGACACTCTGCTGGAGCTGACCCGCTTTTTGGCGCAACAATCAGCGGGTCTAGGTGTTGTTTAAATAACGGGTCAACCCAGATGTTGGAAATCCCTTCCACCATTTCCACGGCCAACGTTGGAAAGACCATGCCGGAATGGAACGAGCAGGAGCACGTAAACCGCGCCCGTAACGGTGATATGGATGCTTGCGACGCACTCGTTCGGCATTATCAAGAACGTATCTACGCCACCATTTACCACATGACCTCAAACCATGAGGANGCCGCTGACATAGCACAAGACACTTTCATTAAGGCATTTCGCAAGATCCAATATTTTAAGGGCGACTCGGCATTCTTTACGTGGCTTTATCGAATCGCTGTTAATAATACGATTAACTTCCTTCGTTCAAAGCGGCGGCGTGTGATCCTGAGCATCAACCAAATGGATGAGGAATGGGATAGTGGTGAGGAAGTTCTAGGCCTCGTTTCCAAGGATACNCCACAGAGCACAGTTGACCGGCACGAACTGCAGAAATTTTTGAATGGCGCCATGCAAAAATTGTCACCCAACCACAGGCTGGTGGTTACGCTCCACGACGTNCAAGGAGTGCCTCACGAGCAAATCGGCGAAATAATGGACTGTAACACAAACACAGTGCGTACTCGACTGCACTACGCACGCAAGCAACTTCAGGCGCACCTCTCCGACTATTTGAAACAGTGAACGAACCAGACAAAACAGAATTTAACAGACTGCAAAAACTGTTGGCTTCTAAGAAGGAAGAAAAACCAGAAGACGGTTTTTTTGATCGCTTTTCCGATCAGGTATTGACACGNNTAGAGGAGCCTCCGCCTAAGCCCTCACTTTGGGAACGGCTCAATGACCAAATCGATCCTTTCCGAACTGCAGCAACAATCTTCTCCGTGATCATTGGCTTGGTCGTTCTGTACAGCCTCGAGGAGGGCAACGATCTGGCNGAGACCAAANCANTGCCGCCGGTTGAGCAAACAAAANGCATCCCNCAGCCGCTTGACCAAGCACGNGATGAACTAGCAGGCAGCGGCCTGCCNCTTAATAAAGNGAAAACNGAACCACCTCGGATTCTTATGAACCCCGGCTCGGGACTCAGAATTCAGCCTGCAAAAACTGACCGANCTCTGCTTCTCAATCGATCCCCTTCCAACACTGTTCACGCACCCAAGTAAAAGGAAGTCGGCCAGACCTCATCTTCTTGTTTGAAATTGTCTAAGGCTCAGAAACGGGTAAAGACAAACACATCCTTTCCGGATCGGATGTGTAATCGACCCGCCAAGTTCTTCTTCTTATCCTCCTCGACGATAGGGAGAACGATAGTTGCCTTAAGTTTACCGGAGCGCAGTGGCAAACCACCCGCCACTTTGCCACTGAGAAATGCGGCTTCCTTGCTTAGGTCAACCTTGATGGGCTTTACAGTGACNTGATACAAGATGCCGGAACCCTCCCATTNGCCAGNGCCGATACGAATGCTATCACCACNGANCATACTTTGATTTAGCTCTCTNGNCAACCAGCTTGGATCCTTAGNCTGAACCCATGCCAGCATCCTTTTTGTTTNCTCAAGTTTGGCCTGGCTTTCATTCGCTTGNCCATCCTGATTGGNATACGTTTCTTCAAAGCCAACCGGNTGACTGTATCCACTNCCGTAGTCAGAACCATANCCGAATTCATTATCATCNACTTCCCCATCATCAACNGCCTTTTGATAGGCTTCTNNAAGATTTTTTAGAACCTGTTCATAGGCACCGGCNACTGACATGCCGTCGACACGAATCTGCTTCTGATCTGCCTCTGGCCAGATCTCCAATGTAACGCGNCGCATTTTCCCAACAGTGGCTTGAATGTTCCTCATTTCATCCACCGAGATTGAGGTTCGATTTTTTTTGTTTTCACGCAGNGAAACATTCGGAGCGAATTTCCAACGACCGACAATGAGATCCCGGCCGTAGAGCTCCGACTTGCCCCCCTTTTCTTTGTCAGTGCTGAAGAAGTGGCGGATGTCCTCCATGAATGCTTTTAGTNTCTTTTCCTTCGTGGAATTGGGTTCGATAGNAATCAGCTCATCATAACGCGTATTGACTACGGAAACCACTTCACTATTGCTTAGCAACTTGGAGAGTGACAGATTCCCAGCCTGTTTCTTCCACATGGTGTAAAGTGACTCGTCGGACGAATAATCATTGCCAGTCGAATCCTGATCCAAATATGGATCTTCTTCCTCCTCCTCTTCAATCTCCCCCGTTCCAAGTAGGGATTTGATCTCGTCTGTTTCGGCTAATGCGTAAAAACCAGGATAGGCACGAATATGCGCCGCAAGGGTTCTTGCGCTGTTGTTCAAGAACATAACGACGGTGTCGCGAACTTCATAATGCAAATCGGGCGTTTTATCATAGGCGGCCGCCAACTTGATGAAAGGCGTACTATCGAGTTGATCACGTGCCTCATTCAATGTTTTTAGAGCCCACGGATCTTCATCGTTTTTGAAAGGCATCGTAAAGTTGCCCAGCTGATAGATAAGCGTTAGCAACATCACAGAATANACGCATGCCGTAATCAAGCCGACACACAGACCAAACTTTCGGTTCATAGCCTTGTAGTTTTCCAGCTTGAAATCCTCCCATTGCGCCTCCAAACGTTTACGCAACATAATGTTCACCACCAAGCCGAGGATNGAGAAAANTACNACAAGAGTAATGAAGCCAGCCACCATCGGTACNACACGATTCCAGAATGGATGTGCATCGAGCGGCCACCACTTGTCNCCCATCCACTGGAATGCNAAAGGGCCAAAAGAAGAAGACAAATTGACCGCCAAAATAACACCAACCAAAGTGACCAGCGCATTAATCCCGCCTTTAAAATAACACTCGATTGCAAGGATCAAGAAAATCAGGCTGATGAGCAAATAAATCCACATGGCGGTGCAAAGTATACTCCGTTCACCGAAAAATCACGCGGTTTTTAAGTAAAAATTTACTAATCCAACCCCCTGAAAAACGCTCGGGCAGTCGCACATGTCGCCTTTGATAANANCTCCAAGTCTACNCCTAGCGTCTCAGCAACCATCTGGCTNATCTCGCGTACATGAGCAGGCTCGCAACGTTTGCCCCGAAACGGAACAGGCGCAAGGAACGGCGCATCGGTCTCCAACATCAGCTTATCCAACGGCACCGAGGCCAATGTCTCGCGAACTTCACCAGCATTNTTATATGTGCAAATACCNGTAAAACTCACCAACGANCCCAATTCAATAACGCGCTGAGCAGCCAACGGTTCGTTCACAAAACAGTGGAACACGCCGCGCACCCTATCCGCAAACGGCTCGAAAATCGCCAAGCATGTATCNAATGCCGCGCGCTGATGCACAACCACATTCAAACCAAGCGTAGCAGCCACCTCGAGTTGCTGACGGAACACCGTGATCTGCCGGGCCTTGAATGCCTCATCCTCGCTCACCGAGCCACCGCTCATACTGGGCAAACGATAATGGTCAATACCAATTTCACCAATGGCCACCACCTTCGGGTGTTTGACTAATCGCTCGAGATCGGCACGCACATCCTCCGGCGCACCAAGACAATCGCTTGGATGCCAACCCACAGCAGCAAAAACCCCTTCGAAGCGCTTTGCCAGGTCGATCGCCCGAAGACTGCTCTCAAGCTCCGTACCAATCGTGACGATGCGTGAGATCCCGGCATCAGCAGCTCGGCCAACTACTATTTCCTCCTCTTCACGGAAACTAGGAAAATCCAAATGGGCGTGTGTGTCGTAAAACTCCGGCATCGCTTGGCCAATAACTTGCCCCCCAATGTAAGGGGTTTCCTCTCGTTTGTCATTTTCCTTCAATTCAGCCCAGGATGTGCTAGTTTCCTTAAGGAGTTTAAGTTCAACGCNAAAAAACAAAACAATGAGCAGCCCCACATCACCCGAGGAATTCCAGAAACAGATGCAAGAGTTCCTGCAAAAGCAGTTCAAAAGTTTTGGCACACCTGGATTCGATAGAGCCGCATCACCCGGGACGAACACGCCGCAAGAGCCCGAACCAGAACGAGAGGTTTTTAAATTCACCCACAAACCGCGCGATGTGAAGCTTCACCTAGACCGTTTTGTTATCCAGCAGGAAGAGGCNAAAAAAGTACTGAGTGTGGCATTGTGCGATCATTACAACGCCGTTCGNCAGGCGTTTGAAGGGGATGAAAAAGGCTATTACACAAAGCAAAACGTAATGCTCATTGGTCCTACTGGCGTCGGTAAAACGTACCTTATCCGTAGCATAGCCGAGTTGATTGGCGTTCCGTTTGTTAAGGCTGATGCAACCAAGTTTTCCGAGACCGGTTATGTCGGTGGCGATGTAGAAGATCTTGTGCGAGATCTTGTGCGTCAAGCCGATGGGGATGTAGAACGAGCCAGATACGGGATCATTTATATCGATGAGATTGACAAGATCGCCTCGGCATCAGAACAGCAAGGTGGCCGAGATGTGAGTGGCCAGGGTGTGCAAACCACCCTACTCAAGTTGATGGAGGAAACCGAAGTGCCTGCACGCTCTCAACATGACATGGCTGGTCAGATCCAGGCGATGATGGAAGGCATGCGAGGCGGAAAGAAAGAGGGAGACACGATCAACACACGCCACATCCTCTTTGTCGTCAGCGGTGCATTCGCTCACCTCGACAAGATTGTCGGTCGGCGACTTAAAGAGTCTGCCATCGGCTTTGCCGCCAACTCGAATGAGGATGTGAAGAGCGATCAGATTCTGGAGCACGCTAAAACGCCCGACTTTATCAAATTTGGCTTCGAGCCGGAGTTCATCGGGCGCCTCCCAGTACGCGTAGTCTGTCATCCATTGANCGTTGATGACCTCGAGCAGATTCTAAAGACGAGTGAAGGAAGCATCATTCGGCAATATAAGCAATCATTTGCAGCCTACGGCATCAACGCTAGTTTCGAGGAGAATGGGCTACGTCGCATTGCCGAACTGGCGATCGATGAACAAACCGGCGCGCGTGGCTTGATGACCGTATGCGAAAAAGTTTTCCGTGATCTAAAGTTCGAACTGCCTAGTTCGCGCGTACGAGAGTTCGCAGTTGATGACGCACTAGTCGATGATCCGAAGAGCGTGATGCAAACACTATTAGAAAATGCGCCAGAGCAGAAATCATTCGAAGTAGATGAGAAACTGAAAGAATTTGCGGATACTTTCTCCGAGCAGCACGATTTAACGATCACCTTCACGACGAGCGCACGTAAGCAGTTAGCACGTATGGCCAGGGAATCTTCTCTATCAGTATTTGATTTTTGTAAGGACCACTTCCGCGATTTACATTTCGGATTAAAGCTAATCTCGGGAAACACTGGAACGACGGAATTCGAATTGGATAACTTATTTGCAGAAGACCCTGACACTGCACTGAGTGAACGTGTTGTTGCCAGCTACAAAAGTAAGAAGTCTTAGCGGTATACTTAATATGTTGCCCTGCCACCGGAGATATCAAATACGGCCCCAGTACTGAAGGAAACCTCGTTCGAAGATAACCACGCGATCAAAGCAGCTACTTCATCCGCCTGGCCAACGCGTCTCATAGGGATTTTCGAAACCATATAGTCAATATGTTCCTGGGTACATTGCTTGAGGATTTCCGTCTCGATCACAGCAGGCGTGATACAGTTCACTCGAATATTTGTTTCAGCAAGTTCCTTGCCTAGTGACTTGGTCAGGCCAATCACACCTGCCTTGGCAGCACTATAGTGTGATGCGCTCGGGTTGCCTTCCTTGCCGGCAATCGAGGCTATATTGACGATTCGACCCCAACCAGACTCAAGCATTCCCGGCACAAAAACTCGGCAACAAAGGAACACCCCGTAAAGGTCGATGTCTATCACTTTGCGCCACTCTGCCGGGGTACATTCCCAAAGCATCTTGTTTACGCCAGCGATACCAGCATTGTTGACAAGGATATCGATGTGGCCGTGCCGATCAATCGCCTGACATGCCGCAGAATCAACCGAATCCGACTTGGCCAAGTCGACAGTGTCACTGGTCACCTCCCCGCAATTGGCCAGCCTAGTCTTGGCCAATTCAATTGCCGTTTGATCACAGTCCCAAATTATGCAGGAAGCACCCTCTTGCAACAACCGTTGCACCGTCGCTAAGCCTATCCCCCGGGCGCCACCGGTCACCAATGCAGTTTTCCCTTTTAAACTCATAAGAAATCAAAAGTGGAATACTGCTTACTGGCAGCAAAATCAATCGAAATTGCCTTCGATCAATTTGGCGAGTTTTCGTATGACTTGCGGATAAGGGTAATCGCGGTCATGCAAGCGGTGAATCAACCTAATACGCTGGGCTTCAAACTCGGCCTCAGCCTGAGCTTCCGCCCAGGCCCAATCTATCGTTCCGCGGAACGGAGAAAGCCGGTTTCCATCACCAGAATGTTCTTTCGACACACGCATAACTACGGACGCAAAAAGCGCCTTTTAGGTGTGACACCTCCGTGTGTCGAAGACCAATAAACCGCTGGGCGGAAATCAGTTAACCGATTGTTGAAATAACCGGCGGAG
>PBKH01000021.1 GCA_002721375.1 Verrucomicrobiales bacterium
TTGAATACGAGGAATGGGGCCGCGTGGAACTGACAACCTTGACACGGGAATTTTTCATGCCGCGCTTCCTCGAGCGCGACGAGGCTATCCGACGACCACCTATCGAGTTGTATCCTTGGGACGGCGTAGCCGAAGTCCGCCCCTTCGGGGCACTTACCAAAAAAATCGTGGAGGGTGTCTACTAAACTAAAAATTCATAAACCCATTTTAGCATGCTGAACATTCCTGTATTACGCTGGGGCGAACCATACGAGAGCCTTGAGACTGACGAGGTGATTCATCACCGCACCGGAGAGGTACTGGCCAAAGTAGGCCAAGCCAATCCAGGCCTGCTTGCGCGTGACATGCGCAAGGCCGCTCGTGCCCGTGAACTGCTCCGTGAGATTCCCATCAAAGATCTTATCGAGATGATGAAAAAGGCTGGAGACCTATACCTCAACTCCACCCTGCCTCTTGGCGATGGCGAGCAGTCGCCCGATGATTTTGCCAGACAACAATCTGCTTCCACTGGTCTGCCTGAGCACATGTGCAAGTTCAACATGGAGAAAAACCACTTCGTGTTGAACAATATGGATCAGATTTTCGATGCTCTTACGCGCGGACTCGATCTTGAGATTCTCGAGCGCGGTTTTGGCGTGGAGCAACGTGGCGTGCCGGTCAGTTATCAGGCGCAGTCACCGGTGCTAGGCATGGTGCTGCCGAGCAATTCACCAGGCGTTCATACGCTTTGGATGCCGGTCATCCCCATGCAGATTGGCCTAGTACTCAAGCCAGGTCCACAGGAACCATGGACGCCCTACCGTATGTTTGCCGCATTCACCGAGGCCGGGGTCCCTAAAGAATGTATCGGTATATATCCCGGAGGTCCAGATATGGGCGCCGAAACTGTCGGCCGATGTGGACGTGTGATGATATTTGGTAGTACGCAGACGGTGAAAAATTACGCCGGCAATGAGCAAGTGCAGGTCCATGGCCCCGGCTATAGCAAGATTCTAATTGGGGACGACTTGGTGGACCAGTGGGAGGACTACATCGACCTAATGGCCGACAGCATTTACAAGAACAGCGGTCGTGGTTGCATCAATTGTTCCGGCGTCTGGGCCTCACGTCACACCGAAGAAATCGCCGCTGCACTTGCCGAAAAGGTGGGTGGCTACGAGGTCAAGGATCCCACCGATCCAGAAGCTGGTCTGGCTGCTTTCACTGTTCCTAATCAGGCTGAGGCTATCTGGGGTATGATTGAGGAAGGCTGCGAGGAGGAAGGTACCACCCACGTTACTGCCAAGCACGGAGATCGCCTGGTGCAAATGGAGCGTTGTGATTACATCCGCCCCACCATACTGCATTGCAACTCTCCGGAGCGAAAGATGGCCAACACCGAGTATATGTTTCCTTTTACCACCGTTGTGAAATGTTCTCAGGAGCAGATGATAGACAAGATAGGTGGTACTCTTGTGGCTTCAGCTATTACCAATGATGAGGTGTGGGCTGCCCAACTCACCGACGCAACCAATATCGATCGATTGAATATTGGCGCTATACCCACCATTGCGCTCAACTGGCTTCAGCCTCATGAGGGCAGCATTGTAGACTTCCTTTTTAGAGCCCGAGCTTATCAAACCTCTGACGATCGCCTGCAAAGCCTCTGTAGCTGATTACCCTTTGCTTGGCCAATTGTGTTAAACAGATCAGGACGAAGGCATTAATCCAGATACGCGGCACTGGCAGTTGACGGGAAAGAAAGGCTAGGTTGTCTGGTCTTAAACATCAAACGATTCATTCAGCTTCGGTACTCGGACATCTGCGCTTGGTTTGATTTGCCGCAAACTGTCTGCAAAGGCTAGGCTCGAGGCTTCCTCGCCGTGGACGACGAAGATTTTCTTTATGTTGCCGGTAAGGCTTTTGACATAGTTGGCCAGTTCGTTTTTATCGGCATGACCGGAGAAACCATCGAAGCTCGCGATCTTAGCTTTAACCTCGTGCGGTTCACCGAAGATGTACACTGGGTTGATGCCATCACGGATCACGGAGCCGAGCGTGTTATATGCGCAGTAGCCGACGAATAGAATCAAGTCGTTTGGGTCGCTTATGTTGTTCTTAAGGTGATGCCGGATGCGTCCTGCTTCGCACATGCCACTTGAGCTTATTATGATTGCGGGACCTTCTAGAGTGTTCAGTTTGATCGATTCGGACGCCTTGCGAATGTATGTCAGATTATCCATTCCGAACGGGTTATCTTTTTCACGGAGGAATGTATAAATATCGCGGTTGAAGCATTCCGGGTGAAGGCGAAATATCTCTGTGGCATTTACGCTTAGTGGGCTGTCGACAAAAATCGGAAAATCCGGCAGCCGCCCTGCGTCGACTAGTTGGTGTAAAGTGTAGACCAAGAGCTGGGTTCGCCCGACGGAGAATGCAGGGATAATCACCTTACCTCCGTTGTTCAATGTTTGAGAAAGGAGCCCCTCGATTTCATCAGACAAACCAGATTGAGCAGTATGTTCTCGGTTACCATAGGTGCTTTCAACCAGCAATACATCGACATTTTCGACCGGTTGTGGGTCGCGCAAGATAGCGTGGTCACCCCGACCGATGTCGCCACTGAACAACAGTCGTCGTTTGTTGGATCCTTCTTCTATGTCGAGAATGATCTGCGCTGAACCAAGGATGTGTCCAGCATCACGGAAGCTTAGTGTGACCCCGTTGGTGATTGGGATCGGTCGGTTGTAACCCAGTGCGACAAACTGCCGCACTGCTCGTTCCGCATCCTCCGGAGTATAAAGCGGCTCGACGGGCGGCAGACCCTTTTTTTTGTGCTTCTTGGAGACGTAGGCTGCATCGGTAACCTGAATTTCTGCCGAGTCCTCCAGCATGATCGCCGCTAGGTCGCGCGTGGCAAAGGTGCAGTATACATTACCATCAAAACCCTGTTTGTAGAGGTTGGGAAGGTTGCCAATATGGTCGATGTGCGCATGGCTCAGAATCACCGCGTCCACCGATTTGGGTTCGAAAGGAAAATTTTGGTTGCGATCGATCGATTCCTGCCGCTTGCCCTGATAGAGACCGCAATCTAACAATAGTCGAGTACCATTGACTTCGAGCAGATGTTGCGATCCTGTGGTTGTACGAACCGCGCCGTGAAATGAAATCTTCATGCGCCAAGCTTGGCCGATAATACAACCAAGAGCAATTAACAATAATGAGTGCTAGCTGGCGTTGTGGAGGATTTGCTACTATTAAAACCTTTCGCTTGGTCTGAAGCTTGGTGGTCTATCAATAAAATAAACTGGCCCGTGACTATGCTTGGCCTAACAATACCTCAGCCGCGTCCTCGCGAGAGCAGTAGATGAAAGCCAAGATTGTGATCACCCCTAAGAAAGCCGTGCTGGATCCGCAAGGCAAAACGGTGCAGGCCGCACTGGAACAGATGGGTCACGACGGCGTGAAGGCCGTTCATGTGGGTAAATACCTTGAGATCGAGTTGGAGGGAGACGCCGAATCGTGGCGGCCCAAGATAGACGAAGCATGTCATAAATTGCTTAGCAATCCGGTGATCGAAGATTACCATTTTACTATCGAGTAGCTCACCGATGCACTTTGCTGTTCTCCAGTTTCCCGGCTCCAACTGCGATCAGGACTGTGTTCACGTTTTAGCCAACGTGCTCGGACAGCAAGCCGATTATCTTTGGCACAAGGAGGAATCACTAGGCAATGCCGATGCCGTGATTGTTCCGGGTGGATTCAGCTACGGCGACTATCTACGCACTGGTTCTATCGCGCAATTTAGCCCTGTTATGAAGTCCGTTAAGGCGTTTGCCAACGAAGGCGGTTTGGTCCTCGGGATTTGCAATGGTTTTCAAATTTTATGCGAGTCCGGTTTGTTACCCGGCGCATTGGTACGAAACCGATCGCTGCAATTTAGATGCGAACATGTTTATCTCAGAGTGCCGACTGCCGACTCGCCGTTCACTAGCGATGTTCCTGAGGGTATGCAGCTTCGTATGCCAATCGCCCATGGTGAAGGCTGCTATTTTGCAGAAGAGCAAACTCTGATTAGTCTTCAAGCGAACGATCAAATACTTTTTCAATATACTAATGAGACCGGGGAATTGACTGACGAAGCAAACCCCAATGGCTCGATATTGAACATAGCCGGCATATGCAACGAAGGACGCAATGTTTGTGGAATGATGCCTCACCCAGAGCGTGCCAGCGAAAACGTTCTAGGCGGTAATGACGGGCGGCTAGTGTTTGATAGCATGCTTCACTATTTCGAGGACAAGGCAGATTTAACCCAGGCTTTTAAGGTCAAAACCTGACTAGACCAGTCTGTCGTTTTCAGGGTTGCCATAGTGAAAATTAGGGTTAGAATCAGCGTTTAGCGACCTGTGGCATCCCCCTCCCATCCCAGCCATGGGTCGTAGGCCGTCGGCAAACCTCCACACCCATCCCATTGCCGGCGGCCGCTTTTTTAGCCCAAATGCCTTACTAGAAGTGAGTCATCGAGCGCCTCATCATTAGTGTTGTCAAGGTGCCGGAAACCTGGTCTCACGACTAAAAACCAGACTCCAACGCCTAGCAGCGTGCCCATTATAGTATCCCAAATGAAATGCTGTTTGGTAGTGAGCACACTTACCCATAGGCCTGCCCACGCTAACCACAGCAGTGACACGGCCCATGTCCATTTACGCTGAATCCACCAACGTGCTACGCCTGTTGCGATGATGAAGCTCTGAGCGATGTGAAGGCATGGCCAGGCGTTGAACGGCTTGTCTAGTGCATGAAATGCCTTGAACAGAAACTGGTGAAGCGGCGCCATCTGTTGAAGATTTAGCTGCCATCGTAGATCGATGTCTGCGGGGAATAAGAAAAAACATGGGAAGGCAATCCAACTCGAGAGCACCCAACCCTGCGCCATGACCAGAGACTCCGCCCGTCCGCGTTCATTTTTTTTCGCTGCATAAAAGCCAAAGTAGTAGGCGAAGAGCGAAAGATAAAACCAGATCGACCAGTCGACCACTGGGATTTTGTAATCGAGGAATCTGCCTTCGCCGTCCTTAAAGAGTGACTTGGGATCCCAAACCGTGCGCTCATCCTGTTGCGAGACTTTGAATGTGTTCCGCTGGGCTACCGTCTCTTCACTGAGCGGTGTGTGATCCGACCAGGCGGCCATCCGGTTGAACACCATATATGGGCTAATGAGCACCAGTACTGCAAACATGAGCAAAACCGGATAGATCAGTCCGTTTGCCATGTTGCGGCATTTCCAGACCGGTTTCCAGATCCGCCAGAATCGGGCTCCGAACGGGATCGTGGAGAGGTCGGTCACAGGCGATTATTGCTTGGTCAAGCGGCCGGCTTCACGTTGACCGCTGCCTTTTTTGCCCTGGTCACCCAATTCCTTTCGCATCGCTTGGCCAAGCGCCTCCATTTTAGCAACTACTTCCGGGTGCTTGGCCTTCACATCGGTCGATTCGCCGATGTCCTCCTCAAGGTTAAACAGAGAGAGACCTATTTTGGCTTGGCTGTACTTGGTCGGTATGCCGCCGGTGCCACCTGGTTTGCCGGCCATTGTGCGGTATCCATGTGGGAAGTGGAGTTTCCATTTGTCCATTCGAATCGCCTGCAACTGCTGGCCGTAATAGAAATAATACGCTTCCTGCGGGCTCTTGTCATTCTTGCCGGTGATTAGATTGACAATGCTTTTACCGTCAATTTTGTGGTTGGGTAGTTTGGCTCCGATTAGCTCTGCTACTGTCGGCAGGATGTCGATGGTCATTGCCGGGGTGCTGCAGACGCTGTCGGCCGGGACGGTTTCTGGCCACCACATCAATGTGCTTTCCCGGCAGCCTCCGTCGAACATCGTTCCTTTGCCTTCACGCAATGGGCTAGCCGACCCTGCATGGTCGCCGTAGCTGAGCCATGGTCCGTTGTCGCTGGTGAAGATTACAAGTGTGTCCTTGTCGAGTTTGTATTTGTGTAGGGCATTGAGAATTTGCCCAACGCTCCAGTCGACCTCCATCATCACGTCTCCGAACAAGCCGGCACCGCTTTTGCCCTTGAATTTATCCGACACAAATAGAGGTACATGAACCATTGAGTGCGGAATATATAGAAAAAATGGGTTGTCTTTATTTTTCTCGATGAATTGCACCGCGCGTTCTGTGTACTGGGTTGTCAGCAGCTCCTGATCCTTGCCGGAGACCTGAGAGTTGATGATTTCGTTCTTGTCGATCAATGGAAGGTGTGGCCAGCGCTTTAGGCGTTCCTTCATCGGAAGGTGCAATACGCCAGGATGGTACGGCCACATGTCGTTTGAGTATGGAAGTCCGAAGTAATCGTCGAAGCCGTGCTGCATAGGCAGGAATGGTTTGTGATGGCCAAGGTGCCACTTGCCATAGATAGCAGTTGCATAGCCTTTTTGTTTGCAGATCTCGGCGAGCGTCACTTCACTGGCATTCAGCCCATTTTTGGATTTTGGGCCTAGCGCTCCGAAGATACCAACACGAACGTTGTAGCAACCTGTCAACAAGCCTGCACGTGATGCACTGCAAACAGCCTGTGTTACGTAAAAGTCGGTGAACTTGCGTCCTTCTTTGGCCATGCGATCCAGGTATGGAGTCGGATAGGCTTTGGCTCCGAACGGTCCGATGTCTGCATAAGCCATATCGTCCATGAAGATAAGGACTATATTGGGGGATTTTGTTTTGGCGGTAACTGTCTGCGTGGATAGGGTAACGGCAAGGATTAAGATCGCCATCAGGCAGGCAAGCGAAAAGGTCTGAGTTCGTGAGGTCATAGGCGCTGAGAGCCTTCCTCAAATTGCTTAGCTTGGCCAGTCGATTTCCGCTTGCTCAAGCTCATGGCTGCTTGGCCTTGTTTCGGTAATATTCGCGGAGCTGGCGCGTCATTTCCAATTTGTCCGGTCGAGGTCGCTCTCGGACCGGCAGTGCTTGGCCATCCTCTCGGCCGAATTCATCGAGTGTACGAAATGGAGGCTCGGCGTCGTTTGTGTCCTTTTGCCATTTGGCCAAAGCTCGGCGGAACCTATTCAATCGCTTGGCCTGTCCAGAATCAGTCGCAAGGTTTCGGAGTTCGAAAGGATCGTTTTGAATATCGTATAGCTCTTCCTTGGCCCGGGGTTGGATGAAGGTGTTCTTTTGCGAGTCGGCGAGCTTGCCTTCATCGCGGAGTCGGATCATTTCGCGGTAGGCAATAGATCGGACAACATCGGCCGGTGGCGTGTTGGGGAGATCATCGTAAAAGTTGCGGATATACTTGAAGCGTTTATTGCGAACTGCACGCACACGATCCTCGTAGTCATGCCAGTTTCGCTCTGCAAAAACGAAGTTGTGTATGGTGAGTTTTGGGTTACGAATCAGAGGCAGAAAACTGCGCCCCTCGAAAATTTTCGGTTTTGCAAGACCGGCCAACTCCAGAAACGCTGGCCCGATGTCGATGGAACTTACAAGGCTATCACTTTTGCTACCAGGCTTAATGCGGTCCGGCCAGTGTGTGATAAAAGGAGTCCGAATTCCGCTGTCGTAAAGTGTGGTTTTGTCCCGTGGAAATGGTCGGCCATTGTCGCTGATGAAGAGAACGAAAGTGTTGTCCAGTACCCCTTGCTGTTTCAACTCGCTCATCACCTCGCCAACGAATCGGTCTAGTCGGCTGATTTCGTCATAGTAGAGCGCGTAGTCTTTACGACTCTTTGGCGTATCTGCCACATACGGCGGCAACTTGACCTCTTCTGGTTTGTGTGGATTTTCGAGTATTCCTTCGTCGTAGTCGCGGTGTGGATCAAGCGCAGCGAGCCAAAGGAAAAAAGGCTTGTTCTTGGGGCGTGTTTTGAGCACGGGCACCCACTGGTCGCATCCACTCCGGGCGTCGCCGATCACTTTTTGGATGATTTTCCCCTCTTTGGCTGCTTCCCCGGTGGGTAGTTGAAAACCGGATATATCTGCTTCGCGTACTTCATCAAAATGATCCTTAACCGCATTGCCGAGATGCCATTTACCGGCGGCGGCTGTCCAATAGCCGGAAGACTTAAGCAGTTCGACAAACGTTAGGCGATCAGCCGGCAGAGGCCAGTGCAGCTGCTCAGCATCGGTTTGATGTGGATAGGTGCCGGTGATGATGCTCGCACGGCTCGGGCTGCAGGAGCTAATGGTGAGAAAGGCGTTTGTGAACTGCATACCCCCTCTGGCCAAACGATTGAGGTGGGGTGTACGGATGTTNGGATTACCGGAGAAACCGAGATCGTCCCACGCAAGATCATCGGCAATCATGAACACGATGTTTGGTCGCACGTCCGCTTTGCTAAGCGAAATTGATTNTAGGNTGAGAAGGGTANTTAGGAGTATAAAAAGGNGATNCATTCAGGCACGAGGAGTGTGGCTCAGGTNGTTNCTGNNCCCGAGACTTTTCGGCGATNATCCATCGATAAAAGCANTTTGCAGAGTGCTGCGAGGNAAGGGGTTTCGACCNCGGCGGCTTGNGCTTCNTCAAGNGGTNAAANAAAGAGNGNNCTCAANTCCAGNGGCAGGCCCCGCTCNTAGTCGAGNGGAGTTGAGGCGNNGTATGCCTTCATTACCCGNGTACGATTGCGNTGNTNNTGGCCAAGGCTGGGCGAAAGATCNTGGCCAAGCGCTCGGCCAGTAGCTATAACCTCNTCCATCAAATCTGTGACTAGCTGCTCCCATGGCCCGCCGTCCAGCAAGGCATCTGTGGTGAGGCATCTGCCGATGGGTTGATTGGGATCTAGCCTTCCTTTGCGTGCAGCTTCTAGTCCCGCTGCGCCGGCGACGCTTAGGCCGTTGAAAGGAATGTTCCAAACCAGTTTTTCCCAGTGTGCGCGTTTCAGATCGGGTGAAATATCGACTGTTATGCCTGCAGAACGAATCAACGTGGCAATCGCCTCGGTCATTTCGTCCGGGGAACCACTGTGGCGCCCAAGGACGATTTTGCCATGTGCAATATGGTGAACAACGCCTGGTTCAATCCGGTTAAGGCAGACAAAGCACATACCGCCGTGAATAGGCAGGCCCGGAAATAGCCTTGCCAAAGTGGTTTCGTTACCCAGACCGTTTTGCAATGTGAGCAAGGCTGTCTGTTTGCAGACCATCGACTGTAGTAGTTCTCCAAGCAGATGGTTAGCTGTTGACTTGAGCGCAATGATAATAAGGTCGCAAGGGCCAATGTCCCCCGGCGACCGGGCAATGGTTGGGTTCACCTGAAAGTCTCCTTCAAAACTGCGGATCGCCACTCCGTTGCTGTGAACATAATCNAAATCAGAGCGCAACAGNAAATTTACATCGTGCCCGGCCTGAAAAAGCTTGGCCCCATAAAAACTGCCTACGGCGCCGCAGCCAACAATGCCGATCCTTCTAAGTTGATTATCGGTTTTCTTCATTAAAAACAAAAAAAGCGCCCAGCGTGACGCGGGCGCTTTTTATAAGAATATAGGTTTTTTTAGCCAGCGATGGTGTCCTTTGCAGCCTTGGCCACAGTAAATTTCACCACCNTTTTGGCTGGGATTTTGATCTCCTCGCCAGTAGCAGGATTGCGACCCATGCGTGCCTTGCGATTAACCAGCTTCAATTTCCCAANACCGGGGAACGTGAAAGCACCNGTTTTCTTGGTGCTTGAGATGGCCAAGTCAGCCAGATTAGTAAGCAGGTCGGTAGCTTGCTTTTTGGTGAGGCCATTCGCCTCAGCAACAGCTGCGGCGGTTTGTGATTTTGTCAATGGTTTTGCTGCCATATCGTTATTAATGGTACGGATTCTATTACTCCTTGTCAGTAGTGCTGCACTACTGGGACTCGGTTTTACGAGCGCCTATCCCCTACCGCAAGCAGAAAAACCAATAAAAACAAAGTATTTCAAAGATTGTTTTTGCAGCATTATTTATTAACAATCATATTTTAAATATTTATTTTGGGAGCGTGAAATTTTTAAGTGCGGCGTATTTTGGAACCTTGTTTGTGGGCAGTCGGATTCACGGCTGAGTAACAGTCCGATCTTCTACCNTTCGCTTGCCCACAGCAATGTCGATCAGGCTGTTTCCGTTGAAGTCGGTAGCTGTGGCGCTTCGTTGTTCACCACAAAAACAGATTTTTTCTCGTAGTCAGAAACAAAAATAAGGCGTTCTGTGCACTTATCCCGTAGCAAAAGACCTCATTTCTTTTTTTAATTAGAAAAATCGTCTTTAATAGGGTTTAAATCCCGACTGATTCTATGTCGCGAAACATCGACCTCATGATACGGTGCAGAGATAAGAAAGTTTATAGAAAAGTAAAATAGTGAAAATCTGTGTTCGAAATCCGGCGATTCTCAACTTCTCATTTGCCACTTGTTCATCAACTCCTTTCCTGTGCGGCTTTCATAGGAGCGAGGTGTCCAGCGGCGGAGCAGATCGAACGATTCTCCAAATCTTTTGTCCAGCTCTTCGGAGGTTGTGCAAAAAGGTGGTTCGCCATTGTCTTCCGTGATCATGTAGTTGACAGCAAGGTAGAGTCCTTCCGGTTTCAGCCAGCCACGAAGCGCCTTCACATAATCACTGCGCTGCGATGGTTGGATGGCGCAAAAGAGCGTGTGTTCGAATACAAGGTCAAACTTTTGAAACGGCTTATCTCTCAAGAAGTCGCCGATAAGGTAATTGATATTGAGCGATTCCTCGTCGGCGAGCCGCTTGGCCATAGGAATCGAACTGGGGGCAATATCTAATCCGGTCACCATCCAGCCGGCTTGGGCCAAGGCTCGGGCGTCATGACCGTGGCCGCAGCCTGGAACAAGCGCTTGTCCAAGTGGGATTCCAGATTGTTCTAAAAGATAATCAACCAATCCAGGCGAAGCTTCGCCATGATCCCATTGGGTGTCNTTTGTTTGGTAAAGCGCTTCCCAGTTCCTGTCCTCGTTGATTTGCATTGACGCCGTGCCCAAAGTGGTTAGGAACTTGGTGAAGTTCTTATGAATAAGCAAATTCTGTTTGGGCTAATTATTGGCATGATGGTTGCAACCCCTGTTTGGGGAGCCAAGAATAAGGTCGTAAAAATTGGGGAACGCCCTGAGAGCGTGACCAAAGGCTTTGGGGGCAAGTACTATGTCACCGTAATGAATTCCCCTGACAAGGAGGGGGACGCGGTGATTAAGGTGCTCGACGGCGACATGTCTAAGGTTTTTGCCAAGGGGCTGAATGAGCCGAAGGGTATCGCCTTCACCGGTAAGTTTCTCGTAACAGCCGACCAGACCCAAGTGATGAAGATTGACCGCAAGGGTAACGTCAGTGTGCTGGTGGATAAGATGGCTTTCCCACGCGAGGTGAGTTTTCTCAATGATGTGGTGGCTTCGCACGATCGTAAAAGTGTTTATGTTACCGATATGGGTGCGATCAGCAAGATGTTCGATCCCGACAAGGTACGCACGCTCTGGCCGCTCGACAGCAAGCAGGCTAAGGAGCTGCCGGCGCAGGGTTGCGTATACAGAATCTCGATAGAGGATGGGAAGATCACCGATGCTGTGGCGCCGGGTCAGTCGAGCGTTCCCGGGCCGAACGGGGTGGGGCGATCTGGCAAGAACGGTCTGCTAATGGGAGACTTCTTCACCGGCAACATTGTGCGCAAGACTTCACAGGGAAAATTGCGCGTTATTGCCAAAGGATTACGTGGTGCGGATGCAATCGATCCGGATGGCAAGGGTGGCATCTATGTTTCGAGTTGGACGCAAGGCAAGGTGTGGAAACTCACCGATAACGGAAAAAAGAAGGAAGTGATCCTCGAGGGTCTCAAGTCGGCTGCAGACTTTTATCTGGACCGGAAGGCGAAGAAGTTGATCGTGCCGGACATGCTCGCCGGGACGCTGATTTTTGTTGATATCAAATAGCCAAAGCCCGTTTGATTTGCGCCTCCAGGTGGCANGGCCGCTGGCCCGATGCTCGGAGGTTTTTTGTTTATGATCATACTTTCAGGAATACAGCCGTCTGGCACGCTGCACGTGGGAAACTACTTCGGCATGATGCGTCCCTCAATTGAGCTGCAGGAGCAAGGAGAGGCTTATTATTTTATTGCCAACTACCACTCGATGACGTCGGTATTTGATGCCAACGAACGACGGCAAAATACCCTTGGTGTGGCACTGGATTTTCTCGCTTGCGGGCTTGATCCATCCAAGGCGGTGTTTTTCCGTCAGAGCGATGTACCGGAGGTGTGCGAGTTGACTTGGCTGCTGACCACGCTCACGCCAATGGGGCTGCTTGAGCGTTGTCATAGTTACAAGGACAAGTTGGCAAAGGGCCTATCNCCCAACCATGGATTGTTCTCTTATCCGGTTCTGATGGCATCGGACATACTGATTTACGACTCCAACATTGTCCCGGTAGGACGCGACCAGAAACAGCATGTCGAGGTCACACGTGATATCGCCATCAAATTTAACCAGACTTATGGAGAGACTTTCGTTATCCCAGAGCCGCAGATTCACGACTCGGTGGCTGTTGTGCCGGGCACTGATGGACAGAAGATGAGCAAGAGCTACGACAACACGATCAATATTTTCGGCAAGGAAAAGCCACTGCGCAAAACTATCATGCGCTTGGTGATGGACAGTCGACCTCCAGAGGAGCCGAAACCTGATGCAGATAAAAATATTGCAATACAACTTCTTCGCCTTGTGGCTGCTGAAGATGTGGCTGCCGACTGGGAGGCGCGTCTAAAGGCTGGCGGATTGGGCTATGGCGACCTTAAAAAGGGGCTTTTTGAGCACTATTGGGACTATTTCTCCGAGGCCCGTGCCAAACGCGCTGAGCTTGAAGACAACCTCGATTACGTGAACCAAGTCTTGAAAGATGGAGCTTCTAAGGCTCGTGAGAGGGCTTCTGCTGTCCTTGATCGCGCCCGGAAAAACTGTGGCTTGGCTTGAACTACACCCAAATGCCTAACGCGTTGAGTAGGTAGAGCAGACCTGCGGCGGCACTGGTGACAATCNCAAAGCCTTGCATCACCAGTAGTGCTATTGGNGGCAGGCCAAGCACGCCTTGTGCGGTTTTTTGTCCCAATGCTCTTTCACCCGCACGGCCAAGTGTGCCAAGCATCAGGCCTCCGGTCATCAGGACAACCTGCACGCAGACGAACACCATGAGCCATGCAAAGGCCTTGTCCATGAAGCCGTATGAGTGCAAGCCTATACCCAGCATGTTCGTTCCGAAGAATGACCAAGCAGTGACGGCGTTGCCGAAGATAGCCATGGCGACAAGGCCTCGCTCGCGGATCATTCCACCCCAGCGGGCGTGAAGGATGGCAGCATTCCAGATGACGATCATGAGTGCGCCGTTTTCCTTGGGATCCCATCCCCAGAATCGGCCCCATGACTGGTCGGCCCAGATGCCGCCTAGTACCGTGCCGACGAAGCTGAACAACGTGGCAAAACAGACAATACCGTAGATCATCTTGGTAAGCGCAGCGCGGTTGCTTTTGCCGAACGGCAACTTGTTGGACACAAAGTCGCGGACCACAAAGACGATTGCGAGGAAGCCGGCAACAAATGTCGCCGAGTAACCGATAGTGATGATTACCACATGCGTCGCGAGCCAGAAATTGGTATCGAGTACGGCCTGCAGCATCTCCATTGTGTCGCCACTGAGTGAGAGACCTCCTGCTACCAGTAGTGTAACGAACCCCACCGAACTTGCGACGACGTTACCTATCCCATCTCGGTAGATGCGCTCCAAAATCAGCCCGAGAATGACGGAGCCCCAGCCGACGAACACTGCTGCAGAATACAGGTTGGTCACCGGCGGTCGGCCTTCAAGCCACATGCGGAAAATTAATCCGGAAGTATGGATGATCGCAGCCAACGCAATTAGATAATAGGCGGTGCGGTTGGGCCATTTGGACAGTGTAAGCCATCCGGCGCAGGCGAGCAGGAAAGCAAGCACATAAAGGATTTCGCACTTATAAAACGGGTCGAAATTGTTGAATACGAATTCTTTGCCTGTCTTTCCAAGCGCGGTGATATGCCCGTTTTTTTCGAGATAATTGCGATATTCGGNGAGGGCTTTGTTGAAACCTGCGGCATCGCTTTTCGAATAGGCTGTGAGCATCCCGGCGTATGACTTGGCCGTAGCATCGATTTCAATTTTCCAGTTTTGGTCTGCTGATGCCGCGTTAGTAACGCTGTGAAATAGGCTTGCGCCTAGGGAACGCCAGCCGGCTTCACTATCCTTTTCCGGTGGAATGATCCGAGGCCAGAACATTACGCCGCTCCTGTCTCCTTGGTGCGTGTCAGGATCCAGCAGTGTTTCGAGTAAACTCGTGAACTGTTGATGATCCTCCTCGTTATGCTCTGTGCCGGCTTCATGTGCCCGAGCGGCCGCCATACCGATTGGGAAGATCGTTTCAAATTGATCGAGTTCAGCGGCAAAGTCGACAGAGCGCTGTGGTCGAAAGCTCTTGGTCAAACGCTGGTAAATGAGAAGAGAGTCGGCGACTGCCTTGAGTGATTTTTCATATGGCGTTCGCAATGATGTCTCCTTTGACTGTATGCGTCCGCTCTCTCGGGCCAAGCGTTCAAAATTGTTGCCAGCAGTAATGTCATTCACCGAGAAATGTTTTTCCTCCTTAGCCAAGCGGAGATGATCCTTGATCTCCTCGTTGTCGATGCGGAACACGGGCCTTGTGCGAGCCAAGTCAGGCTTGGCTGCCAATTCCAGCAGCCACTCAACGGCCGGGATAGTTTCCTCTTTAGCATCACCTTCTCTTGCGTAGCGCCCGGTGGACTTGTGGCGAATGACTTGCATGGCGTTTCTCGCGGTTGAATCAATCGGCTGTATACGCCCATCAAGCAGTACCGGCAGGCGACCGAAGCCGTAAAGATCCGGCTGACCATCAGCGACATTCGGCATGAAGACCAAGCCCTTTAACGCCCACAGGCTCATGATAACGACAGCAGCGATTGGAACGGACAGCTTTTTCATGCAGCAGCCTTTCGTTTTTTGTTAAACGAAAAAAGGTGGGTTAAAAATTGGATCAACATACCCATTCCGACCATCGCACAGGAGATGTATGGCGTCACCCAGCCGGGATTCCGTACAACTTGCAAGACGGTGGCCTTTGCGTTCTCGGGATCGAAGCTGGCCTGAAAGTAGGTTTTGCCTTCATAACGCAATGGGTGGTTCATCCAAATGTTCACTTCACGCTCAGCTCCGCTGGCGCGATCGCGAACGATGACGAGGCTGGAAAAATTGCGCGCTTTTTCAGTGCCTTGAAACTTGTCGTGCTTGAAATCCACCAACTCAATGTCATACGGCGTGTAGTGTCGAGTGAACCGCAACGCTAACTCGTACTCTTTGCCATCGAACTCGAAAGTTTGCTCTGGGATTGGATTTTTTAGCGCGCCGAATAGTGCAGAGACCATCCATGTGCCAAGTTCTTTACCTCCGGTGGATTTCAGTCGCAAGTAGGCGGCCGGAAAATTGACTTCCTCAAGTGAAGTCACAGACGGCCTTGGGGTGGCGGCCAGTTCAAGGCCCTTACCGCGCGTGGCCTTGTTCTCCTCACCTTGGCCAAGAGTGCCGAGATCGGAGTTCGTGTAATATTCCAGAATGGTGAATTCAAAAGGCAGAGTCTCTGTCTGATGGGTTGTGCTTTGCTCAAGTGAAACGGCCGGGATGGCGGCTACGATATCGGTATCCGGCCGACTTTTGTCTATGAGCACTAATTCGCACTCGCTACCGCTGATGGAGTAGCCTTTAGACTGGCCCTCCACAAGCCGGAGGTTGCTCTCGACCTGATACTTGTCGGTGACCAACTGGCCAAGTAGCATGAAAATCAGCCCAGCATGTGTCAGGAAGATGCCGATTTTTTTCCGTGAGAAGGTGAACCGCTGGAAGTGTGCGGCGAGCAGGTTTATCAGTAGCACAATGCCGACAAGATAACCGCCGACGAACGGGAAACGAAACATCACCGGGTAGCGTGCCGAGCGGACGTATTCCTCAAAGGCCGCTTTTTCCTTCATCACTGCGTCGGTGTTGCCGGTAATCTTATAGAACCATATCTCCGGTAGCGTGCGGTAAGAGAGAGAGTGAATCACACCCAATGTCATGGCTGGACGGCCGTCACGCGTGCCGCTCATCTCGATGTAGGTTCCAGAGTTGCCGTCCACTTCAAAAGGACGAGTTGTTTCTGTCAGTTCAGCCTGATCGATTTTTTCAAGGCCAAGCTGACCACGCCAACGGTTTACGTTGTTTAGCAACCCAGCATTCTTCGCCAGCTTGGTTACAGAGATGGTTGCCGTATTGTCACCGTGACGAGCTTCGAAATTAATGAGACTGAACTGCGAGGGCTCCGTTTCGCTCCAATTTGTTGGTGTTACCCACTCTGAGCCACCGATCCGGATCTGTGCCCATCCCGCTCCACCGATACTTTCCGGCACGAGGAAGTAGCTGCGGAAATATTTCTTCTGTGCGTCATACAATCCCTGATCGACCTGTGCCAGTGTGCCGACGAACACCAGCACCATTGCCGCAATTAGGCATACTACTGTCAATCGTAGTGAACACCAGAAATGGACAAAGGGTTTGAGAAGTGACATCACGGCTTGGGTAACTGTATTGACTTGATAAACTCCATGAACGCACCTTTTTCATCGGCGACCACCGCGCTTGGCCCGGAAATTTTGTAAACCCAAGTCTGCCCATCAACCGGGTGATAGACGCTGATTGAACCTTTCTCATCACCGATGGCTTCTACAAGCGTGGCCGGTGTTCCACTGACGATGCGTTGCGATGTAGCTTCTGCAAGACTGTTCGCAGTGACCGACGGGAGCCCTGACTGGCTGCGCCATCGGTTGACGTTGGCCAGCAATCCGCCGACATCGCCCGGGAAAGTCATCACTGTGATTTCTGCCTCACCGTTCCCGGCGGAGAAGTTACCCAGACGCATGGAGGTGCGAGGAGCCTCCGTCCAGCTGCTTGGTTTTGTCCANGTAGGTACTGCACCGGCTGGAGCAGGCGTGGGGGGNCGAGCCGTTTCGGCTTCGGCCATNAGTCGATCAAAGTTAACCTTGCTTGCGCCGGGTTGGAATTCGAGAGATGAAAGAAAATTGGTGAAGGTTCCGAAATGCAACCCGATTGATTCGGATGGGCCGGACAATTTGAAAAACCAGCCGACTTGGTCGAGCACGAGTGATGCAGTGACGATGCGCGGTGGAGTATTTTGCCCTGCAAGCGGTTTAGTACCGGTGATGTCGTACAATTGTCCAAGTTGGCCGCCGATTTGTATTGGCTTGGCCAAGTTTTTGAGTGTGGCATCGTCCGTCGGACCAAGTCCGACCTGCTCTCGCCACATGTTGACAATCATCGGGTTTTCCGCCAGTCGAGCTGGCAGCGGGATGGCGCTAACTCCAGCATTCCCCGATAACACGAATGAGAAGGTTGTCAGGCTCGTTTCGTCTGTGGCATTCGTCCAGCCTTCCGGCTTGTCAAAGCGGATCAGTGAGTCCGGATCTGGTTTGGCCGGAGCGGGTTGAGTTGTCGATGCAGAAAGCGTTGAGTTTTTTTCCTTTGGGACTGTGTAAGTGCGTATCTCGCTGCTGTTGCCGGAAAAAATTTCGAACAGCAACACGGCCAGCAACATGACGATGATAAAAGCGCCGTCTCGTATATAGTTGGGCTGTGATTTTTCCACACTAACAGGTAGAAGGACGTCTCGGTAGAGTGTTACATTCACACCATCCCGTCCGAAAAAAGAGCCTAACGGCGAAAGTCGTTTTGGCAAACTTCTTTACATGGCCAAGTTACCTTGTTTTATCCACTATCGCTCTACGAATTGACAAACTGAAGGTATGAAAGATCTGTTTTATTCGGGGCCGTTCGAATTCCGAATGGGGCTCGAACGTGCTGAGCCAAAGGCTTTTTTTTGTGCTTGGCCTGGTGACGAGGCACTTTTGGTCAAGCGCCGAGAATGTCTTGCAGAGTACCCCGATCGTCACAGCGTGCTACTTCCCAAGGGCGAGTTGCTGCTGACAGAATTCCACAATATGCTATCTGGTTGGGGCATTAATGGAGAGATTTCCGCACTTGGCCAAGCGATTGCGCCCGACTGGCTGCTGCTTAAGCCCGATAACACAGGGATGCCGGTGTTACTCGGTGGTTGTGTCTGCTTTCCGTCGTCGTGGGCGTTCGAGGAAAAAATTGGTCTCCCGCTGGACTGTATTCACGCCGTTGTTCCGTCGCTCAACGAACGACTCGGCGAAAAAACCCGAAATTTCCTGGTCAAGATGCCGCCCGGTCAGGCTTGGCTACGTGCGAACTGGGGTCTGACCGCCAGCCCGGAACTCAACCAGCATCCAGCGCTTGATTTGCCGAAACTCACGATTGGCGTTGAATTGGAGGAAGTATGGTTTCGCGTCGAAAGACAAGCGCTGGTTGCTCTCCCGGAGACAGGCGGCATTTTATTCGGTATCCGACTGGAGGTGGTTCCATTGGCTAAGCTCATGGAGAATCATTCGGCGCGCGATGGGTTGCTTGAAGCCCTCAAAACCATGTCGGAAAAAATTGCCGACTACAAAAATCTTACCTTAGCTCGTTCCCGGCTGATCGAGCTGTTGGCTTGATCAAACCGCCGNAGCCACTTCGCGCCGGCTGCCGGATTGCCGTGCCCAGTCGTCATAGCTCCACACGACTTCTCCCTCCCAGTAAACGTCGGTTTGGTAATCTTTTGCGATTTCTATGGCATCGCCGATTTTGCGTCGCTTGGATATGACCGAGCGGCCCTTCCCTTTTGCCGATAACTTTAGTCCCATGCTGGCAAGTGAAGCAGCAATAGGGCCAATTTCGGTTTCCTTTGATTTAGCTAGCCTGACTTTTTTTCGATAATTGCCATCGCTGTGGCTTGATGGGCAGTGTGGCTGAGGCTGAGATGGATAACGTTGCCTCGTTGCGCATCTAACAGTTCCTTCCCTTTTCCGTGCAGAATAACGTATGGTTTGCCATTTTCGTAGCGTGCAATTTCCATGTCGTGCCAGCCCAGTTCAGCGCAGATTCCGGTGCCGAATGCCTTTGAGATTGCTTCTTTAGCGGCAAATCGAGCTGCTAAGTTTGGTGAGGGATCCTTATGTCGCAGGCAGTATTCAATCTCAGAGGAGAGAAGGAAGCGCTCGATAAAATGGTTGCCGAGTTTTTGATGAGAGTCGCGGATGCGCTCAATTTCGACGATATCGATGCCGATACCAAGAATCATCCGTTTGGCGGAGAATCATCAATCAGTCCAAGCATTTCGCGCACTGCGGGGCCAAGGCCGACGGTGACGGCACGGCTGACGATGCTGTGGCCGATGTTAAGTTCATTAAGATGAGGCACGGCTAAGATGCCGCGTGTGTTTTTGTAGTTGAGGCCGTGTCCGGCATTAACCTCGATACCAAGCGTCTTGGCCTGTTCGGCCGCCTTGGTCAGGCGCTGCAGCTCGGTGGCGCGCTTGGCTTCATCATCGTATGCTTCGGAGTACGCGCCTGTGTGAAGCTCGATGAACGGGCTACCGGTTCTGACAGAGGCCTCGATCTGTGCCGGGTCAGGATCAATGAATAAGCTCACCTCGATGCCGGCTTTGTTAAGCTCGGTCGCGGTATCGGCTATGGCACCGGCTTGAACCACAACATTCAGGCCTCCCTCGGTTGTGACCTCGGCGCGATTCTCCGGTACGATGCAGACGGCATCCGGTTTAAGTCGCAGGGCGATATCGATCATCTCCGGTGTATTGGCCATCTCAAAATTGAGTCGTGTGCTCACGGTCTCGCGGATGGCCCAGATATCCCGGTCGAGAATATGTCTGCGATCCTCCCGTAGATGAGCGGTTATGCCGTGCGCGCCCGCAGCTTCGGCCTGCCGAACAGCATCAACTGGGCACGGTTCACCGTGATCAAGCCCGCGGTAGCGCGCTTGGCGCAGTGTTGCAATGTGATCAATATTGACGCCTAGGCGCAGCATAAAAAACAGGAAAGCTACTTTTGGTCTGTTGGTTTCTTAGATTTCTTTGCCTTTGGGGTGCGTTTTTTCTGTGGGGCTGGTGGCCACTCGAGCGTCGGTGCCGGGAATAGGGGGTTGTCGAGCCAGCGCGTCAGTAGAGCAATCTCGAGTGCCGAAAGGCCGAGGTGTGACTTGCGGGTGAACATTAACCGGTTACCGTCGATAAAAGCGTCAGTGATAGTATTGCCGAGTTTTGGGGCAACCGCGTTAAGAAACGCAATGCCCTTCGTTTGGTTGACGAGCTGCTCACGCCGGTCCGATAAGATGGCAGCGAATTGCAACAGCAAATTCCATTTTAAGAGCCGCTCTCCAGTGATCTCCCAGTTGTAGTAAACGAGGTTTTCCTTATCGTTGAATTCATCGAGCATCGCCTTTGGGATGGGCTTCTTTATTGGATCAGGAGGGAAAACGCCACCAACGATATAACCCTTGTCGTCCGAATTGCCGATGGTGATGTACGGTGCGAACAACGGTACATTTCCCCATGTTAGGGCTGGTTTCTCGGGATTGTGCTCGACTTGTCCAATATACTTTTCGCCTAGACCGTTAGGTTTTCGGAAGGCGTTCACGCGCTTAGATAAGCCTGCTATTGTTGCCTTGGGATCCTCGACTTTCACCGAAAAGAAAGACTGGAATTTGGTGCGAGCCTGGGACCACGAATAAAATTGGTCGTTAACAGTGTCTAGCCCGAGCACCGTCAGGATCGGCTGGGCGGTGACTAGGCCTGCGCCCCGTGTGGCGGTGAAGCTGGCTAGCGGCTCGGTGATAGTGCGTTTTGGAATTTCCCAGTCCGGTATGTCGTTCGGCAGTGGCTTTTCAAATTCGACAGCGGCCTTGCTGAAGAAGTTATCTTTCTTCAGCCGAGCGGTGATGTGGGTAAGTTTGGGTGTATTCGGTAGCCAGTTGCGGAGTGCTTCGGGTAGAAATCGATTGTGCAATGTTATTTTTAGGTCATGCTCTCTATCAGTTGGGAAAGGTCGGCCAGTGTCGGCGATCTGTTCCGCCGCACGTTTCAAATTATTGAGTGTTTCTGCTCCGGCGCCGAACAGTAGCCAGCCATCGGCATAGCCGAAACCGTACGTCTTAGCGTTGTTGTAATCCACCCGCCAGCCGGTGTAGCCAGCGATGGTCCGTTCCACTTGTTCGGCACCCTGCCGCTTGGCTAGGCGTAGTAGCGTTTTCGTCCATACGCTGCCTCTTGTCTGATCCATCGCTGCCATAAGCGTGAGGTTCCGCCGTTTTTCGCCCTGGGCGATTCCAAGAAACAGTTCATCCTTGCCGAGATCCGGAAGCAGCTGGCGTAGAGCAGCTTCGCTTTCGGCGTTGCCATCCCCAAGGCGTTTGGCCAATTTGTCTAGAGTCGCGTTGCGGAATGCCTGGGACTCCTTGAGCTGCCAGACGGTGCGCAAGGTCTTGGCATCATCGCGTTTGGTCAGGTTGTCGATGCCTGCGAAGCGCACCTTAAGTAGCGGTTCGGCTAACCCGTCTGCCATTCCAAGCGCCGCGATGGAGATTATGAGGAATAGGGACAAAACTCGCTTCATGGAAGACCGTCCATGCCAGAGAACGATCGTTGAATCAATCGCAAACCAACTGCTTATAAGCTCAAACGAGTAGTTTTTCAGCATGGTGGATGATTGTTTTTCGGGCGATGCTTACGCGCTTAACCATTTTCTTGGTAATAATTGCGGCTCTCTCTTGATCCATAATCTAAACCTGATTTACGCCTATAAAGAAGACCATTAAAGTACGGATCTTAATGTGGACGAGACCTTTATAAAAATCATTTCGGGTTGATTTTTAACGCTTGCCAAGCACTGGAGGCGGCTTGACCGTTTCTTTCAAGTACACCTTGCTCTATTGAGCCGCTTGCATCATAAGGATCTATTATGGGAAATAAGATATTGCGTGGGCAGTCTGAATTGGGACGCCACAGACGACGACTTGCGGGAAACATTCGGCGTTTCCGGTACCATAACTGATGCAGTTGTTTTGAAGGATCGTGACACCGGAAGATCGCGCGGGTTTGGCTTTGTGACTTATTCCAGCGATGAGGAGGCCGATCCTGCAATCGAGAAATTAAATGGAGAAGAATTCATGGGGCGGAAAATGACGGTGAACGAGGCCCGCCAGAGGGAGGGTCGTGGTGGAGGCGGTTACCGAGACCGTTAGGATTGTCTTGTAGTTTTATCTTGGTGTTTACGCCATGCGACGGGATCTTGTTTGTAGTAGGATCGGAGTTCTTCGTATAATTCCGGCCTTTTCTTTTTTAGCTGTAGCGGTTTTTCAAAGAAGGCCTCTGTGGCAGTGGCGAAAAACTCGGCTGGGTTTGAGGCGCCGTAGTGGTCGATCACAGTTTTTTTTCCTTTAGCCGCCTTGCGCTCGAAACATTCAAACTCGCGGCTGAAGACTAATGCCCAGGAACGATACTTTAGCTTACGGGTTTCGAATGTTTTGCCTCGACCTAGCGTGGGGGCACCGTCGGCGACTCCGTCCATTTGGTCAAGTTGATGAGCGAATTCATGCAGAACGACATTGTGTCCGTCGAAGGCATTCTTACCGCCGCGCCGGCTGGAGTCCCATGCCAGCACGACCGGGCCATACTGCCATGATTCGCCCAAGCGGTGGGACTTGTCGTCGGCATCGTATGGATTCTTGGCAAGGTAGGAACTGGGATAGACGAGGATGGTACGCAAGGAAGGATAATAAGCCGGTTCACGATGCAGCAGCAAAAGGCATGCTTGCCCGGCAATAGTTACCCGAATTTCATCATCGATCTTCAGACCACCACAGCCTTCAAATCGTTTCTCGGCTAGGAATACTAGGATATGTTCCTGAAGCTCTCGCTTGTCGGTGGGGGTCAGTTGTCTGTAGAAACCAAGGTTTGACTCAAGGATGGTAATCCACTGAGCGGGGAATTCCCCCTGCCGGATTTTTTTGCGCCGCCGTTTTTTAAAAAAATCAAACACAGGCGGTAAGCCTCCATGTGCTTGGTCAAAAAAGCCAATATTAAAGTCGTGGGTACAGGGGCATGGTGCTAGCTTTTTCGATGTATGAAGACCATCAAACGCAGAAATTTTTTGAAAAGTGGTTTGGCTGTGTCTGCGCTGGGTTTCCCGGCGCTGGGTCAAGTGCGGGGTGCCAATGATCGCGTTAAGGTGGCACTGATCGGTTGCGGTGGCCGAGGCACGCAAGTCACTGCGAGTTTGGCGAAGCGCAGCGATGTTGAGTGCACGCAGGTGTGTGACATTCACGAGGAACGTCTCATGCGGATTGCCGACCACATGGCGGAACAGCAGGGAGGCCGCAAGCCGTTGCTAGCTCGGCGAATGGAGGAAGTCTTCGCCAACAAGAATGTTGATGCTGTGGTGGTGGCTACGCCGGATCATTGGCACACGCCGACCGCCATCCTCGCTTGTCAGGCGGGCAAGGATGTTTACGTTGAGAAGCCATTCAGCCATAATATTTGGGAGGGCCGTAAGCTTGTCGAGGCTTCTCACAAGTACAAGCGTATCGTGCAGGTTGGCACGCAGAACCGCAGCGCGCCGTACAATCTCGCGGCGCGGGACTATATTCAGTCCGGAAAACTGGGTGATGTTCGCCTAGTCAAGGTATTCAATCTCAAGGGAGGCGGCCCGTTTCACCTCGGGCCAAGCGGTAGTGTACCTAAAGGGTTCTCTTGGAAAACTTGGCTTGGGGCTGCCAAGGCACGGCCATATCATAGCCGTATCTTTCATGCAGGTTGGCATTATTTCTGGGACTACTCTGGTGGAGACTTGGCCGACTGTGGTATTCACCAGCTTGATCTTGCGCTAATGATGATGGGCGATCCTGCCGCCCCTTCTGCTGTGTCCGCTTCTGGCGGTCGTATTCAGCACCGGGGCGACGATGCCGAGGTGCCGGATGTGGAGATTTTGCAGTTTGACTATCCTGGTTTTGTCATGACCTTTGAGCACTCGCATTTCGCTGGGGCGATGAGCAAGATCAATGGCAGCATCCGATCGAGCGACAAATTTCCGCATTGGCCGCAGTGCGCGACTCGCATCGAATTTTACGGTACGAAGGACATAATGATGCTCGGTAGGCACGGCGGAGGGTGGCAGGTATTCGCTTCCAATGGAGGGGTGGTGCATCAGCAGTATGGTAGGCATCCGGATCCGGAGCATCAGCAAAATTTTCTCGATTGCATCCGCTCGCGCGAACTGTCCAATGCAGATGTTAGCCTCTCGCAGGTAACGACATCTGTCATGCACATGGGGAATATCGCGCACCGTGTAGGTAACCAAAAACTGCACTTCAGTGCCGAGACCGAACAGTTCATCGACAACGACGAGGCCAACCGCTTGGTAAAGCGCCAAAACGTGAACGAGTTTTCCGTCATGGAAACGGTTTGATTTGGTGTGCCGTACAAAGCTTCCGACTTCCTACTATATCGGATGGTGAATACTGACGCCTTGCAGAGAATATTTTTTTGATTCCTTTTTGCCTATGCCTTTTTCAATGAGAATTATTTCGTGCGCTGTTATTCTCGCTGCCACCTTGGGTTTTGGTCAGGCGGCCTTGGCCAAGTCGACAAGTGTTAAGTCTCCGAATGGCCAATTCACCATCGAGCTTACCACTGGCGATAGCGGTCGCCCATCTTCCAGTAACATGAGATGAGTTGAAGGTATTGGAATCCAAGATCGGAACTTATGCGACGATCGCCCGGCGCAGCGGGGAGAACTGGTTTGTGGGTAGTTTCAATGCAGTGCAACCGCGGAAAGTAGAGATACTGTTCGACTTCCTGCCCAAGGGGAAAAAACACCGTACACATTTACAGCGACGACGAATCCGCGAACACCCGTACTAACGTCGGCATCGCGCGACGTGAGGTGACTGACGATTACGTGTACAAGATAGAGTTAAGCAAGTAGGGAGGCGTTGCTATCCGCCTTGTGTCCAAAATACAGTTAAACCATTGATCTTCATTTCTATTATTCCATGATAGATTAATCGTAGTAGGCTAAAAGCAACTATTTTGGCTGACAAAAGACGTAACTTTAGGTATGTCTTCTGTGTATAATTCAAAATCAAAGGGACTATTTGCCCTGCGATACCTCGAGATATGAAACAGATCGTTGTCTTTATTTTAGCCGCGATCGGCTTGATTTCGAATGCAGATGTAGCTACCTCAGCATCGGCGCTGGAGTCATTGCTACCGGCTGAGACTGTGCTTCTAATTGCTGCGCCGGAGTATGCCAGCGCAAAAAAGCATTTCAAGGCGAGCGCTTTAGGGAAGTTTTGGGACAGTGCCGAGTTCAGACCGTTCCGCAAAAAATTCGCCGATGGATTTGAGGCAAATGTGTTGGTTAGGATCGAGGAGGAGTTGGCGGTGGATTTTGAGAGGTTTGAGGAAATGGCCAACGGTCCGGTTGCTTTGGCTGTGGTACTAGAACAGGATATTAGTACCCAGCCATCGCTGCTATTTCTGCTGGATGCCGGTCGCAAGACTTTCACCCTCCGTAGAACTCTTTCTCAGTTGGAGCGAGACTGGAAAAAAGAAGGCCACGAAGTTAGTGAGACGGAAATTGGCGGAGTCGATTTTGCCACGGTGAGCGATCCTGACAGTGATGTAAAGGTGCATGTCGGGCGAGTAGGCGCCCAGTTGATAATCGGCACAGGGGCCAACCATATTGAAGGTGTCCTGAATCGGCTGAACGGTAAGGTTGACGGCGCTTTAATTGGAAATACGGCGTTTGCTATGGATCGTAATGCGCTGTTGAATGAGGCAGATATTTACATGTGGGCAGACTTTGGGCGGTTTATCCCGCAGTTACTCGATAATGTACCATTCGGCGCTGAACTTGGAATCGACTTTAGCGAGGTGGTTGGTTCTCTCGGATTTAATGAATTGGGTACGTCTGCAATAACATACCGCGATCGACCGGATGGGGTTCACTTGAATATGTTCTTCGGTCTGCCGGAATCCAAACGAAAGGGGTTGTTTAATCTTCTGAATACACGTCTCGCAGACGCTTCGCCTCCGGTGTTTGTTCCGACAGATGTAGTTACATACACCCGTTGGCGGGCTGACTTAAGTGATGCATGGTCGAATTTTGAAAAACTGCTTCTTGAATTGTCGCCAGACGTAGCCAATGTGGTCGAGTTCACTGTCGGTTTACTCGGCAAGGACAAAGATTCCAACTTCGATTTCAAGAAGAAGTTCCTGGCTAATTTTGGAGATGATCTGATTTTTTACCAGATGCCTCCTAAGGACCTTTCGCTAAGCTCTCTCGGGTCCGGGTCAATGGTTGCCTTGGTCAAGTCGCCTGATCCGGAGGGACTTATTCAGGGCATTGGTGCTATTCCGGGTATTCTGCCACCGCCTCTTAACGAGGCCGAACTCAAACCTCGTAAGCTGGGCAAGAATACCGCTTATAGCTTTGGGTTGATCGAATTGCCTGATCCCAGTACTGGCGAGTTGGTAGAGAGTGAGGTATTATTTGCTGTTAAAGAAGGCTATCTGGCGATATCGAATGACGTCGACCAGTTACTGGCACTGCTCGACGGCAAGAAACAGCACGCCTTGACCAAGCGGGAACGGCTTGCCATGGCGGCGACAGTGGTGGGAGGCACTGATTCTGGGTTCTTTAGCTACCAAAATGACCGGGTGATGATCCGCAGTGTGGTGGATACGTTGAACGCTAATGCGGATCAGTTTGGGATGATTTTCAGCATGATCCCGATGGAAGGACTAAACGAGGTCAGTTTGGACGATTGGCTGGATTTCTCACTGCTGCCCAAGGGAGAGATCATTGCGAAGTATTTTGACTTCACTGTTTATGGTGCGTCAAACGATGGGCGCGGCTTCACTCTGAAGATGTTTTCACCCCGTCCGCAGGGCCTGAAGCGCTGACCTTAGCGGCCTCAAGTTTTTTTAGTGCTGCATCCAGTGCTTCTTGGCCGGACTCAATGTTGTGCTTGGCGATTTTGCGCAGCTTACGGGCATAGGCATTTCCAGGCCGTGCCGCTTCGCCCATCAGGAACAGGCCGGCCGCGCGGGCGCTCGGAGTGCCTTTAATAACGGCTGCTGAGAGTGTCCGGTAAGGCGTTTCTGGTGTTCCCCAAATGCTTTTCAGCGCGTCAAGAATTTGTGATTCCCTTTCCTCTCCGAGTTGGAAGGTTCCCTTTATCGCTTCCCACAGGCCGTGTTCAGACGGTATGAGCCGCTGCAACACGGCGAAGCCGATCACACGTAATTCGTAACGCTCACTCGCGACCAGTTGCATTACTGCCGGTGCGGCCCGATGGCCCATCATCGCCAGTGCAGCAGCAGCAGCATTGGCCTCGGGGCTACCTGGCTTTGCTATGATGATAGCGGCCACGGCCGGCGCTGCTCCGATTGCGTTCGACTTCATGTTGCCTATAACATGCAACATTCGTGTCAGGTGGTCGCTCTCTACTTGGTCAAGCCGGTTGGTGATCGAGTGGAACGGTAGCGAACCGAGATCCTGCAGCGTGGCTAGGGCGTTATTATAAACCAAGTGCTCCGGGTCGCCGAGAGATTCAACTAGGTCAGGGATGGCCGGAGCGGCTGCTTGGCCAAGTGCAGCTAGACCGACTACGCCGCCGGCACGTATTTCAGAACGTTCGTAAGGGTTCAACCAGCGCAGTAGGTCTTGTCTGTTTAGACCTGGCAGTTTTTCGGCTGCAACCAGCAGTGGTTTTTTCCAGAAAGAATCCTTGTGGCTCAAGGCTTTTTGCAGCCAAGGGAGGGCATTGGTGCCCAATTGAGTGACAGCATTCCGAGCGGCCGCGCGACGGTCGGGCGCGGCGGTGATTAGCAAGTCTTGCACCCACTCTTCCAACGGTCGACCGTCAACCTCCGGGCCTCGGTCGCGTCGGGCTATGACGAGGCACATCACTAATACGATCAGCACCACGAGGCCGGTTTTCAGCCATCGCCATTTGCTCATGCCCACAGAATGCGAGCGTTGGTCGTTAACGGAAAGGAAAATTAGCCGTTTTGGACCTTGATCTGGCTGGTGATTTCAAGCGCCAGTTCTATGGCCTGCCGCGCAGACTCGCCACTGACCATCGGTTCTTGTCTTTCGACTACACATTGGACGAAACTTTCCAATTCTACTTTGAGTGGTTCCTCTTTCTGAATCGGCACCGGCTCGCGCACGATGCGTCGGCTGCCGAACTGGCTGACGATTGCATTGTCCCGGCCAGCAACCAGCTTTTTCAGCAGTGACGATTCCGGCTCATCATCTCGGGCAAGTCGATAGTGATACCCTTTCTGCTCACGATAATCGAGCGACACATAGCTCGGCGCTTCGCCGCTACTGAATACGCGAATCTTTCGCAGTCTTTCCGGGCTGACACGGCTGACGGTTAAGTTGGCTACACAATCGTTGGCGAATCGCAGTCGTGCATTNGCGATGTCCTCTGAACCGCTGAGTACACNGACTCCGGCGGCATCGATGTGTTCCACTCGTGACTTCACGAAGGCGAGCAAAATGTCGAGGTCATGAATCATCAGGTCCAGCACTACCCCGATGTCCGTGCTGCGGGCTGGGAAGGGTGAGAGTCGGTGCGACTCGATGAAGCGNGGCTCATAGGCGACCTTGCGGAGGTATTGGAAAACTGGATTGAAGCGTTCAATGTGACCAACTTGAAGGATACACCCGTGCCGCTTGGCCAAGTGCACCAGTTCAGTGGCTTGGTTAGCATTATTTGTCATTGGTTTCTCGACAAGTAGATGCTTGCCCTGTTCAAGCAGCTGTTTGGCCAACGAGTGGTGAGTGACTGTGGGAGTGACAATGCTGATGGCATCCGCAGTTGCGGTCACNCTTTCAAGAGAGTCCAGCGCGACGGTTCCTTGTTTCTGAGCGACCAAANCCGCCCGGTTTTTGTCTGTGTCGAATACACCAACTAACTCGACAATATTTTGCTGCTGCAATTCATTGTATATTCGAGCATGCTGTTGGCCGAGCGAACCAACACCCAGCACGGCCACTCTAACCTTTGACGCCATGCCTCTAGCCTAACGGTCCTTTAGCCGAGCGGCGAGGAATCAGTTTTGAGCAGTTTTTTGAGGTGCAAACCGTGTTTATCGTTGGCTTGATTTTTTCGGAAATTAGTTTGAGTCTGGCTTTGTTTGCAGAATGGCGATTAAGAAAAAAGAACTAGAAATTCGAGCCTTATTGATTGAGGAGAACGATATCATTATTGACTCACTCGGCGAAATTATGCGCGCAAAGCCAATGGGCTATAACGTCATCANCCACAAGGATCCTTCCCAAGCNGTTAATCTAATGAAGGGAGGTTCCATAAGCCTTGTTATTNCCGATGATAAATGCGGAGGCAAGGAAGGACTAGAACTTCTTGAGATTGCCCAAAAAGAAATACCCACAGCCACTCGATTACTTCTTACGAGCCGAGTAAATGATGATGCTGTTCAAGCTGCATTAAAGGATAAGCTTATTTATCGCTATATCACAAANCCATGGCTCACCGAAGACCTAATTTTGACCCTTAATAATGCTGCTGACGCTTATCGGTTGTCGGAAAAAAATCACTCTCTTACTATGGAAAAAAATGATCTGGAACGTACTGTTCGAGATCTAGAGAAAATGGCTGATTCAGGAGGAGGAGCAGACAAAGCGGCCTCTGTAGCTGTTCAGTCTGCACAGACGCAGGTGACTACTGGAGAGGGTGACTCAGCAGCCATTATTCAAGCGATACTTGATGTTCTTTATNTTTATCATCCGAATCTAAAGAGCAACGCTATTCGAACTATGGCTCTGGTTAAGACGATATCTGAAATACAAAAGATGGAAAAATTAGCAGCTGACTCGCTTTATCAGGCTGCTGCATTGCATGACATAGCCATACCAGGGGTTGATCGTCCTATTATCCGACGCTGGCTGCGTGATCCTGATAAATGCAGCCGGGACGAGATGAAGATTATTACTCAGCATCCAAACCACGCAGTTGAAATGCTCAAGCCTTACCCNNTTTTTAANGAGAGCGTTCCGCTCATTCGCGCNCATCACGAGGACTGGAATGGAAAGGGTTATCCCAACCGTCTCAAGGGCGAAACTATCCCTTGGGAAGCGAGACTGCTGCGTGTTGCATTAGACTTTTGTAGCAANCATGCCGATCCAATTCAGGCCATGCTTGATATCGAGGAGCTCTCCGGTGACCTCTATGATCCGGATGCCGTGCGAGTCGTCGCCAAGGCGGTGCCTCTCACCGAGATGCCCACAGCAGAAAGGGAAATCCTATTGATTGANTTGAAAGAAGGCATGACTCTTGGTCGTGATATAAACAATGCAAACGGTTTTCTTCTTTTCCCGAAGGGCAAAACGCTCACACAGGCGATGTGTGATAAATTATTCAGCATTGATAGAATTTCGCCCCTTGAACCTTACGTTCTTGTGTATTGCTGACCGGTTTTCGCCTGAACATGCCATTATCTAAAGCCGACCAATCGCGCGCAGACGAATTGGCTAACCNGGCTTCGTTGGCNTTTGCGGAATCNGATTTGGCCCGAGTTCGGCAGCTCTATGCAGAAGTACTTAAAATCGACACTAACCATCCGGTGGCGCACTATTGGCTTGGCTACCTCGACTGTCGAGAAGGCAAACATGAGGCCGGTGCCAAGCATCTAATGATATCATGCGAAGTCGCACTTGAGACAGCGCCTTGGCTCGCGCCGGACAGCCTCGTTGAGCTGGGCATGGCGTTCAATATATTGGGGCGCGAGGTCGAGGCGACGGAACGGTTTGCGATTGTTCTTGAACGTTTTCCTGCCTACGCCGAAGGCCAGTTGAATCTGGCCAGAGATTTGGAGGCAGACGAGCATATGGTCGAATCAGCCATTGATGCATGCCACCGAGGCCTGCTGGTTAATGGTGGNCACCATGGTCTACTCAAAAAAACTGCCGAGCTTCTTGAGCGCGAGGCTCGCTGGGATGAGGCAGCTGATTTCTGGTCTCACCTTGGTGCCATCACAAATCCCAATCCGGATATTCACCTACGCATAGGCCTTTGCCTAATGCGGCATGGAGAAGCTGATTCGGAGGCAGTCCGGGCCGAGTTCGAGAAGGCGCTGAAGATCGATCCTAACCACGAGGCTGCCACCTTCGCGCTGGTCGAACTGCTCGATGTCTTGGGGCAATGCGACAAGGTCATCCGGTGTCTAGAGTGCTTGATCAAGGCCAAGCCAGATTCTCCACGTGTACCGCTTACCTTAGCTAATTTTCTCCGAAAATATGACCGTCTTGAGGAGGCAATTCCTCAATGGCGTGCCGGTTTGGCCAAGGCCCCCGAGTGGGATGACTCCTGGCGCGATTTGGGTCTGGGATTGGAGCATCTCGACCGTCTGGATGAGGCTGTTGATGCCTACCGTCAGGCGGTTGCTGCTAATCATGAGTGCTCCGAAAACCACCGTTACCTTGGTTCAGCGTTGCAGGATGCTGGACAACTGGATGACGCACTTGAAGCGTACAGCTTGGCTACAGAAGCTGATCCTGAAAACGCAGAGGCGCATTGGGGACGGTTCTGGGTACGAGCCATCCGGGGCGAGTTTCCGGAGGCATGGGAAGACTACGAGTGGCGCTGGAAACTGCGCCACCGCACCACGCCGGAGCTGGATGATGCCGCCCCGCTTTGGGAGGGAGGGGACCTCTTTGGTGAGACGTTTTTTCTGAGAGCTGAGCAGGGCTACGGTGACACTCTCCAGATGATCCGTTACGCGTCTGTTCTTCAGGAAATGGGCGCTACTGTTAAGGTCGGCTGTCCGCCGGCGCTTGCCCGCCTTTTCAAAGATGTGCCTGGAGTCAGCGAGGTTATTACCGGTAACGCCGGGACTGTCCGCTTCCATAGCCATCAGGCGATGTTCAGTTTGCCGAGGATTCTTGGCACTACTTTGGNGACAATTCCCGACAATGTGCCCTATATCAATGTGCCTGACTCAATAGGTGTCGATTTGCCTGCCACTGAAGGGTTTTTCCGTATCGGTCTGACATGGCATGGCTCTGGTAGCCAATCTCCAGATCGCCGCAGTGTGCCTTTTGGGCAGATTTTGCCGCTGCTTGAACAGGAGCGAGCAATGTTCTTTGCCCTACAGCTTGGGGAAGCGTCCCACGATCCAGCCCGNGCCGGTGTTGGAAACAGCATTGCCGATCTGTCACCGTTNATGGATGACTTTGCTTCGACCGCTGCACTCATCCAGCAACTCGATCTGGTTATTACTATTGACACTTCGGTGGCCCATTTAGCCGGTGCGCTTGGCAAACCGACATGGTTGCTATTATCCGCTGCAGCAGACTGGCGCTGGTTGCTTGGCCGCGACGACAGTCCGTGGTATCCGTCGATACGTCTCTTCCGTCAGACCAAGCTCGGTGATTGGAGCGATCCGCTGGTTAGNNTGCGCGAAGAGCTAGCCCGTATGGTTTGACATGCAGGATCAAGCGTATGCTCGACACACAAGCGCTTGATCTGCATTCTTTTCCCCCAATTTTTTGCAAAACAATGGCCAAGCCGGAAATTCGTACTAAGGTCGTAGGTAGTTACCCGGTTCCATCGTGGCTTGCCGCTAATCCATCTGCTCCCGCCTTAAGAGATGCCATCCTCGTCGTACTCAAGACGCAGGAACTGGCGGGAATCGATCTCGTTTCCGACGGGGAATTATCGCGGTTCGATGTCAGTCATCCAGAAACTAACGGAATGATCGACTATTTCATTCGGCCTATGGGAGGTATCTCGACTAGTCTCACGCGGGAGGATTTGGCTAGGTTTGCCGCTGAACAGCGAATGCGTTTTCGTGCTCAGCCTGCGGGTGTCGTGAAGGGGCCACTGACCGAGGGCACACTCAACCTGCCGCGCGAATGGCAACGCTTCAAGAGTCTTTCAAGTGTAGACACCATGTTTACCTTTACTTCACCTTACATGCTGGCCCGAACGTTGGTCGACCGGCACCACGGCGACATCCGCGAATTGACCATGGCGCTCGCTGAAGTACTCCGTAAACAGGTCGAGTCTATCGATGCGCCTGTGATTCAGATGGATGAGGCACATCTAACAGGCCACCCTGAGGATGCTGATTGGGCACACGAGCCGTTAAACCAAGCACTGAGCGGGATCCAAGGCGAGAAGGCGCTGCACCTCTGCTTTGGAAACTATGGTGGACAGTCTATCCAAAAAGGCTACTGGCAAGATCTAATGCCGTTTCTTAACAGACTGGATGTGGATCAGCTTGTACTTGAGTTTGCACGGCGCGGCTATGACGAACTTGAGACGTTCAAGGATTTAAAGCCAGATATCAAACTTGGCATCGGAGTATTGGACATAAAAGATAACGAAATTGAGTCGACCGACCGAATCGCGAGCCGTATCGAACATGCTGTGGCCAGCTTGGGCATTGAGCGTATTCAATGGGTGCACCCGGACTGCGGATTCTGGATGATGCATCGAAGCGTGGCTGACCGAAAAATGGAAGCATTGGTCTGTGGCCGAGACAGTTTTTTTGGTCGTTAACAACTCACCACTTACTCAAACAATCAAAGATGAACCTAACTAACACATTCAAAGCAGGTTAAACGGGCTTGCCTTTCATTTATACACTACCAAAATCAAACTCAAAAAACGTTTTTTTTAACCAAAAAAACCTGTTTTTGTAGGGCATGTTGGAGAGTTTTTCACTAGTTTTCCACAAACAAAAATCTAATTTAAGCTATGCGCCAAATTGTCCCTACTCTTCCAAGTTGACAGTCTCCTCGGTGTTGGATACGATTTTCTTCTGAGGGTGTTAACCTCTGAATGGAAAGGAAGTGAATATCTCTTGACTGAAATACGCATCAGAAAAGGCGAAACTTTGGATAGAGCTTTGCGTCGCTTGAAAAAACGACTTGATCGGGAAAATGTGATCAAGGACGCACGTAACAATCGCTACTATGAAAAGCCTAGTGTACGCAAACGTCGCAAGATGAAGGTGGCGAAGTTTACGCAAATGTTGAAAACACGCTACGCCGACGTTTGATCGAAAGTAGTTTTTTGCCGGAAGTTGTCAGTTCAGGCGGCTTCCGGCTATTTTTTTGCACCGATATGTATTCATTTTCCACCTGCTGGAATTCCCACCGCCACACCGATGGCCTCGAAATGCTTAAGGAGATCCGTGACCTTGGCTTTGAGTTCGCTGAACTAAGTCATGGTATCCGTCTGAGTCTTGTGCCCGGCATCATGCAGGCAGTTAAGACGGGGGTCATTCGGATTTCTTCGCTGCACAATTTCTGTCCTCTTCCACTCGGCTGCAATCACGCGAACCCCAACGTTTTCAAGTTCTCATCGACCAACATCCGGGAGCGAGACAACGCCTATAAGCATACAGTCAAGACAATTGAATTGGCCGATCAGCTTGATGCCGAATTAATCGTGCTCCACATGGGCGAGATCAATATGCGTAACTATACCGACAAACTGATAGACTTGTTGGAGGCCGGGAAACAAGATAGCGCAAAATACCAAAAGCTTTGTCAAGCAGCGGAGTTGAAACGAGAAAAAAAGAAGTCAAAACAATGCGATCTTGCCTATGACATGCTTGAACGCATTTCTGAGCAGTCAACCTTACGCGGCATCAGACTTGGCATCGAAATACGTGAGTCACTTGAGGAAATACCGATCGACACCGATTGGGACTTTTTCTTTCAGCGATTCGATAATCCTAATATCTGTTACTGGCATGATATTGGTCATGCGCAAATCAAGGAGAACCTAGGTTTCATTCATCATCGGCTGCACCTCGAATCGTTGTCTAGCCGATTGGCCGGCTTTCACCTGCATGACGTTCAATTCCCGGCACGGGACCATCGCGCGCCTGGAAAAGGTATGATTGACTTTGAGGGTCTCAAGCATCTAGTGAAGCCGGAACACATCAAGGTCTTTGAACTGAGCCCGAGCCTCAAGCCCGACACGGCACGGGAGGGTATAGCGCATCTGAAATCCATCTGGGGAGAGGATTGAGTCCAGTATCTAACGTTTTGCGTCTCACGCTGAAACTGTCTGTCTGCTTTGTTTTGGTAGCTTGGATTTTGCACGTCATTTTTGTCGGGGATGCCCAATTGCAACTGGGCGATGTCTGGGGTGGCCTCACGTTCGTTGAACAAGTCCGTGAGGCTTGGGCGATTGGGCCTGCAGGTTTATGGAAAACAATCTCCGGTGTGAGTCCAGGTTGGCTTATGGCATCGTTTGGTTTCATGGGCGCGACGATCTTTATAGGCGTTGTTCGTTGGCGGCTGGTGTTGGCTGTGCAGGGCTTACAATTGTCATTCAGCCGTGCTGTAGGTATTTCCTTGGTCGCGCATTTTTTCAACTCATTCCTGCTGGGCTCAACTGGCGGGGATTTGTTAAAGGCATACTACGCTGCTGCTGAAACTGCGCACAAAAAAGCAGAGGCTGTTACCACTGTGATCGTTGACAGGCTACTTGGTCTATTCGCGATGTTATTGTTTGTTTCGCTGATGGCCCTATTTAACTGGGACGTGGTTGTTAGCCAGCAACGATTCATGGCAGTGATGCTGATTATCTTGGGCATGCTCTTCATTAGCGGCCTGATTGTCGTGCTTTCGTTTTGGGGCGGTCCAACTGGTGCGCGCCTGAAGTTTGAGGCATTTCTGATCCGGCTGCCCAAGGGTGATGTGCTGGTGCGCTGCATTGAGGCATGTCATGCTTTTGGCAAAAACCCCGGCTTCCTGCCGCGGGTACTTGGCTGGTCGATGTTGCTTAGCTTGGCCTGCGTGCTTCAAATCGTCGCACTTGGGCATGGATTGGGTTTTTCAATCGGTGAAAAGTTTGGTGTCTTACTACTCATCGTGCCGGCAATCATCTGTATCAGTGCGCTGCCGATAACGCCCAGTGGTATCGGTGTTCGTGAAAATTTGTATGTGTGGTTGCTTTCGGCGGCGTCCATTGGTATCGAGGCGAAGTCGGCGTTGTCGCTATCCTTGCTGGCCTTTGCCGGGAGCCTTATGTGGAGCCTAATCGGATGCGTCGTTTACCTCGCCTTTCGAAGTCGCCGTTCTTTTGAGTAAAATCGAGCGTTTGGCCAAGTAGTTATTGCCTAGTTCGTTTTCTTTTGAGTTCCTTGCGGAGCTTGGCAAGTGGGAGAGTATTTATTACGTCATCCGAAGTTAGCCAGCCCTTTCGTGCGATGCCAGCGCCTAGTCTTAGATAGCCGACATCTTCATTTCGGTGTGTGTCGGGGTTGATGACACACTTGACGCCTTTATCCTTGGCCTGCTGCCATAAGCGCCAGTCAAGGTCGAACCGGTATGGTTGAGCATTGAGTTCCAGCCAGGTGCCGGTCTTGGCGCAGGCATCGATAACGGATTGCTGGTCAATTGGGTATGGTTCGCGTCGCAGCAAAAGTCGCCCGGTGAGGTGAGCGAGCATGTGAACATGAGGGTTTTCGGCGGCGGAAATGAGACGAGCAGTGTTGTCGGCCTCATTACTGCCGGCAACGTGTAGGCTTGCCACTACGACGTCGAGTTCGGCTAGCAATTCATCATCAAAGTCGAGGCTGTTTTTGAGGATGTCCACCTCGATTCCGGAAAGCAGGCGAAATGAATTGCCTTCTGCTTCGAGTTCTCCGTTAACACGGGCGATCTCGGCGATCTGTTTGCGAAGCCTCGCTTGATCGAGGCCGTTGGCTTGGAACGACGAGCGTGAATGGTCTGTGATGGCCCAATAGTCGCAACCCAGTTCGCTCATGTAGTTAGCAATTTCTTCGATTGACTCGTTGCCATCACTCCAGTTCGAGTGGTTGTGAAGGGAGCCCTTGAGGTTGGTCCACTCGATGAGGCGAGGGATTTTATCTGCCTCACCGGCTTCAAACTCTCCTTTGTCCTCTCGTAGTTCGGGCGGGATATAAGCTAGATCCAACGCAGCGAATATCTCCTCCTCAGTCTTGCATTCGAGCCGCAGCTTGGGATCGCGGGTCTCTTCAGTGCTCTTAAAAAGCCCGTACTCGTTTAGACGCAGGTCGCGAGCGATTGCGCGCTGGCGCATTACGATGTTGTGCTCTTTGCTACCGGTGAAATAGGCTTGAGCAAATGGGTACTCGGCATCGCTGATGACCCGCAGGTCGGCCTGGATACCACCTTCGAGAATCACGCTAGCCTTGGTTTCGCCTTTGGCCGAGATGTTAAGGACTCCGGAAAGGCCGGTGAAAAATTCGATTATTAATTCTGGTTTTTTCGACGAGACGAGAAAATCGATGTCTCTAACGATTTCTTTGTGGCGTCGAAGGCTGCCGGCTATGCTGCAACGGATAATATCGGGGTGGGCGCGGAGCTGCTCTAGTATCGGCTCGGCGAGGTTGAGAGCGGTGCTAATGTGGTGATGTGAGGCGTAGTTGCGGCGGAATTCGATGCCCTGTAGGATTTTTGCCTCAGTTTTATTACCGAAGCCGGGCAGTTCGGCGAGTTGGTTCTGATTGCAGGCCTGCTCGAGGGCTTCGATCGTGTCGATGCCGAGCTTACTATAAACCGCCTTGACCTTCTTTGGTCCTAAGCCAGGGATGTTGAGTATGTCAATGAGGCCTTTAGGAATGGAGGCCTTAAGTTCTTCAAAGTAAGCCAACTTACCGGTTGTGGCCAGCTCGGTAATTTTTTCTGACAAGGCGCTGCCGATGCCCTTGACTTTGGCCAAGCGCTCCTCCGCGATGAGTGTTTCCAGCGGCTCGGAGAGACTCTCGAGCGTACGTGCGCCGTTCTGGTAGGCGCGTGTCTTGAATGGATTCTCACCCTTCAACTCAAGAAACACCCCGATTTCTTTTAGTATGTCGGCGATTTCGTCCTTCTGCATCGGGGAATTTAATCATGGCCGGAAGCGTCGGCAAAGGTCGATCACTTCGATTCACCAATAAATTCGATTGCCGATCGTTTGACCAAAAAATAGTGCTCAATTAGAGCAAGCTAACTTAATTCGCGAAAAAACCGCTGGTTTGCCTTTGACGCCCGCTGGGTCAACCGATAAAAATCACGGCCCAAGGAGTTGGGTTTGGTCACGAGCCCTGAGACATGTTCATTTTGTTACAGGTTGGCGCGGAATCCGCCGCACCGTATGTGTGGGTAAAGGCGGGCGCTCCAGGAAAAGCGATCATTGTATTACTGATTGTCCTGTCCGTCTTCGTCTGGTCCATTATGTGGCAGAAGGCGCAACAGACCCGTCGCGCCCGCAAGCTGAATCAGGCATTTGTGGATGAATTCCATCGGCATGAAGGGGTTCTTGTGATCCATCACCGAAACAAAAGCATCGAGGGCTGTCCCTTATTCAATGTTTACGACAATGGCTGTAAAGATTTGCTGAGCCGGCTCAAGACTCACAGCAGCGAAGAGGAAGCATGCGAGGCACAATACGCTACGCTGAAAACCATGGAGCATGTGAAGCGGACGCTGGAAAGTGACGTGGCTAAGGAGTCGTTAAAGCTTGAGAGCGGTCTGATCCTGCTGGCGATCGCGGTCAGTGGGGCGCCATTCATCGGTCTGCTTGGAACGGTCTGGGGGGTCATGGACGTCTTCAGTGCCGCTGCCCAGCAAGGAAATGCTAGCTTGACTACGGTTGCTCCCGGTGTGGCATCAGCTTTGGCGACTACCGTGGCAGGGTTGTTGGTGGCCATCCCATCGATGGCCGGCTACAACTTGTTAGTGCACAACTTACGGGTATTCACCGTCGAACTGGACAATTTCGCTCTGGAACTAGCGTCTTGTATGGAGAATGAATTCCTCAAAGACGAGTAACAAGCATGCCCTCGAAAAATGCAATTCAGGGTGAGAAAGGGCTACTTTGTCCCAAGTGCAGTCATCTAAATCCAAGTAACCTCAATCAGTGCGAATACTGCAACTCTCAGCTGTTCGTCAAATGCAAGAAATGCAGCGCCAAGGTGCAGAGGGTGTTTTCGCAGTGCCCCGAGTGTCGTCACCGGATGCACAAAAGTGTGTTTCAAAAAATTAAACGCCGGATGTTTAGACGTTCAAAGAAGATTACGCTAGGCCAAACTATATTTATCGTTATCGTGGCATTTGGAGCGTATAAGGTGATCACTATGGCTGCGGGAAAAATGTAGCAAGTTATGCGACGGTTTTCACAACGCAATCCGTTGGTCACTCTGAGTGATCTCAATGTCACGCCGCTTATAGATTTGGCATTTGTGTTATTGATTATCTTCATGATCACCACGCCGCTTTTGGAACAGGGCCTCTCGCTGGATTTGCCCGGCGGCGGCCAGCCAGATCGTGCTTTGGACAAGGAAGACATACGCACCGTTGAGGTAGATCAATCGGGTGGCTACATGCTCGGAGGTGAGTCGATGTCACTCGAACAGGTTGAACAAAAACTGGTTGCAGATTATCAGGGTAACCCCGATCTTTTGGTGTACGTCCGAGCGGATCATCGTGGGACATATGGTTCAGTGGCGGCAGTGCTAAACCGTTGCGAGCAAAACGGTATCACGCGGGTTTCCCTGCGTACCGAGCCGGAATAAGAGTAAGGATGGAGAAAATGGGCCATTTAAAACGTAGTTGTGTGGTGGGATCGCTCGTGTGTCACATTCTGATCCTAGTCATGCTCATTCTGGGCCCGGTGCTTTTGGCCAAGCGAGAGGAGAAGATCAAAGTAATCGATCTCGTTCCGTCTGACATGATTGATAAGCTGCTGGCACCGCCTGCTCCAGTGACACCGCCGCCTGCACCGGTACCCCCAAAGCCAAAAAGGATTGAGTCCAAACCCGAGTCTATTACGCCTAAGCCTCCAAAAAATATCATAAAGCCAAAGCCAAAGCCAAAGCCAAAGCCGAAGCCGAAGCCGAAGCCNAAGCCAAAGCCGAAGCCGAAGCCAAAGCCAAAGCCAAGAATTCAGGTCAATCTCAATTCGGAGGTTCGCAAACCAAACGCTCAGGACGCCGAGTTACAACGGAGGGCGGTCAGCCGTTCTCGCCAATCTGAGGCCAAGCGCAATGAGGCGTTAAAGCAGCTAGAGACCAAGCTCTCCGGCCGAACATCAGTTAATGTTCCTATTAGCGGGTTTGCATCGGCCAATTACGAGTCGTTGATCCGTNGCAAATACATGGATGTCACGAACCATCCTGGCTCAATCAGTGGTGACCCGGTGGTGAAGGTGCGTCTGGTTATTGCCCGAAGCGGCCGGGTTATTTCGGCGAGTATCACGGCGCGCTCAGGCATTCCAAGTTGGGATCGTGCAGTGCAAAAGGCGCTAGACCGCGTAAGCTTCATCAAACCGTTTCCCGAGTCGATGAAAGGTTCACAACAGACGTTTCACTTACATTTCAACTCAAAAAGTTTTACATGATTAACGCATTCTACAAACGATTCACCAAATTCTTTATCTTGCTGACGTCCGCGTCCGCGCTTGGCCAAGCGCCGCGTCCGGCGATTGAGGTCGATGTCTTTGACGCTGGTGAGGTCAAAGCCATCCCGGTGGCGGTAGAGGGATTCACCGGCGAGACATTGGCCCTGTTGCAGTTCGACTTGTTCGTGCAGGGCTTTGAGTTTGTGGACAAGACCAAGGCGCAGTTCACAATCAAGGGAACTCAGGACAGTGCTAGTTTAAGTGGTTCAGTGTACGATCACGTAAAACGGGCTTTTCTACTGAGCAAGCGCTATCGCGGGGGTGGCTTGCGGCGTTTGGCGCATACTTTTGCAAACAATGTGGTTGAGTCGATCACAGGTTCGCCTGGCATTGGCCTCACCCGAGTTGCATTCCGTCAGTTTCACGGCCGGAATACCGAAATCCATGTTGCAGACTTCGACGGTTACAATGCCGTCAAGCTGACCCGCGACAATTCAATCGCTGCCGGGCCAGAATGGACACCGAATGGCGAATCGCTCCTTTATTACTCCTACCGGNGGCACAATCCGGACATTTATTCGCACAATTTGCAGAGCGGTGTGCGTCGGGTTGTGGCGCGATACTCTGGTTCGAATATCAGTCCGACTGTGTCATCAGATGGCCGCCGTGTGGCGATGGTGCTCAGCAAGGCTGGCAGTCCCGACATTTGGGCTGGCAGTATCGATGGTACCGGTTTACGGAGGCTTACGACTACCAAGGAGGCCGAGTCTTCACCTTGTTGGTCTCCGGATGGTCGCTGGATTTGCTTCGCTTCCCGTGCTAGCGGTAGTACGAGGCTTTACAAGATTCCAGCTAACGGCGGAGCCATGTCACGAATTCGCACAATTGGTGTCGTAAATGCCACTGAGCCGGACTGGTCGCCCGATGGCAGAGCGATAGTTTTTACAACTCAGCGGGGAGGCGGGGTGTTCGAGATCTGTATTGTCCCGGCGGGCGGCGGGAACGTGGAGGTTTTGGCTACCGGGGAGGATCCTTCCTGGGCGCCTAACTCGCGTACCCTTATGTTTACAAGTCGCACTCGGGGTAAACGGGTTTTATCGGTACTTGACGTGCCCACCAAACGAGTCAAGATTCTTCCGCGCACTTTTTCGGGCAGCTGCTCCCAGGCCGCTTGGGAAAAATAACGCACGAAACGAACTTCAACACCATGACCACTTCCAAACAAATTGGCTTGATTCTGACAGCCCTAATTATGGTCACGTCGGCCGGATGCAGNACCAAGCCCAAGAATATCACCCCTATTCCCGGTGCAGGCACNCAGGTCTCTGGCTCGGGAAATCTGCTCAACCGTGATAACAGTGGTTCAATCAACACGAACGGTGATGTCGTTACAATCGATGAATCTGGTAACATTGGCCTTTCTGGTCTTGAGGAGTTCGAGAACATGCTAATGGATCGCGACGCATTGGCGGCCCAGACTGTTTACTTTGAATTGGATCGTTCCGAAATCCACCCGGATGACGAAGGCAAAGTGGAGGCAGTCGCTGGAATTTTGGCTCAAGACGAGGCGAATAAAGTGCTGATTGAGGGTCACTGTGATGAGCGTGGTACTGAAGAATATAACCGGGCACTGGGAGAGCGCCGGGCATTGAGCGTTCGCGATGCCTTAGCCGGTTTGGGCGTGAGCGCCGACCGGATTCGAACCATGAGTTTTGGTGAGGATAGGCCGGCAGATCCCGGCCTTAATGAGGCGGCTTATTCCCGCAACCGCCGCGGGGAATTTATCCTGCTGAAGCCCAAGCCTAGCAATTGAGCAACTTTAGGACCTGAACTGGGGTTAGTTCGCACTTTACATTTCAGTAAAACGGGCTATAATATAGGACGTTTTTGACTCGCTATGACGAATGACTTTTATTTGGCTTTTTCGCCTGGTATGCCCGAGATCCTCTTGGTTTTGGCGGTGATCCTGATTTTTTTCGGTGCAAAAAAACTCCCCGAATTGGCTAAGGGCATGGGTCAAGGCATAAAGGAATTTAAGAAAGCAACGCGGGATGTGAACAATGAGCTTGAGCGTGCTATGGATGACGANACTCCCAATTACACTCCGCCGCCTACTCAGCAGATCACCGAACAAAGCGCCGGTAACGAGACCAAGAAGGACGCCTGAGCGTCAGGTGAATTCGAGCGACTTGGCGTTGAATCATGTCCAAGGAACCCGAGGGGCCCCAAAAGCCTGATCCACACCAGACCGGTAGCCAAGCGGAGTCACCCGATATATCCCACAANCCCGAGACTCCTCAACAGGAATCCCCCCCGGAGGTAGACTGTGAGGATGGCCAAGCGGGAGTCAGTGAACCGAAACAGCATGAGGACGATTCATCGTGGCATGATGATCCGTATCATCATGACTATGAGCATGAGGATCACAACTCCTATGACGAACACCATGATGAACATTATTATCACGGACATGAAGGTTCTCAGGGCGATGATAATAAAAGGCCATCAGACAGTGCGAATTTGTCTGTGTCGCGGGATGACTGGTCCGACGGTGATGACACCCTGCCCGATTTGGACGAGGACGGCGAAGCGTTTGGCGGACCGGTTAAGTCGTTTCTTGAGCACATGGAAGATTTACGGTGGACGCTCATTCGGTGTGTGGCTTCCGTGTTTGTTGCCATGGTTGTTTGTCTTGCAGGTGCTCCCTATCTCGTCGAGACGTTGGCCTGGCCTCTGACCAAGGCGAAGCAGTCACTTACGGAGAACCGAGAAGGCAGTCTGCTTAAGGAGGACAAGAGCGACATTCTTCTCCGTTTAACAGAAAAGGAGACATTGAGACTGCCGATCCAGAGCGACCTTTTGGAAGAGGCCCGAAATCAACTTAATCTGCCTGAATTGGCTGAGATCCCCGTTTTTCAGCTGGCTCCAGTGGTAAAGGAAGGGAAACTGGAATTACTGTTGCAGCCAATCACGAATTCTATCGCTGGATACAACACCTCTACACGTGCCGGGCCGGAACTGAAAGCCATGGGTCCGCTTAGTGGTTTTCTGGTTGCGTTGAAACTAGCGTTCTACGGCGGCGTCATGGTTTCCTCTCCTTTCATACTGTTTTTCGTCGGTCAATTCACGATTCCTGCGCTTCGAAAAAAGGAGAAAAAATACCTCATCCGGGCGGTGTTTGTGGGTGGCATCCTGTTTTTTAGCGGCGTTGCGTTCTGCTATTTTTTGGTCATGCAAATTGCATTAAGCACCTCGGCATTATTTGCTAATTGGCTCACATTCGGGGCGGATGTCTGGCGGGCGGAAGACTACATCAATTTCGTTTGCAAATTCATGCTTGGTATGGGCATTGCATTTGAATTACCCGTCGTGATCCTGCTATTAGTGAAGGTGGGGGTTCTTGATTATAAGAAGTTGTCGGCATTCCGGATGTATTGGGTGGTTATTAACTTGGTGCTCGCCTCAATTTTGACGCCACCAGATTTGGTAACTCAAATTCTTATGGCCCTGCCAATGCAGTTCTTCTACGAATGCAGCGTTTTAATCGCGTGGATCTGGTANCGGCGCGATAAGAAAAAGGAGGCTGCCAAGATTGCTACAGAAGAGACTGAAAAATAGCACCAAAAGACTTTACACTGCACCTTTTTTGACTAGTATTTCGGCCNCTTTTTGGCTGATCNAATGAAATATTTCNCAAAAACAACGGCTGCTGCNGCTCTCCTNGCCATTTTTTCNGTCGGCTGCGCCGGCCCCGAAAACAAGCTGGGTCGTGGGCTGCGTAATTTCAGCGAGTTCACGCGCTTAGGTGAATTCAGCCGTTCCGTCGAGCAAACCGCGCTCTGGGATGGCCCGCAGCACGCNTACACTACNGGTGTCGTGCGTGGCCTNAGTCGTACTGCTGCCNGAACGGCNGTCGGCTTTGCCGAGATTGTTACATTTCCAATTCCAACNCCGGACTATGAGCCGTGGCTTAAAGGNACAACCGTTTATCCAGATCCATCGGTGGCTACGCTGGACTACCCTTGGGGCGGCATGGTAATGCCGGACGATGCCTTGTTCCCGGCCAGCTACACGCCCGGTCTATGGGATGACGGTGTTTTTCATCCTAATTCCGCTATAGGATTTGGTGGCGGTGATGTAGCTCCGTTTTTCCCGGGTAGCCGTTTTAAGGTGTTTGACCACTGAGCCCTTTGTTCATCAACTTTCACGGCGCCAGCCCAGTGGTTGGCGCCTTTTTTGTGTCATGAAACTCTGCCGCTCATCACACTGCAAAATCAATCTCTTGCTCAATGTCATTAGCAGGCGGGATGACGGGTTTCACGAACTGGAGATGCTTATGTTGCCTGTGCCACTCTTTGACCGGCTGGATTTTGAGTTGATCGATTCTGGCATCGAGCTGACCTGCAACTGGCCTGATATTCCCAACGATTCCGGAAACTTAGTTTGGCGCTCCGTAGAGTTATTCAAGGCTAAGGCTGGACTTACGGACGGCGTTCACATTCACCTTGAGAAAAGAATTCCTGCCGAGGGCGGCCTTGGCGGTGGCAGTGCCAATGCGGCAGTAACTCTGCTTGCGCTAAACGAGCTTCATGGCCATCCGCTTGACCAAGTGGCGCTTCAGGAGCTCGCCGTTGGACTTGGCAGCGACGTTCCGTTCTTTCTGCAAACCCAGGCAGCTGTGGCGAGGGGACGTGGCGAGATTGTCGAGCCTGTTGCTCCCTTATCTGCGCTGGACGGCAAGGCGTTGCTGCTCGTCCGGCCTGGGTTTGGTGTCCCGACACCTTCGGCGTATCAGGGTTTGGCCAGGTTTCCCGATGCCGCGAACCGCCCGTTTGGCCAAGCGGACGAGCTGGCACAGCGTTTGGCCAGTGGCTTGTTAGTTGACGCTAGCGACGCGCTCTACAATTCCCTCGAGGCGCCGGTTTTCGAGAAATTCCCGATATTGAAGCTTATTAAGGAGTATGCTTTGACCAACGGTGCCGAGGCCGCACTGCTTTGCGGGAGTGGCTCAACTGTCTTTGCCATCTGTCCTGACAAAGTAACGTCAGAATCGCTTGGTCAAGCGCTGGAAACCAATTACGGTCGGCAGTCTCTGGTGCAGACCGTCGAACTACCCGGCAAGTTAACTGACTAAAGCCAACCCCTGAAGATCAGCGCGGGGATGGTGCGCTGTTTCATCCGGCGGATTTTTTTTGGCGATGCTCCAAGGTAGCGTGGCCGGCCGTCCACTGGCATTCCATCCGAACCGATACGAATGCCTTTCTTTTTTATGCGTTTCTGAATTGAGCGTAGCAGTTCACCGGCCATATCCTTTGAGTGGTATACGATGGCAACTTCCGTGTTTAACCGCTCGGAACGTGGGTCGATATTGAACGAGCCGACGATGCCGATGCCGGTCTGTTCCAAAACCATGCTTTTGGTATGCAACGTCTCCATTCCTTCGCGATTCGGTTCGCCAGCAAGCTCAATAATCTCCAGCCCTAGGGCAAGGTAATCCTCCTTTTCTCTCTGATAAATAGCTTGAACGAGTAGGTTGTCTGTCGAATTAAGAGAGTTGGTGAACACTATCACCCGGACACCGCGCCGGATGGCATCGCCCAGAACGGTACGCGCCTTGTTCGTAAGTATGAGATAAGGTGACTCGATCCAGATTGTCTCCCCTTTCTCTGCATTGTTCACCAGCTCGGCGATGTGGTACCCGGTGTGTTGGCCGGGGGATTTTCTGCCGCCTGGATCGGCTAAAAAACGGATTTTATCCACCGGCCGCAGTCGCTGGTTCCAATCAATAGGACTCTGCAATTGCACTATCCTTGGTTGCGACTGAAACTCTGTCCAAGCCCTGTCGAGCGCTGTTTTTGCCGCCTCAATATCACGCCGGAGGATATCTCGGTATACCTGTTGTATGGGACGACTGCGGTTGGCCTTGAGGCGTTTTGCCGCTTCATTGGGCCGGATTAGATAGCAATATTTGCCAACGAGCATCGGTTTCACCTTCGGCCCGTTCCAGAGAGTCATGAAGTGCTCGTTTGCCTGTATCGCAGATTCGCCTTNGACAAGTATGTCCCGGTCGATCCGGTTACGATACGCCGTGTTGCCATCCGTNNGGTATCGGCTCANNCCAAAATAGGAATTGTCGATATTGCGTCCGCCNGTGATCAATCTGTGGCTGTCNGAGATAAAAAGTTTGTCGTGCAAACGCCGGTTCAACCGAAATGGTTTCAGTAAGTCGAAAGGGTGAAATACCCGAATATCAACGCCTTCCTGGATTAGATGCGCACCGAGATTTGGGGGAATTCTATTAAAGAGAGNATCAANCATTAGGCGTACTTTAACACCGCGTCGGGCCATTTCGCGCAGCTGCGCAAAGCTACGCATCGTGAAATCATCCTCCTCTCCGCCTACATAAAAGTAAGAGATATTAAGCTCACGCTGGGTTTCGACAGCGATGTCAAACCGCGCCTGTGCGGCTTCCTTTGGGCCATTGAGCAGGCAAACACGGTCAGCCTTTGTCAATGTGTGAGCACATGTCAGCAGAAGGCAACTCGCGAAAATTAGTTTGTTAAGTTGATTCATGATTGCTTTGCTTAAACGTGCAGATGTGGTTTGGCAACGTTTCTACCTCGTAAAGATCGAAGATTAGTGATTAGAAGTGTCATCGTGAGGTAAAGATTTTCTTCTATATTCCGAAAATCTGCCACTTGTGTCGGAACAACAGTTGAGGCTTTTTGGTTAAGAGTCCAAGTTTAAACTTGGCTGACAGGCGCTAATGCGAACCTTCTAGTGTCCTGATAATTTCACTGAAGTAACCAAATATATCTCAACCATCTAAGATTAGAACGTTGAGTGCCCGCCATTCCAGCAGCAGATTCTTTGGCGATTTATCTGGGAGATATCATATTTTCTGGAACAACCCATTCTTCATACTGTTCTTCGGTTACACACCCCAAACTCAAAGCTGCCTCCTTCAATGTACTCCCATCTAAAAAAGCTTTTTTTGCAACTTTAGCTGCGTTGTCATAACCTATGTGAGGGTTTAGTGCTGTTACTAACATAAGGGATCTAGCCATTAGATCTTCTATTCTTTTTTCGTTGGCTTTGATTCCTATTAGACAACGATCCGTAAAACTTTTGCAGGCATCTCCAAGCAAACCAGCGGACCGAAGGATGTTAAAAATGATTAAAGGCTTGAAGACATTTAATTCAAAATGCCCATTGCTTCCGCCAACAGTCACAGAAACATGATTTCCCATCACCTCTGCAGCTACCATGGTAAGAGCCTCGCATTGAGTCGGGTTTACTTTACCAGGCATTATGGAAGATCCTGGCTCATTTGCTGGCAATGATAACTCACCAATCCCGCTTCGAGGTCCAGATCCAAGAAAACGAATATCATTTGCAATTTTCATAATTGACACAGCCAAAACATTCAAAGCACCTGAAGCAGCCACCAACGCATCATGAGCTGCGAGTCCTGCGAATTTGTTGGCCATTGTGCTAAACGATTTTCCGGTATGCGCACTGATCTCCTCTGCAAATTTTTCGGCAAAGCCTATTGGTGAATTCAACCCTGTTCCTACAGCCGTCCCTCCTTGTGCCAACTGCAATAAATCAGGGAGAATCCGGTTGATACCTGTAATGCCTGATTCTATTTGCGATGCATAACCTGAAAATTCTTGGCCAAGTGTAAGGGGGGTGGCATCTTGAGTGTGCGTTCTTCCTATTTTTATTATTTTAGAAAATTCTCTCGATTTTTTTTCTAGTTCACTTTGAAAATATTTTAATGAAGGCACAAGATGATCTTCTATTTCCAGTACAGAGGCTATATGCATTGCAGCTGGAAAAGTATCATTAGAAGATTGGCTGCGGTTAACATGATCATTTGGATGAACTGTTGATTGCTCTCCTAGGCGGCCTCCAAGAAGTTCGTTAGCCCGATTGGCGATAACTTCGTTTGCGTTCATATTTGATTGAGTCCCTGAGCCTGTTTGCCAGACGACTAAGGGGAATTGATCATCTAATTTTCCTTGAATAATTTCTTCTGCTGCATCAACAACAGCTAGCCCGATCTTTTTATCTAATTGCCCAAGGGACATGTTCGCCAAAGCTGCAGCTTTTTTCTGAATTCCTAAGGCTCTTATCATCTGAATTGGCATTATATCGTTGCCGATAGGAAAGTTCTCTATACTTCGCTGGGTTTGAGCGCCCCAATACTTTTCGATAGGAACCTTAACCTCTCCCATGGTATCTCTCTCAATTCTTACTTCAGTCATAATATGAAATTTATTTTATAATCGTAAGTGCCATTCAAGAAATCACAATTGATGCCTTTACTCATTTGTAAAAGCTTCAACTAAAATTCTAAGTATCATTTTGATACTCTTAAGTCCATCCAATTNGAATTTGATCCTATGAGTTGTAAAGCAAGGTGTCAACGAGGACCTCGAAAGTCTTTACGNTCGCGTTGATTGAACNCTTTTAAGCCATTCTGAATTCTCTCAATCTCGTCATGAATCATACGAATGAAGTTTTCACAGCTACAGGCCGATCCCCCAAGGCTTATTACGGTTTCCCTTTCTGCGTAATCGTTGGTGACTGCCAACACTTCGCCGTACGGCTTCATCAGGTAAGCCACNCGCTCGATAATCTGGTCAGCGGTTTGGCCCTTTTTTGAGAAAAGAACTTCAATGCCACCAGGCGTTGTTTCGTTTTTCGGAGTGTCAGGTGGCGCGCCGCCGCCATCGAAGATCACTGTGACCGGTGTGCTGGACGAGTCCTGATATTGTGTTAATANGGCTACCANCGCGTCTCTCGCATGAAAAGAATGACGCTTCCGTNCCGGCGCTAGCTCCGNCCAGTGATGCAGTAGGCTATATCCGTCTACTAGGACACGAACGATCCCCATGCACAAAACGCTACGGAATGAACNGCGCTTGGCCAAGCGTTTGGTTTGGTGGTAGCTTGGCCAAGCGAGGATGCCGATTTACGAATACGAACTATGCGACGGAAAGGGCGACTGCAAACCTTGCGGTGGCTCAGGCTTCACTTTGCGCCGCCCTGTTACCGCTAAGCCGCTCGAGAAGTGCCCAGCTTGTCGGCGNCCTGTACGAAAGCTAATTTCNGGTTTTAATACCCCCANCCACCTCAAGCCTCTTTCGATTACTGACGCAAAGAAGGCTGGTTTCACAGTATACAAAAAGCTTGGTAAAGGCGAATACGAGAGGCAGTGAAACTGAGAGCAGCTTCTTATTCTTAAAAAAGAATGAACATTTCGTCTTGGACAAGAGTCATTAAAAGTTAATGCCTGCTGTGCAGGTAGAGGAGGTTGGTTTGGTTGTTTGGTGTACGGGTGTTCCGATAGGGGCGCCCGTATTTTTTGACCCGTTAAGTGTTGTTAAGACCGGACGGAGGCACGATTCAGTCGATCCCGGATAGCGTCCCATTCTGAACAATCCGGTAGTGACTGGACCACAATAATTTCTGCGCCGGCTTGGTCGCAGCGGTGCAAGGAATCGTAAAGTACCCTTGCAAAGCCATCTGGATCATTCGGCAATTGGAGCCATTGGCTGCTAGGCCATGCGGGTGGCTTCTGTTCGCGGGCGACAACGAATAGTGCTTGNTTAGCTTGGCTAAGCATTGTTGCTGGCTCGCTGTTGAGCAAGAGTTTTGCCTTTGGCGAGTAATGTTGCTGGCGTTGGCCCGGACTCTTTGCTGGCCCCGATTCAATNTGCAATCCAACAGTTTTNACTTCGCCTAAGACAGTTTGAAGTTGGCCTAGTGAGATGGAACCAGGNCGCAAGAGTGTTGGCACTTTGACGGAGATGTCGATTACCGTTGATTCGATGCCGATGTCNCATGCTCCGCCGTCGAGTACCAATGGTATTCGGCCGTTGAGTTGATCGACGACGTGATCAGCCCGGGTTGGCGACACTCGATTCGATCGATTTGCACTAGGAGCTGCGAGTGGAAAGGCACATTTGGCCAGAACGGCTTGTATTATCGGATGCGCGGGACAACGAACAGCCACGGTCTCTCCGCCGCTAGTGACGATGTCTGGAATCAATCCGGATCGAGGAAGCACTATTGAGAGCGGTCCAGGCCAAAAATGTCCGGCTAATTTTTCGGCTAAGTCTGGCCATGTTTCAACGCAGTTCCGGGCCATTTCGACCGAGTTAACGTGAACGATGAGAGGATTTTCTGCAGGTCTCCCCTTGACCTCGAAGATGCGTTTAACGGCCCTAGTCGAGCGGGCGTCGGCGGCCAAGCCGTACACGGTCTCAGTTGGCAGCGCTACGAGATGCCCTTGACTGAGAAATTCAGCCGCTTCGTCAAGCGCGTCGGAGGCGTTAGCCTCTTTTATCGCAGTGATAAAGAGTTTTTCGCTCAGTTTTCTCACGGCTACGACTGGGCGATCGCTCGAACACTTTTTATCCGATCAGTAACGGTGCAATGACTAGTGCAATGACGCTCATTAGCTTTAGCAGAATGTTGAGAGAAGGGCCGGAGGTGTCTTTGAGCGGGTCGCCCACTGTATCGCCAACAACGGCCGCCTTGTGGGGTTCAGAACCTTTTTGATATTGTTCACCATCAACTGTTATACCATCTCCTTCCTCGAACATTTTTTTTGCATTGTCCCAAGCGCCGCCGGCGTTGGCCTGAAACAGGGCCAGNAAGACTCCACTCACGGTGACTCCGGCCAGCAGTCCGCCAAGTGCTTCGGCAGCCGCTTTTCCGTCGGCAAGGAATAGCTTGAATCCGAAGCCGACCAGNATTGGNGCAAGCACTGCAACAAGACCAGGCTTGATCATGCGAATGATGGCNGCCTCGGTGGAGATCTTTACACAACTGCCATATTCCGGTTTGCCGTCAGCATTGCGGTAAATNTCTCGGTCTTCAGTGGNCCATTGATCTACCGGTTTGCCCTCGTTGCGACGCATCGCCTCGAGAGCATTGCTCAATTCCGGGATTGAACGAAACTGCCGTCTTACCTCCTGAATCATTGCCATGGCAGCCTGTCCAACGGCATCAATGGCCATTGCGCTGAAAACAAACGGGAGCATGGCGCCGATGAACAAACAAGCCATGACATTGGGGTTCGAAATATTTATGGACTCAATCCCAGCGGAAGCCATATAGGCGGCAAAGAGCGCCAGCGCCGTCAATGCTGCGGAGCCGATTGCGAATCCCTTACCGATAGCGGCCGTAGTATTGCCGACTGCATCGAGCCGATCGGTACGGGCGCGGACTTCCGGCGGTAGCTCGCTCATCTCAGCGACACCGCCGGCGTTGTCGGCGATCGGTCCGTAGGCGTCTATCGCTAGCTGGATGCCGGTGTTGGCCAGCATGCCCACGGCCGCAATTGCGATGCCGTACAAGCCGGCAAAGTGANAGGCTCCGAGGATCGCTCCAGCAATGAAAATGATCGGCCATAGGGTTGANCTCATGCCTGTGCCCAGCCCGGAAATGATGTTGGTTGCGGTGCCGGTGACTGACTGTTCGCTGATCGCGACCACCGGTTTTTTGTGAATGCCGGTGTAATATTCGGTGACGAATCCAATTGCCAAGCCACAGGCCAAGCCAATGATACTAGCAAAAAAAACACCTAAGGATGTGTAATTTTGTTCGCCTTTAGTCCATTCGCCCGGTAGGAGATTAGTAATCGCAAAGTAGGCTCCGGTCAGCATCAGCACCGCTGCTATCAATTCGCCGCGTGTCAGTCCGCTCTTAGGGTCACCGCCCTCCTTAACTGAGACAAACAGCGTGCCAAGTATTGAGGCTATAATACCGACGGCTGCTAGGATGAGGGGCAACACCACAGCGCCCAGACCTCCCATCGTGTCGTTATTGCTAAAGCCTTCCAGCCCTACAAATGTTGCCCCCAGTACCATCGCACCGATCATCGAGCCGACGTAGCTCTCGAACAAATCCGCACCCATGCCGGCGACGTCTCCGACATTATCGCCGACATTATCTGCGATAGTTGCCGGATTCAGTGGATGATCCTCTGGGATGCCCGCTTCAACCTTGCCAACCAGATCCGCCCCGACGTCAGCNGCTTTAGTNTAAATGCCACCGCCGACGCGGGCGAATAGTGCGATCGAAGACGCCCCAAATGAAAAGCCGGTGAGCACTGTGATCACTTTGGTTATGTCCCAGCCCTCCTGGCCATTGTAGAACAGAAACAAAAGGCTTAGACCAACTACGCCAAGACCGACCACGCCCATGCCCATCACGGAGCCACCTCGGAAGGCGACATTNAGTGCCTGATTCAGCCCGTTTCTGGCAGCGTTGGCGGTGCGTACGTTGGCATTAGTCGCGACGCGCATGCCGATNTACCCTGCCAGTCCGGAACAAACCGCACCCACAGCGAATGACATCGCAATTAACGGGCTTGTCTTTTCGCCGGTGCTGGTAATGGCCAGCAGCACCGCTACGACACACACGAACACAGCTAGGCGCGAGTACTCCGCCTTTAGAAACGCCATCGCTCCTTCGGTTATGTATCCTGCGATACGCTTCATACGTTCGGTACCGATTTCGCGGTTGGCCACCCACTTTGAATAAAAGAAGGTGTACAACAATGCTATAGCACCGACGACAGGGATAATGAGTAATATATTATTCATAATTAATCAGAAANGATGTGTTNATAGTATCTGGCTAGCANTCAGCAGGATTTGCGATTCTAAAGGTTTTGTGCANACTNNTATCAAAGCTAACCNTGGAANGGGTTTGTACATCCAATCTTATCGAGTTGAATTGGCCAAATCTTCCTCAGGCACACCCGTTAGTTAACCTATTTTTATTGACCGTCAAGGGGTTAATCGGTTCACCGCGAAAAAACTCGCAAGGGGCTTTGTGCNTGGCTATGTCCCGGGGTATGGACANCGGTGATTGGGCGATTCGTCTGACAGCATTACTAGCCTTAGCGGGGTATTGTTTCGCGCTAGCTGGCTGCTGTGCCAAGGGGAGCTACACTAGTGCAAGCGACAGCGGTTGGTGGCGGCTTGGTCTGGTTGCGTTAATTGCGCATCTGGTCTGTGTCTTTCACTTTGCGCACGATTGGAGCCATGCCAACGCGCTAGCGGACACTANCCTGCGGACGGCTCAAATCATCGGNGTGGAAAGCGGTTTCGGGTTGTATCTGAATTACGCNTNCTATTTGGCTTGGGCCGGGNATGTGGCATGGCAGCGCTTGGCCAAGCAAAGCCATGCCAATCGGTCAAGTTGGGTTACAGCGGCNCTGCATATTTTCATGGCTTTCATGTGGTTTAACGGAACTGTGGTGTTTGGATCGACATGGGGGCGGATCGCCGGTTTGGCATCCATCGCCGGTTTGGGCGCATGGTTTGTGCTTCAGCGATGGCGGGCGTATTAGTTGGTCTATCCAAGCGGTTTGCGTTGTTGCTCGAGCAGCGTTGTGACTTTGCCCAGCTCGGATTTCACTTGGCCAAGCTGATGTTCGGNGACATCCATCGACGCGGATTTAGCCATTTTTTCCAGGGCATCGCATGCCTTGGCTAATTGCTCAGCGCGCAAATTCCGGGCGCTGCCCTTGAGCGAGTGGGCAGCTTCGGCCACTTCGTTGCCTTTCCCGGCATCTAGCGCCTCTTGGGCTTGNACTAGNCGGGTTTTGGCGTCCTCCATGAATAGGGCGATTAGTTCTGACACTACAGCGGGATCACCNAGGGAACGCAGCCCTTCGGAGATAACATNGGCATCGCTGAGACCTGGCTCCATATGGGCAGCGCCNACGGCGCCGGCAATTCCTCGGAGCGCTTGGCCAAGCTGGCCGAGGTCGATCGGTTTGATGAGATAATCATCCATCCCGGCCTCGAGGCACTTGNNCTTTTCTTCCGGGTCGGCGTTGGCGGTGATGGCAATGATGCGNGTTCGCCGAGTGTGGCCAGGAAGCTGGCGGATGGCGCGGGTTGCCTCGTAGCCAGTCATCTTCGGCATGTGACAGTCCATAAGCACCACATCGTAGGGTGTTTTGCGAGTGGTTTCGACTGCCTCGAGGCCGTTGGTGGCTATATCCGCTTTGTAGCCTAGATTCTCGAGTTGAAGCAGAAGTACTTTGCGATTCACCGCGTTGTCTTCCGCTATCAGAATCCGTAACGGTTTGGCTCCCCTTCGTTCGGAGGAGTCCGCGGTCGAACCGGTCGCGGTCTCNGATTNGCCGTTCAATAGGCGATTGAGGCAGTCGACCAGACGGGATTGCTTTACTGGCTTGGTCAGGCAGTCATCGATTCCGGATTCCTTCCATGCATCGGGCGATAACGCGCTTTCCTTTGGCATGAGCAAGATCTGTTTCAAATCAGCAAAGAGCAGGTCGTCTCTGATGGCTTGGGCCAAGCTGAGGCTGTCTTCCTCTGGCAGTTCGCTGTCGATTAGCACCGCTTGTATCGGCTGATCCGAGGCGGCGACCTCCTGCAGCCGTTGAATAGCTTCATCCTTTCTGTTGGTCTCGATGGTTCTGATTCGGTACGACTGCAGTTGGTGGCGCAGCGACTCCCGGCTGGTTTCGTTGTTATCGACTATCAGTACTTTTAGGCCGGCAAGAATGTGATCCTGCGGTTTCTCCGCATCCGGTTCAAATTGCTTATGCAGAGGTAGCTCGAACCAAAAGATCGAGCCTTGCCCTTGCTTGGATTCGAGCCCGATCCGTCCACCCATAATCTCGGTCAACTGCTTGGAAATGGTCAATCCTAAGCCGGTGCCCTCGTAACGGCGCGATCCCGATCCGTCTACCTGTGTGAATGGTTGGAACAGGCGCTTTTGTGATTCGATTGAGATGCCTATTCCAGTGTCCACGATTTCACAGCGGATCGTCACCTCTCTGTCGGTTTCGGCCTTGCTGCTGAGCCGTACCGTAACATTACCCTGATCGGTGAACTTGACTGCATTGCCAACCAGGTTAGTTACGATCTGTCGTAGTCGGCCGGGATCGCCGATAACCTTTGTCCAAACACCCTCGAACACCATGCAGGCCAAATGCAGGCCTTTACTCTGGGCGCGCTCTGCAAGGAGATCCACGGCGTTTTCGAGTACCTCTCGAAGGTCAAATGGAATCCGCTCAATAGTCAGCTTGCGTGCTTCAATTTTTGAAAAGTCTAGGATGTCATTGATGACCTTAAGCAGCGCGTCGGCGCTCTGCCTGATGGTTGTCATAAAGTCCCGCTGTTGCTCATTTAGCGGCGTCTCCAACAGCAGCCCGGTCATGCCCATGATGGCGTTCATCGGTGTGCGTATCTCATGACTGGTGTTGGCGAGGAACTCCGACTTTGCCCGTGCCGATGCCAACGCGGAGTCTCTGGCTTGGGCCAGTTCGGCTTCAGCTTCCTTCAGCGGGGTTATGTCTTTAGATATGCCGAAAGTACCGACGATTTCTCCGTTGGCATTCTGCATGGGCATCTTGGTCGTAAGTACCCAAGCTTCACGGCCATCTCTCCAAGTCTCTTTTTCAGTCTTTCCAATAATGGCTTTTCCAGTTTCGAGAATCGCCTGCTCATCCTCAAATGCTAGTCGGGCGTGTTCTTCGCTAAAAAAGTCAGCATCCATTTTGCCCAGTGCTTTCGTGGGATCATCGAGACCGAAGTCTTTTGCCAATGCCTTGCTAATAATCAAAAATCGGCATTCGCGATCTTTAAAGTAGATCCTGTCCGGGATGTTTTCGAGCAGCGTCCGCAACAGATCGCGTTCGTGTGCCAGCGCGAGTTCGGTAAGTTTTTGCTTTGTGACATCCCAGAAAATACCCTGTACCCCGGTGCAGCGGCCGGCTTCGTCGCAGATCGGTGTTTTGACGACATGTACCCATGACTTCTCACCCTCTGGCGTAATGTGCTCTTCCACGGTGTCCAACGATTCGCCGCTTTCCATGATGGAGATGTCATCCTCACGGTATTTTTTAGCAAGGTCTGCTGGAAAAAAATCGAGGTCGGTTTTGCCGATGATCTCTCGACGTGTCTGCCCTAGTTCCGAGCAGAAACGGTTGTTTGCAAATGTAAACTGTCCAGTGGCGTCTTTTCGAAAGATGTTCTGGGGGAGATTCTCTACCAGTGAGTGAAATAGAATCTCCGAGCGCCGCAGTTCCAATTCTGCCTGCTTCTGCTCAGCTATATTCTGTACCGTACCTTCGTAATACAACACCCGGCCGGAAGCGTCCCTCGCTGTTCGGGCAGTTTCCGAGATCCAGATCCGGGAGCCGTCCCGCCGGAAAATCTCCGACTCAAACTGCTCTACACGGTCCTGCTGTTGAATGAGTTTAAGGAATAGCTCTCGCTGTTTCGGTTCAACGTACAATTGATCCTCGATATCCCCGATTGCTTTGATCAAGCTCGCTGGCGAATCATACCCGTACAATTCTGCCAGGCGGCGGTTGGCATAAATGTATCGGCCATCTTCCGTGGAGCGGAAAATTCCTACCACAACATCGTCAAACACTTCCGATTTTACAGCAGGATCCGCGGGATTTAAGTTTTTGCTGGAATCAGTCACGCGAGGGTATTCGCTTCACCAAGCGGAGGGTAGGAACTCCACACAGCTTGGCCAAGCGCATTCGATGTAACAGCGCAAAGCGGGCCTGAAGCCGAAGTGGGTGTGCACACAACTTTTTTAAGCTGTTCTGTTGCACAAAACAGGATGGTGGGCGAAGAGGGATTCGAACCCCCGACCAACGGTGTGTAAGACCGCTGCGCTAGCCGCTGCGCCATTCGCCCATCTGTAGGAAACTTAGGCCGAAATACCTAAAGTGGAAGGGCATTTTCAGGATTTCACAGTGTTAAGCAAGAGATTTTAATTTCATTCTTTTAGAACTGTAGGCAAATGAAGCACCTCCTAGTCACGACAATCGCAGCTTTGTTATTGCGTTGAAGCTTTTCAAGTATGTTTTAGATTCATGACTGCTTAGCGGGGGCAATCATTTAAAAATTGCGGTTTTTATTTTGCCGTTTCCTTCGATGAATCCGCGGCTCATCGCGGGGGTGTTGAATTCCATCACCACATTGCCGAGAGCGTCGATACCAATGATACCGCCGGAACCGCCGGCTTTCTTAAGCACGGTGTGCACAACGTCGTGGGCCGCCTCTGCCAAGCTATTATTTTTGTATGCCATGCGTGCAGAAATGTCGTGGGCGACGGCATGCCGGATAAAATATTCACCGTGCCCGGTACAAGAAATGCCAGCTGTGCGGTTGTCGGCATAGGTGCCAGCGCCGATGATTGGCGAGTCTCCAATGCGACCGAAACGTTTGCCGGTCATTCCGCCCGTGGAGGTTCCGGCGGCGAGGTTTCCTTTAGTGTCCAGCGTTACACAGCCGACAGTGCCGAAGTAATCGGCGTGCTGGTTGCGTTTGGCATTGGCTTGCGGTTTGGCCTCCTGTTCTTTTCGCCATTTCTGGATCTGATTCCAGCGGCGTTCAGTGAAGAAGTATTTGGGATCGACGATCTCGATGCCATTTTCGGCGGCGAATTCTTCGGCGCCTCTGTTGGTGAANAGAACATGCGGCGATTTTTCCATCACAGCACGCGCAGCACGGATTGGGTTCTTAACCGAGGCGACGCCGCCGACGCCGCCGGCTTGTAAGTTTTTGCCGTCCATAATTGAGGCATCGAGTTCGTTTTTGCCTTCGGCGGTGAAGACGGCGCCTTTGCCTGCGTTGAACACTGGTGCGTCTTCCATTACAACGATGGCCTCTTCGACGGCGTCTAGCGCGCTACCGCCTTGGCGAAGGATATCGTAACCCGTTCGGAGTGCTTGCTCGAGCGTGGCGTGGTAGAGGCGTTCACGCTCTTGCGAAAGAGTGACGCGGTCAATTCTTCCTGCGCCGCCGTGGATGACGATCGCAATGGGGCCGGATTGAGCGGACATGGCGACGAACATTAGCAGGGTAGCGGTGATGGCTTTCATTGCTGGCTAGCTTGGCCAAGCGTGGCACGCTTGGCAACTCGGGGCTTCACAGCCCGATTATTCTGCCGTTGACTTGCGGTTTGCTTTGCTGCTTGGCTCAGCGGAAACAATGCCCGATAAAAATCCGTTTATCTTTGACGCTCACCTCGACCTCTCTATGAACGCCCTCGAGTGGAACCGTGATCTGTCGCGGCCGCTTGACGAAATTCGAAACCGAGAGGTTGGTCAAACCGACAAAAAGGATCGCAGCCGAGGTACAGTCTGTCTGCCGGAGATGCGCCGGGGCAAAATCGGTCTCTGCGTCGCTACTCAGATTGCTCGATATACCAAGCGCGGCAACCCGTTGCCTGGTTGGCATTCCCCGGAACAGGCCTGGGCGCAGACTCAGGGCCAACTTGCCTGGTATCAAGAGATGGAGCGTAGAGGTGAAATGACACCAGTATGCAACCTTGATCAATTGGAAGCCCACTTGGCCAGATGGGTCAACGACTCGGATGACGACTTGCCGATCGGCTATATATTAAGTCTCGAGGGGGCAGATTCAATGGTAACGTTGCAGCATCTAGAGCGTTCATACGACAGTGGTTTGCGTGCGCTTGGTCCGGCTCATTACGGTCCAGGAACCTATGCTCCTGGTACTCATCAGAGTGGTGGTTTGGGTCCAGCGGGGCCGGATCTACTGCGCGAGATGGAACGTTTGGGCATCATTCTTGATGTGACCCATTTGAGCGACGATTCACTTGACGAGTCAATGGATATTTTTGGTGGANCCGTCTGGGCGAGTCATTGCAACTGCCGTGCTCTTGTGCCGGGCGATCGTCAACTCAGCGACGAGCAACTACGGCGTTTGTTCGAGCGTGGAGGCGTAGTTGGCGCGGCGTTTGATGCTTGGATGTTGATCCCNGANTGGAATCGNGGTGTGACAACGCCAGAGACATCCGGCGTGGCACTTTCTCACGTGGTCGATCANATTGATTATGTCTGTCAACTTGCCGGNAACTCCGACCANGCCGGCATAGGNACCGATCTTGATGGTGGCTTTGGTCGTGAACAAGCGCCGGGCGANCTGCANACCATAGCCGATCTGCAAAAGCTGGTCGNCTTGTTGGGCCAACGNGGCTATTCAGCGGACGACATCGATAAAATTATGAGTGGCAATTTTATCCGGCTGCTCCGCCGTACCTGGGTGTGAGCCGGTTTTCATCGCCGTCCTGCTCTTGGCCAGCTACGCTGTGCCGCGCCGGTCATGAGCGAGCCTCAATCTAGCCCTGAAGCGAACCTCCCCACCATCAGNGAAGAGTTGTCGAACTTTTGGCGGATGATGCCTGACAAGCCGCTATTCCTCGTACTGTTAGGAATCTGGCTGGTTTTCTTTCATCTGCTCGGCAACTCTACTTTCGGCTACGTCGATACTGCTTCGCTTTTTGGCTGGATGAACTACGCCTATGGCAATTCGAAGGACGACGAGTTAGGATATATTATTCCGTTGATCGTTCTGGGGTTGTACTATTGGAAACGAGACGAATTGATAGTCACGCCAAAGCGTAACTGGTGGCCGGCGATGGTGCTGGTGGCAATTGCACTGGCAATACATTTANTCGGCTATGTCATCCAGCAGACACGACTTTCAATCGTCGGGTTTTATTTCGGTATCTACGGGCTGACCGGTTTGGTGTGGGGGCCGGTCTGGCTGCGAGCCAGTTTCTTTCCCTGCTTTCTGTTCGCGTTCGCTGTGCCGCTTGGGACGATGGCCGATTTTGTCACCGTGCCGCTACGGCATCTGGTGTCCGACATGACCGGATGGATCTGCGGCACNTTGCTAGGTGTTGATATTATCCAGGAAGGCGTCCAGATTTTTGATTNCGGTCGCCGTTATGCTTACGAGATCGCCGCTGCCTGTAGTGGCATACGCAGTTTAACGGTGACGCTNGCATTTTTTGCGATATATGGCTTCGTCGCCTTTCGGACGCGGTGGAAAACGATTGTGATTATTGGNTCGGCCTTCCCACTGGCTGTGGCNGGAAATGTGTTTCGATTGGCTCTGATTATACTTGCCGCCGAAGTGGTTGAGGCAGCGAAGCCGGGNAGTGGGCAGGCCGCCGGCAATTTTGTTCATGATAACGGACTGCTGAGTTTGCTGCCGTACGTGCCTGCNTTCGTTGGTGTGTTGATACTTGGCAGGGTGATCAAGGAGGATGACCGGCCCAAGCCTGTGGCGGAGNTGGCAAAATGAATAGGAAGGGTAAAACTATCCTCGCCGTGTTCCTGCTGCTTGTAGCGGCTTCATCGTTGTTTTTGGGGCAACTCAGCTCNGCTGGTCAGATGCTTGGCAAACCGGGGCTACAGCTAGCTCAGATGGAGCTNTACAATGAGGTTGGTGAGGTTGTCCGCACCAACGGAGTGGCNTTGCCGATAAAGGTGATCGATTGTACTTCAAAGCAGACGCCAGTGACTCAGGCGGAACTGGATTGGCTGCCGGACGATACCACGTACGGTCGCCGACGCTACACGTTCTCTGATGGTACTTGGATCGAGAACAGTGTCGTGCTGATGGGTCAGGATCGAACCTCGATTCACAAGCCGGAATACTGTCTTCCAGGACAGGGCTTCACTATAGACACGCGCGAAGTTGTGACCGTTCCGATCACCCAGCCTCATTCATACGATCTGCCGGTTATGAAGCTAACCACCTCGAAAACTGCTCTGGACCGCAATGGGCGCGAAGTACCGCTGCGAGGCGTATACATTTACTGGTTTGTTGCCGATGGAAAACTCGCGACGCATCATCTGGACCGCATGTGGATGATGACACAGGGTCTTCTCAGCGATGGTGTGCTACAGCGCTGGGCCTACGTGACCTACTTTGCAATTTGCAGTCCAGGCGACGAGGAGGCTACCTTTGAAAAGATGGCTAAATTTATTGCCGAATCCGTTCCCCAGTTTCAGACNACTGTCGGCAAANCANNAGATTAGCAAGGNTTGGCTCTCACTTGCCTGNTTTCTAAGAACNCCTTNAATNTAAGGGCCGATTTTTTGCCAAAGCCGGGCACTTNCTGAATTTCCTCAAGGCTGGCTTTTCGGATTTGNTGCACAGAGCCGAATTNCTTNAGCAGAGCGGCCTTGCGGNTTATACCGATGCCTGGCAGTTCGTCGAGAATGCTTTCGGAAATTTTCTTTAGCCGCAGTTTCGCGTTGTATGTGTTGGCGAAGCGGTGGGACTCGTCGCGAACGCGTTGCAGCAGCTTCAGCGCACCGCTATTGAGTCCTAGGTGAAGTGGGNTGCTTTCTCNAGGTTGATANATTTCCTCGAACTCCTTTGCTAGGCCGATTATCGGTATGCGATTGAGGTCAAGTTTGATCAGTTCGCGATACGCCATTCCAAGTTGGCCCTTGCCTCCATCGATCAAAATTAGGTCTGGTAATGGTCGTGATTCGCGTTGTAGCCGTGTATAGCGTCGTCGGACTGTTTCGGCAATGCAAGCAAAGTCGTCCTGCGTTGTGACACTTTTAATGCGAAATCGTCGGTATTGAGAGCGATTTGGTTTGCCATTCAAGAAACTGACCATCGATGCCACCATGAACGTGCCGCTGATGTTTGAGATATCGAATCCTTCGATGCGTGCGGGTGGAGAGGCGAGGCCAAGCACTTGGCCAAGTGAGGCCAAGTCGCGAATGGGGTTAATCGCACCTGGAAGCTCGATTGGCATGCGTGTGAACTTACGCGACTTCCGAGTGGTCTCGCGCAGGTCACGAATCATGTTACGGTAGCGGGCAGCCTTCTCGTAGTCGCGCGCTTCAGCGGCCTTTTTCATTTCGAATTCCAGTTCCATTTCCCATTCGCCGGTCTGTCCTTCAAGGTAGTCGCATGCTTCAGTGACCTGTTGTCTATAATTTTCAAGCGATACTTTGCCGACGCACGGTGCAGAGCAGTGCTGCAGGTGACCATAAAGGCAATGTTTGTAGTCGCGTTCTGTTGGCTGAAGCGGTCGGCAACCGCGCAGGTTGAATTTTTTTCGAAGCATTGTGATCGTGCGGCGGCATGCTCCACTGCTTACGAATGGGCCAAAATATCTAGCGCCATCCTGCTGGCGCATTCGAGTTAGCACGAAACGAGGGATTGAGTCATTGAGGTTAATCTTGATGAGAAGAAAATTTTTGTCGTCACGGAAACTGACGTTGTAGCGCGGCTTGAACTCCTTGATTAGTCTACCCTCAAGCAGCAGTGCCTCGGGCTCGCTCCTAACGACATGCACGTCGAAATCGTCAATTGCTTCGATCAGCGCTGCTAATTTCAGATCCCAGCCATGGCGTCGCGATGGGTTGAAATACTGACTTACACGCTTTCGCAGTGCTCGAGCTTTTCCGACGTAAATAACCGTGCCAAACCGATCACGCATTAGGTAAACTCCGGGTTTGTGGGGGAGCTGGGAAAGCTTGTCTCGGATGTGGTCGTTGATCGCCATGATGCGATGAAGGGAGTTTCAAGTTTAACGTTTTGAGTTTCAAGCAAACCAAGTTGAAACTTCAAACTTAGCCAAGNGCATGGCAGCTTCTGCCTTCATATGGTTCTGCTGGTTGATATTGGCAACACTCACACTCATGCTGCTGTGGCCACCGCTGATGGCATTGTGACAGATATCCGCTTGCCCAGCGAGTCGCTCGCGTTTGGCAAAGCGGAGCGGTCTTTTAACAAGTTGTTGAGCCTGGTCAAGGTGGAGCGGCCGGCTGGCGCTGTGTTTTGCAGCGTAGTGCCTCGATTTAACCTGCCGCTCAAGCGAATGTTGCGTGCGCATTTGAAGTGTTCAACTTGGCAGTTAACGTCGCGGACGGTGACCGGCATCGGAATTGACTATCCGAAACCGTCGACAATTGGTGCCGACCGTTTGGCTAATGCAATTGCGGCTAATGCAAGATTTGGGCCACCGGTAATAGTGGTAGATTTTGGAACTGCGGTAACATTCGATGTGGTCGATGCGTCCGGTAATTACACAGGTGGGATTATTGCGCCGGGCCTTTCTGCGATGACTGATTATTTGCACGAGAAAACCGCGTTGCTGCCACTTATCAAGATTGCTGAGCCGGAGTCGGTGGTCGGCCGGGACACACGCGGCGCGATGCTCAGCGGTGCGGTGTACGGCTACCGCGGATTGATCGGTGAATTGGTTCGAAAATTGAAGCGCGAACTAAATGCACCCCGCTTGCCAGTGGTGGCGACAGGGGGTTGTGCGGCGTTGATGGCAGCCAAGATGCCGGTGATTCGGCATGTTGAGCCGAGGCTTACGTTAGAGGGGCTGCGGCTGGCCGGTCAGGTGGGCCGTCCGGCGTGGTGGCGGACTTGAACTCGATCGTCTCAGCGATGCGCAGTTTGGGATTGAGCAGTTTGCGCGCCCGGGTGAACGCGATCGTTCCTTCCTCTTGTTTTCCCACCGCGTTTAGGATGACGCCGAGATTGTGCCATGCTTCACCAAAGTTAGGATCAGCTTCGACGGCCTGACGGTAGGAGCGNACTTTCTCATGCGGATTTCCTAGTTTGCCTTGTAGCACTCCAAGGTTGAACCACGCCTTGGCGAACTTCGGAGATAGCAGCAGTGCCTGCTTGTAAGCCTGAATCGCTTCGACATCCTCCTCGCGTCGAGCTTGGGCGACGCCAAGGTTGTACCAAGCTTCTGCGTACTTGGGAGCAAGTTGGATTGCCTTTCTATAAGCATCGATTTCCTCGTTTGGTTGTTCTGCCTGGCCCAAAGCAGCGCCCAGGTTGATCCAAGCTTTTGCATCCTTAGGATCAATCTCCGTCATTCGTTGGCAAACCTTGACCGCCATTTTACCCCCTGCTTGCAATGCATGGGTAGAAAGATTGCGATGGTAACTCTTGAATGATTCTATGAACGCCTTTCCTGCTTCGGATGCGTGACCTTCTTTTTCATGGGTTAGGCCGATGTTGAACCAAGCGCAGGCGTCGTCGGTGCGCATCCGGGTGGTATGGCGATATGCAGCGAAGGCGTTCTGCTGCTGCAGACTTATCGGTCCGTCAGGCGTGGCATTTGGGTCGCTGTACGAGTTGGGCAACTTGTCGCGCAACTGAAGTGCGATGGCATCTGACTCCTGACCCAGTGCCTGTCGGTAGAGGATGATGGCCTTGTCTCGCTGCCCTTCCAGCCACAGTTGGACGCTGCGCTCATGCAGTTCCGTTACCTCGGCTTGTCTGGGATTCTCAGCCACAGACCGTGGCTAAGGAAAAGAGCGGCGAACCGCAAGATTTTTCGCAGAGGGATTGACCTTGTCCAGACGCTGGCAGATTCTCTTCTCAGCGTGACAGATAATACTGAATTTAAAGTGAATGAGGGCGATACGGCCCCGGACTTCACTGCATCGACGAACGGCGGTAGAGAGGTTTCGCTGAGCCAGTTACGTGGCCAAACTGTGGTGCTTTATTTTTATCCTAAAGACAACACTCCGGGTTGCAACAAGGAGGCGTGCGGTTTTCGAGATGCTTATGAAGCGATCACTGGGAAAAATGCCGTTGTGCTTGGCGTCAGCGCGGACTCAGCAGCCAAACACGACAAGTTCATCGACAAGTTTGGTCTGCCGTTCACACTGATTGCTGATGAGGATAAATCCATTTGTGAGGCCTATGGCGTCTGGGGGAAAAAGTCATTCATGGGGCGAACATTCCTTGGTATCAAGCGAATGACCTTCCTAATCGATGCTGACGGAATCGTCAAAAAAGTCTGGCCCAAGGTAAAAGTCGCTGGCCATGCCGCCGAGGTGCTCGCAGCGCTCGACGAGCTTTAGACTCGCGTCATTTTTTCCAGCGCGCGCAGGCGTTGGTTGATTTCGGAGCGCGTTGTTTTTGTGGTTCGGTTTAGGCCGAAACCCTCACAGCAAAACGAAGCCACCACGCTTCCGTAAAGAATCGCCTTACGGATGCAGCTATCGATTGACCCACCTGTTTTTGCCAGGTAACCGACCATTGCCCCGACAAATGAGTCGCCTGCGCCGGTCGGATCTTCGACCTTGGTCAAGGGAAATGCTGGCGCTACAAATAACCCCTTCCGAGATGAAAGAATCGCTCCGTGTTCGCCTTTTTTCACGATCACGTATTTAGGGCCGAACTTGTGCAGTTTAGGGAGGGAGGACACAACGTTGTCGTCGCTGGTCAATTGGCGTGCCTCGCTGTCATTGAGTACCAGCATATCCACGCGCTTGAGTAGGCTGCGCAGATCGTTCATTGCAACGTTCATCCACAAATCCATCGTGTCAGCCACGACGAACTTTGGTTTTTCGAGTTGATCAATGATCGCCTCCTGGGAACCTGGCGGATTATTTGCGAGCAGGACGTACTTTGCTTTGCGATGCGCTGCAGGCAACACAGGCGAATAGCCTTCTACGACACCTAATTCTGTGCTGAGCGTGCGGCGGTTGTTCATGTTCACCTCGTACTCGCCGGCCCAATGAAACGTCTTGCCTTCACGAACTTTCAAACCCTTGAGGTTTACTTTGTGTTTTTTAAGGAGTGAGGTGTATTTGCTCGGAAAGTCCTTGCCCACCACACCTATCAATTTAGGTGACACAAAAAAGCTCGCTGCTACGGCGGCATGACTACCGGAGCCGCCCAGCAGACGGGGGTTCTTTTTTTTAGGGGTGCTGATTGAGTCCAGCGCAGTGGAACCAAAAACGAGAAGGCTCATGTTGTGAATTAATTTGTGGGAATGTCCCAGTTAATAGGCAGAAGACAGTAGACGCTCCTTAAAGGCGCGACAAGCACCGGTCACGTCCATCTCTTGAAGGATTGCGGAAACAATACAAACACGACGAGCCCCGGCTGCCATCACATCGGCAAGGTTGTCCTGATTGATGCCGCCGATCGCAAACCATGTTAGGTTGATATTAGTAGCCGCCCATTGAACGTATTCGAGTGTGACAGCAGGTCTCCCAGGCTTGGTCGGCGTCGCGAACACCGGGCCGATTGCCAAGTAATCCGCTCCAGCATCACAAGCTCGTTGAGCCTGTTCCGGAGCATGGGTGCTTAGGCCAAGCTCAAGTGATAAGCCGGCTGGCTTTACCTCGTCAACTTGTCGATAGCCGGCATCAAAAAAATCCTCCTGGCCAAGGTGCGCCGTGGGCGCTTCCACCTCGCCGGCAATGTTTGGATGATCGTTAATCACCAGTCGCACGCCGGCATTGGCTGTTATCGGAGCCAGACGCTTAGCTACGCGCATGACATCTTCCCTGTTCCAGTCCTTGGCCCTCAACTGGACTAGGTCCGCTCCTCCTTCACAAAGCTGGTGGCACAGTGACTCCGGGTTTCGACCATTAAGATAGGCCGAGTCGACGAACGCGTACAACAAACAATCCTCTAGCGGCTTCATCGAATCTTATTTGGGTACCTCGATGCGGTACAGATGTCCGCCCGTACGCATGATAAAGGCGTTGCCATCGACTGCTGGGGTCGCCATGAAGGGCTGTTTGGCCAGTGCGTTGCTGGCGATGACTTCATACTTGCGTGACGGTCGGATGACTGTGGACAAGCCCTCTTCATTGAAGAGGTAAATGCGGCCTTTTGCGAAAATGGGCGAGGCCGAGTATGAGCCTTTCAAGCGTTCCTTCCAAAGGACTTTGCCGGTTTTAGCCTCAAGACAGCTCGCGATACCACCACGATTCACGACAAACAATAGGTCGTCTACTAGTAATGGCGAACAACGTTGCGGCATACTGCGGATTGATTTCCATTTGATATGCGTGTCGGTCACATCGCCGTTGCCGTTGAGACGAATTGCCCACAGCTCTGGGCGATCGCGATCCACAGTGGCAAACACCAACCCATGGCCGGATACCGGGCGAGGTGCCACCGACCAGCCCCGGTGCCGTACATGCCAAAGTTCCTTGCCGGTTTCCGGATCATAGGCATACAGCCCTCTTCCTGCAGGGCTGACAAGTTGCTTGCCATCACCCCGCGGCGCCAGTGTTGGCATGCAATAAGCCTTTCGGTGATGAACGGGAATCTTGGAGTAATCGAGAGATCGCGGTGTTTTCCAGACTGTTTTTCCAGTGAATTTGTCGAGTGCAATGATGTACTGCACATCGCGCCCGTCAACGTGCACCACCACATTGTTGCCGACCAGAGTTGGTGAACTGGCTGGTCCGGCACCCACCTCGTGGTCACAATTCAAATCGCGCCGCGTCCATAGCATCGCGCCGCTGACTTTGTTCAGACAAGCCGTTCCATAGGTTCCAAAATGTAGAATTACGCGATCCTCATCAATTACCGGAGTGGGTGTGGCGTAGGTGTTGTCCTTTGTGATTCGCATTGGCTTGGCCACGTCGAACAAATGCAAATCGTGAATGATCTTCCCGTTGTTTTTGTCGATGCAAACCGCAAACAGTTTGCATCCGTCGGCAGTGGCTGTAGTCAGCCAAATCTGACTGCCCCATATTACAGGCGATGACCAACCGCGATCGTGGATGGGTGTTTTCCAACTAACATTTTCCGATTCCGACCACTTCAGGGGCAGGTCGGTGGAAGTGGCGTGTCCGTCTCCGCCTGGTCCACGAAACTGCCACCAGTTATCTCCAGCTGAAGCCGGGTCAAGCGCTAGGAACAAAAAGGCAAAATAAGCCAACCATTTGGCCAAACTTTGTATGGCCGCTGGAAAAACAAATGAAACTTTCACGCTGCAGTCAGAATTANGGAAGAGATTGCCATCTANTTGCCTAAGCAACAAGAAATAGACATCAACGGATCTGAGATTCACACGCACCAGTGATCCTGAAGAACTTTGGTGATGCTATTTTAGCTGAGAATTTATGTGTCCTAATAAAGTTAACAGCTGTTTTCCAATAAGTGCTAATTGCAGAAGCCACGCTTTAGTCGGTCAAATGCCAAATGGTGGAGAGCGATAATTAAAATGGATTAATTANCACNAGTCGTTAGATTTTTNACTAAATCAATATATGCCTTTTTAGTCGTNGCAGATATACTNAATATTTCCAATTTAAACTTACCTTGAATTTTGTCTCCTAATAAAAAACCAATGCCTCTTACATCTTTACCTTTTAAAACAGGCAGATTGTTTAAACTTCTGCCTCTCCATGAGGGTTCGAAATCTTTGAAAGGTAGGTAGAATGTCTTAATTTTATTTCTGACAGTTTTGAATTCATGAGAGTAATTAGCCCATCTGGAAGCTTGCGATCGGATTCTAAATTGATACTTCCGGCCGTCGCCTTTTACTCTGATGAATATTCCTTCTGTTTTGGTCAGATTCTCATTGTTTAAGTCGCACCTGACGGAGGCAAAGCCACCGTTATTTTCCAGCGAAAGATATCCTTCAAAAGAGCAAGGCGAAGAAGACTTACTAATCCAACGACTAGACGATCTGCCTCCCATGACAGTGTCATTGACGATATTCCAATTTAAACTAGAAGGCTTAGCACCGCTGTCAAACAGTTGTATTTCAGCAAAAGAACTTGAGGATAGAACAACCATGATAAATGCAAAAAAAAGTTTCATATTTAAAACTCACACATTCTTTATAATAGGCAAAAACAAGCGCCAAGTCATGCTATAGACCAATAAAATATTATTTAATTCATTGTCGGAGGATAATTCAGCGTTATTAATCCAACAGCTTGACGAGATAGTATTGTTTTCGGAAAGGGGCTCCACGCCAATCAGTGCCCAATGCTGGTGACTGGTCTTCCTTCGTGCGTAGAGGGAATCGCCAGTGCTCCTGATGCATTCTCTTTACAATCTTTGATGGTAACGGCGTCTCCAACGATTTCATACGTCAAAAGATCTGCATTAACTTCACTTATCCCGCAGGAGAGCAACAAGACAAATACAGCAAAAATTCGGGCTAATAGNTTTTTCAATTGTGGCGTTTAATGGCTCTTACTTCGTTATGTATGTGTTTTTAATCTCATCTAGCCATGAAAGGAAATCATCAGGCACTTTGCTTCTCTCCTCTTCAGTGTTGATCGGTCCATCAAAGACAACTTCACCTTTATCATTAATCGCTTTGAGGGTGGTATGGCCATCCAGTTCGTTATAAGAAAGTTCTCCTTTTTTCGAGTCTTTTACTTTGAAGCTAGCCGACTTGCTTTTGGTTGTTTTTTTCTTTGTTTGAACCTTGTTATCTGGATTAATTGTTTCTTCGACTGTTTCCTGATTTAAGGAAATTCTTCTTGGCGTAATCTCCAGTGTAATCGTGCAACCGATTGAGAGTGAGATAACCAATATGCCAAAAATGAAGCTTTTGATTCTCAAAAATAGATTCATTTGGATTTAGTTAACATGTCGAAAAATTGGGCTTAATGTGTCTTAGACTCACATCGGTTTAATTCTTAAAGCGATAGAATACAATTTCACTCAACTGTTTCAATCCCCCGCTGGTGAACCTCGATCGTTGTATGGACAATCTCGGTGATATGTTGCATTTCGGATTTGATTAAATCTAAATAGCTTTCTTCATCGGCAACCACTGTGATCGCAGCTGAATAGATGTTAGGGCCAATCGACCAAACGTGCAGATCGACAATTTCAACTTTACATGACAAAGACTTAATTTGCCTTCTCATTCTGTCAATAAGTGCATCAGGCCCTTGGCGATCCAATAGCACGCCACTTGTTTGCTTGAGCAAGCCCATCGACCACTTCGTGATCAAGATTGCACCAACAATTCCCATAACGGGATCCATCCAGATCCATCCGTAGTATTTCGCAGCCAAAAGTGCAACAATCGCTAGAAGTGATGTCATGGTATCTGCCAAAACATGAAGATAGGCAGCCCTTAGATTGTGATCATGATGATGATCATGCCCCCCTTCACCGTGGTCATGTCCGTGATGATGGTGCTCTTCATGGCCTAGAATAAATACTGAAACACCATTGACAATCAAACCAAGCACGGCAACCCCGATAGCTTGGTTGAAAGAAATCGCCACCGGAACAATAAGCCGATGAATACTTTCAGAAACCATCAAAAGTGCAAATAATACCAATAATACAGCTCCGGTATACCCACCGAGGGAATTCACCTTACCGGTCCCAAAACTGAATGATCGGTCGTGAGCTCGCTTCCGTGCAAAGTAGTACGCAAACGCCGAGATCGAAAGCGCGGCTGCGTGCGAGGCCATATGCAGGCCATCCGCCAAAAGGGCCATCGAACCAAATGCCAAACCTGCGGCAATTTCGACACCCATCATCGTGGCAGTTATCAAAATGACGATAACAGTACGAGTTTCGCCGGATCGCTTTTTGTCTTGCCCAAAAGAATGGTCATGCAGCCATTCGTAGGTCTTTTTATCTGGTTTCAATTCGATCGGTCTTAGCGTCTCGAGGAATTAATTACTGGGGCTTTTGATTCTGAAGAGGATTAAATTGCAGCTAATGTTGGCATTTAGGGTGCAATCATATACGTCAATTAACCTAATAAAGATGGGCTTGTGTCACACCATCCGTAAACTTATGAGCAGCACGTTCCCGATGAGCAGCAACTACTGTCCGAAGATGGACTTCCTTTTTTCGGCAATACTGATATTCCACCAGAAATAACCCTCCGAACGGGTTGCCCTGTCTCGGGATGCACAACCAAAGGCGCATCCTTCATGCCTTGCCTAAATTCAAAACGATTCGGTTTTTCCGACGAGCTGCTAGGGATTGTTTCGTAGATGTAAGTCGCCACAGAAAAGAAAATATTCGTAAGGGTTATGAAAAATTAGCGAAAAAAGCAGAAAACACTATTAGCCAAGCAATTTATGATCATGGTTGAATAAAATAAAAATGGTCGGAGCGACAGGATTCGAACCTGCGACTTCCAGTTCCCAAAACTGGCGCACTACCAGGCTGTGCTACGCTCCGAACCAAGGGAATTTTTAGCATCCTTGCGAAATGGTTCAAGATTGAAAAAAAACTTGAGGTTAGCTTTCCAACATGGCTAGTAAGCAGGTTCTGCATATCAGGCCGACAATAAAATTGTTCATTACACTTATCTGTATACTTCAGATTGGCGTGCTGTCATTTGCTATTGTTTCGCCCGATTTGCACTTGCTGGTTTTTCACAACCAACACACTGACCACGATTCAAATTTGGATGTTTCTTGTGCCGGTCATAGCGGCGGCAATGCGCCAGAACATGATCAAAATCCTGATAACAAAAAGTATTGCCCTGTAATCATCTTTGCACAGGGTCTTGATATCCCTGAGTCTCACTTTTCTGATAATTGGGAATATTTGAGCTATACTTCCCTCCATTTCAGTGAGCCACAATTAATGTATTCTGTGGTTTGCACGAGCTTTTTAAGGCAGCGTGCTCCTCCTCTTCTTAGTTAAATTTCTATTCAGCAAGAATTAATGGAACTAGGGCTTTCGACTTTGTCGCGTCCTAGTAATGAATTATGTGAGTTAGATTAAAAGTCTTAAAGGTTTTGAATATTAAAACTTATGACGATCAACATTATAGCATGTAAATTGGAATCTGGCATTTCTAATCGCGCAAGAACACTTCACAACACAAAAGCAAGATTGAGTGTTGGGCGAAGAAAAGCGAATAAAGGCAGGCAGAGGACGCCTTCTGAGGAGGGAACCCATTTGTAATTTTGAGTTAGTTTTGAAAAAAGAGATAATAATATAATGAAATTAAATAGATACTTAACAAAAGCGTTTCGTGCCACATTTGTGGCAACAATCTTTAGCATTCTAGTAGCGGGATGTAGTCCGCCAGCAAGCAAGTCTAATCACGATCACGAGACCCACGGAGGGACCCATGCCGACGGGATCCCATGTGTCATAGTTTCTACGACTGATCTCATGGGAATTGTGGAGGCTATTGCTGGCGACTCGGTTGAACTTCACTGCTTTGGAAAGGGCAATCAGGACCCTCACGCATTAGATATTCTTCCCAGCTTTGTTCGAGAGATGAACGATGCGGATCTTTGGATTCAGGTTGGGAACGATATCGAAGCTGGATGGTATCCCGATCTGATAGCTAACGTTAAGAACCCCAAAATTGTCGAAGGAGCTGCGGGTTTCCTGGATACCTCGGAAGTAGTCATGTCTTTAGAGGGAGCCGTGGGAAATGTGTTGGGGGCAGGGCATTCTAGTGGCATGCATCCTTCAGGAAACCCTCACTACCTGCTGGATCCCATCGAAGGTATTCGTACAGCTAAACTCATCGCTGATCGGTTAAGTGAAATTATGCCGGACCAAAAAGAGCAGTTGCAGAAAAAGTTTGAGGAATTCCGTAAGCGCTTGGCTGATGCCCTAATCGGTACTGATTTGGCCGGAAGACATGATGTAATCGAGATCGCCGACCTTTATTTGAAGGATAATTTGAAAGGATTCTTATCACAGCAAAACCATGGGTTCCCTCTGGGCGGTTGGTTAGGAGAACTCATGAATTACCGCGGGACTCCTATAGTAGGGGATCATGATCTGTGGCCCTATTTCAGCCGCCGAGTAGGACTTTCTGTGGTGGGATATTTTGAACCTGAGCCCGGTGTGCCGCCTACCACAAAACATCTCCAGATACTCATCAATCAGATGAAAACCGAGTCTGTGTCAGTTATTTTTTCAGCACCTTATTTTGATGCCAGACATGGTCGCTTTGTTTCGGAAAACACAGGAGCCCGAGTTTTGCCGATGTGTCACCAAACCAAGGCTCGGCCAAATACTGATACCTATTTCGATATGATTCGCCACAATATGGAAACCCTAATTGCTGCGCTAAATGAAAATCAGAATAAATAAATCGACTAAGTCTGATTTTTCAAATGAGTGACGATATTTTAGAGCAATTGGGGCTTGAAGCTCCCGATTCGCAGAGCGAGCGATCTTACTCTCCGGGTCAGGAATTAATCAATAAACCCCCCGCAAAAAAAGATCCTATTGTCCAGGTACAAGAGGCAACTTTTTGTTATGGCCGGAATGTGATCTTGGAATCCGTTGAAATGCAGATTCATGACAGTGAGTTTTGGTGTTTTATAGGCCCCAACGGGGAAGGAAAGACAACCTTAATCAAGGCCCTTCTCGGTGCGCTCAGACCGAAACGAGGTCTTGTTCGGTTGCGGGCCGATTTTGCTCGAAGAACTCGCATAGGTTTTGTGCCACAGAACTGTGATTTGAACCCAAGCGTACCAACTACGATTCAGTCCTTCGTCATTCAGGGAACAGCCGGTCTAGCTGTGAATGAATCGAAATTGAAGAGAAGAGTTCAAAAATCGCTTGAGGTGATGGGGATCCAGCATATTCGTGAACGAAGTATCTGGAGAGTTTCGGGTGGGCAACGGCAGCGGGCAATGGTCGCACGGGCCTTGGTAAGGGATCCTTTGCTTATGATTGTTGATGAACCGACTGCAGGACTAGATCTTGCGGCTTCATCGGGACTATTGAAGACGATTACCGAACTCAATCGACAACACAGAATCACCGTGATTTTTGTAACTCATGATCTGCAACTGGCCGGACGCTATGCAAGTCATGTTGGCGTATTCAAGAATCGCCGAGTGACATGTGGTCCGGTTGGCGAGGTGCTAACTGGTGAAAACCTTGAAATGGCATTTGGTGTTCCTACGGAAGTAAGGCCGGACCCCTCTGGGGGCTTTATCGTGCGGGCAAATATTGAGCATCCGGAGGTTTTTGAATGATTGCTGAGTTTATTGAATCATGGTCATTGTTTTCTCGCACCTACATTAGTGCAATTTTGATTGGCATTTCGCTATCCCTTATGGGGGTTGTTGTTGTGGCCCGCGGGAATGTCTTTGTCGCAGCGGCCGTTGCACAGGCTTCCATGCTGGGTGTAGCCTTGAGCTTGTTTTTCCAGATTGGGCAACCCGTTTTGTCTGCCGTCTTCTGTTCCATTGGCGCCTCGTTATTGGTGGCCCGAAAGCATCAGGTGGGAGGTGGTTCAACAAGCGAAGAAATGACGGGATGGATTTTTCTGACAAGCGGAAGTCTTTCAGTACTCTTGCTCGTACGGATGCCGTATGGCTTGAAGGAAATTCAATCGCTTTTTTCCTCCAGTATCATCGGTGCAGGTTCAGCTGATATGTTCGTGTTCAGCGGGCTTCTTATCCTCTTTGTTGGTTTTCTTGCTCTTCGAATGAGACGATTGACACTATACCTGTCTGACCCGGTAATGGCCGCAGCTGTGGGGGCAAATATTTTCCTCTGGTCTGCCGCAATTGCCAGTTCATTGGGGTTGGCGACAGGGTTAGCCATTCGGTCTTCTGGAATGCTGTTCACCTTTGGCTGTCTAATTCTACCGGCCCAAATGGCCAAAATAATATCTCGTGATATTCCTAGGATGTTCATGGTGGCACCTGTTATAGCGCTTGCTAGTGTTTTGTTTGGCCTGATGCTCGGAAACTCTTATGACCTGCCACCAGCCCAAACGGTTGTCGCCCTGATGTCAGGCTTGCTATTGTTGGCGTGGCTTTTGAAATGGGTATATGATTTGGTTTTTTCCAGTACTTAGGGCGCAGTTGTAGCAGTAGAGTTTGTTGGAGTTAAATAAGTATAGAAGATCAAAATTGGATTGATCCTCAGCTAATTCAGAGAAACGGCTCTTTTTCCCACTAGACGTTTTGTTCCATAGGCTAATCTTCTTTGCGCCAACGCTATGTTGACAGTTCTTTTTTCCTGATAATTACTAGCACATTGAATTAATTGAAAATAATTCTTGTAAATTAATTTTGATTTTAGGATNNTNNGNGNCGTGTGGCGCTTAAGCCCAGCAAGTAGACTTTTTCTTACTCTTCTCTGCTCTTTGCAGATAATGGTGTTTTCTACTGCTGTTGTTTCACCCAGCTTGCATTCCGTAGTTTGTCATGACTCATGTCATGAAAATCTTTATTTGGATTCACATGAAAACGAGTGTGAACCATGCAATGAGAATGACTGTGANGAGCAAGACCCGCATGACGANCAAGACCCGCATGACGAACAACATTGCCTAGTAGTAATATTCTCTCAGGGAATCACCGCTCCTCAGGCATATATTCCTGAGCAATGGGAGTACATTGATTTCCAATTTATTAAATTTGCTGAGCCAGACTCATTGGCTTCTTCACTTAACACGCTCCAAAAAAGGCAGCGTGCTCCTCCACTTGCTTAGTCTTCATTAAGAGTTAATCCGTAAACGGTCGAGCTCAGGGGCGTAATGTAAATCGAGCCGTTCGCCTACGGTAAAAACTCTCACTTCGGCAGGGTGCATTTAATGATCCCAATCATTTTGTGTGCAACAAAAGAATCTGAAATCAAAAATGCCATAAAATTACAATTTATGGTTTAAACAAGTGGAAAGAAAACGAATTAATAAAGGNTTTACCTTGATCGAACTCNTAGTAGTTGTTGCGATTATTGCAATATTGGCCGGATTACTTTTGCCGGCTCTGGCAAAATCGAAAAACAAGGCAAANCAAATTCATTGTTTGTCGAACATGAAACAAATGGGTGTTGGATTTATGCTTTATTCTGAGGATCACAATGGCGAGTTACCTTCAACCGCTCATCTATCTTTAANCACTGAAAAAATTTGGATCAACACTCTCTCTCCGTACTTGGGAAATGTTGATGAAATTAGATTTTGTAGGGCGGATCCTCAAAAGGAATTAAAAGAAAAAAATGAAGGAACAAGCTATATTTTAAACGAGTTTTTGACTGTTCCACTGATAGATCCATTTGGTCGCACAATTGAGCCATTGCCAAAAATAGCTGAACTTAAAGACCCCGCGGCAACTTGTTTATTATTTGAGGCTTCCGAAAAATATGGAGTTTCCATTTATAATGACCATACGCACGCACGAGCTTGGCTAGTTGGAGGATGGGGAAGTTTCATAAACGATACCCAG
>PBKH01000022.1 GCA_002721375.1 Verrucomicrobiales bacterium
CACTAGGCGACGCGGTCTCGCTCTTGGTATATCTGGGGCGCTTGCTTTGGGTGGGGTCGTGTTCGGCCTTGAGGGTCAGATGCAATGGCGTACGCCGGTCGATCCTTCACAGTCCAGCGACGGTGTGGTGCAGGATTTCCCCGGCGGCATCCGTTGGCACCGTTGGAGCAAAGGAGCAGTGACCAAGGCGCGTGAAGCGGGTCATCCGGTGTTGGTAGATTTCACGGCTAAGTGGTGCCTAACCTGCATCGCCAATAAAAAAACAAGCATCGATATCGAGTCGGTGCGCGCTGTGTTAGCAGAGAATGATTTCAAGGTATTCCGGGCCGATTATACGCAACGTTCGGATAAAATCACGAAAGAGCTGCATAGTCTAGGCAGGGCGGGTGTGCCGCTTGTGCTGGTGTTTCCGCGCGACAAAAAATCCGAACCTCAGATGCTTCCTGAGTTGCTGACTCCCGATATTGTTCTAAACGCGTTAAGTAAAGCTGCAGGGTGAGCTATTTTTAAGTGGTTGCAGTAGTGGAGGACTATTTTTTATTGTACTCTTTGACTCAAATTTCCTTTCGAGCCAAAGTTTTGCAATCTTCATTTGACTGAGCACTATTTATTGATGCCGAGGTCGTTAAGGAAGGGCTTGAGAGAACGCGGGCGTCCTAGGAATTTTTCAATCGACTCGTTCACGTCGCGTGAATCACCGACTTCATAAATCTCGCGGCGCAGTCGCATGCCGGCCTTTTTGTCGTAGTAACGGTTTGGAGCTTTCTCAAACACCGTTGCCATATCCGCCGAGATGGCATCGGCCCAGGCGTAGCCGTAGTAGCCGGCGTCGTAGCCCATTAGGTGGCCAAAGTAGCCGACGAACGATGTGTTGTCCTGCGGCTTCATGTATATATTTTCGGTGATTTGGTGAGATAACTTTACCGGATCAACAGCTTTGGCTTCATCTACGCTCAAAGTATGCAGGCCGAGGTCGACTAGTCCGTACGAAAGTTGGCGACGATAGTGTCGCGCGATAGTGGCTTTCTTAGCCTCTTGTAGTTTATCAAGAACAGACTGTGGGATTTTTTTTGATGAGTCCTGATAGTCCGCTGCAAAGGCATCGAGTACGGTCTTGTCCCAGATCCAGTTCTCCAGCATTTGCGAGGGTGCTTCAACAAAGTCACGTGGCACACTTGTGCCGGCAAATCGACTGTATTTTGTACGGGTTAAAATACCGTGCAACGCGTGACCGAACTCGTGGAACAATGTTTCGACATTGTCATGCGATAGCAACGAAGGTTTGTCTTTTCCGGGCGTTGGGAAATTGCAAATGAGCGCCACAGTGGGTCGCTGATAATGTCCGCTTGGCAACTGTTTACCTGAAATAAGAGGAAACATAGCGAAGTGGTTGTACTTGCCTTCGCGTGGGAACATGTCGAGATACAAAGCCCCAAGCGGTTCACCAGACAGTGAGTCATAAACGAGATGGAGCGTGACCTTGTCGTTCCACTTATAGTTCGGTTGGGTTTCAATGATCTTCAAGCGGAAGATTTCTTCGTACACCCGGAACATGCCTTTCAAGGTTTGTTCATACGGAAAGAAAACGCGCAATTGTTCTGCGTCAACTGAGAATTTTTCTTTCTTATAGAGGTTCTCATAATAAAAAATATCCCACATGTGGACTACGGCGTCTGGGTCGTTGGTTTCCTTCCGTTTGATCTTGGTGAACTCCGCCATCTCGGCTTTCCACTTTGGTTCGAGACCTTCCTTGAGATTGATCAAAAAATCGTATGCAGTTTTACCATCGCCCGCCATTTTAACTTCGCATCGGTAGTCAGCCCATGTCTCGTAACCAAGCTTGGCCGCGATCACTGCTCGCAGTTGCAGTATTTTTTTTAGTAATGGTAAATTCTTTTCGCTGGCTAGCACCAGCCGCTCAGCTGAAAAACGCATACGTGTCTTTTCAAGTTTTGCATTGCGCAAAATGTTGAGATAGTGAAATGTGACATTGGCTTGCAGAGTGTACTCGTCATTCCCGGTCTTGACCTGTTCAAGAAAGGATTCTGGCAAGCCCTTGAGTTCTGCCTTGGTGAACTTTATCGATTTCTTGGCCTTGGTGATGTTTGTGCGGAATTCCGTTGTGGCAGCGGCAAGTTCCTTGCGAAGTGCTTCGACCTCATCTCGTTCGGCCTTAACCAAATGCAAACCGGCACGGCGGTAGTCGCGTAATGTCTGCTCGAGGAGCCGCTTGGCTTCGNCCTCTAGGTTCGGATTGGTGTCAGCGAAGGCATTCACTACCCGATAGACATCCTCTCGGTAATCTAGTCCGACCGACCATTCGTCGACTTTTTTAATAGCTTCAGTCGCTTTCGAACGGTGTTCGGCGTTCTCGCTGGTTTCCTTAAGCATGTAGGTGCGATTAGCTACCAATGATACTTCGAATGAAATATCATCCAGTGCGCCGATGGTGTTCACGAATGTCATCTCNCTGGGCTTTAGTTTGGCGATNGCATTGAGTTTTGCGTTAGCTACTTCNATTGCNGCATCTACTGCNTCCANCGAGGCCTGTGGGGAGAGTTCGAACGGCGGTAGCGACACCATTGATCCGTGGCGCTTTGCAACGTTCTCGAACTTGTCCCAGTCGTCAGAGAATTCTGCTTCTAGCGTGTAGTTGATGGTGAACGAGGAACAGGCAACTAGTATGCCTGTAACTATGAGAAGCANCGAGCGGACTATCATGTGCTGCAAACTACCGGCGGTGGATGGTTCCGCTCAAGCAGATTCAGGGGGTAAGNATTTTGGTTGANGCCNNTTGGNTNAATNTNGGTGTGTCNATACGCCTCGCCTTGAGCGCCACGTACGGTGGTACNTATTGGCTNCGATGNTGAAAGGTTCCGGGCTCCGCCCCGATTTNACCATGTTTCGGCTCGGCCAAGTCCTCAATTACGAAGCCCGCTCGGCAAAGCCCGCCAATCAGTTCCTCCCATCGATGAACGAATTCAAGTGCTCCTTTCTCGCGGTGTTCGAAGTCCCCCTGCAACGGAGGCAGAGGCCCNTTATCATAATAGTTTTGCGTGATTGCATAGCCGTTCGGGAATGGTGTTGGTGCTGACTGAAGGTTGGTTGGCTGCTTGTGCTGACTCAGGTAATGCCCTCCCACGCGAAGCACTCTGGCGATCTCTTTGTAGACCTCGGCTAGGTTGTGCACGTAACATGTACTGACCGGTTGGGTGACGAGATCAAACGACGCGTTCGCGAGCATTGGCATGTTGTCCATNGACGCAGCGATAGTTTTNAGATCGAGTCCTCGTTCAGCGGCTACACGTTGATCCTGCTCGAGCATGGCTGGNCTGAGATCCAGTACTGTGACTTTGGCTCCGGCAGCAGCGTAGAGAGGCNCCTGTAATCCTCCTCCGCCTGCNAGGCANAGTACTTGTTTTCCTTCGAGCCTGCCATCGATCCAGCCTCGGCCATTGATGGCCTTTAGTGGTTCATTGAATTCGTCGTCACGTGCGGTTCGTGTATGCAACAGGCCCTTTCGAACACGTTGGTCCCACACGTCGCGGTTGTGATCCCGGGTAAGTTTCATAGGGCGTTTTTAGCTCTGGCTGAGCGCTTGGCCAAGTGCTTATGGGATTTTACATTTCCCATTGTAGGTATTTCTGTTAAATCCAACGGCCATGTCTTTCAGTTCGCTGGGGCTTTCCGATAATATTCTCAAGGGGATTCGCTCAATGGGTTACGAGAATCCTACGCCAATTCAGCTTCGGGGCATCCCGCTTTTTCTCGAAGGACGCGATCTGATTGGCAGCGCACAAACCGGCACCGGCAAGACAGCTGCATTCGGCTTACCGATCTTGACGAAACTTGGCAAGACAGCGGATCCCCCCCGAGCGTTGATCGTTGAGCCGACNCGNGAACTAGCCTCTCAGGTTGAGACAGCATTTCGAGATTTTTCGCGGTACTCTGATTTACGGACGACCGTGCTATACGGTGGAGTGAAGTACGGTAAGCAGACCGAAGATCTTAAAAGAGGAACCGATATTATCGTTGCCACCCCTGGTCGGTTGCTCGACCACTTGACCCAGAAAAACTTGACACTGAAAAACATCCAATACCTTGTGCTGGACGAGGCTGATCGTATGCTAGACATGGGTTTCATGCCGGATGTCAAAAAGATCATTCAGAAATGCCCTAAGAAACGCCATACATCACTCTTTTCCGCAACTATTCCGCCGATCATCGAGACGATTATTCAGTGGGCTATGAAAGACCCNCAGACTATCGAAATTGGGATGCGCCGCTCTGTGGCCGATACAATTTCGCACTCTGTTTACCCGGTNGCTTATGACCAGAAGGATGAACTAGTACTGGCGCTTCTCGGCAAGGTGGACTTTGACTCTGTGATCATTTTTTGTCGTACAAAGGTNGGGGCGGACAAGGTGGGTCGGCTGCTTAAGCGCAAGAATCATTCCGTCGCCATTCTTCACTCGAACCGAACGCAGGCCGAGAGNGAACGTTCTCTAAAAGGTTTTCGGGATGGAAAATTTGAGGTGCTTGTTGCTACTGACATTGCCTCGCGCGGGCTGGATATCGCTAACGTTAGCCATGTCGTTAACTATGATGTGCCGCAGCATCCTGAGGACTATGTGCATCGCATCGGCAGGACAGGGCGAGCTGCTGCCACCGGAGATGCATTTACCATTATGGTGGCCGAGGATCGTCAACACATGGAGGCTGTCGAGCGGTTTATAGGCAAAAAAATTGAACGGCAAAAAATGCACGGTTTCGATTACAAATACACCTCGCTATTTGATGACGGAAAACTTGGTNCTACTCNGCGTTTCCGCGGTGGTTCTGTCGGTCGGGGTTACTCTTTTGGTATGTCCAACCGCAAGGGCGGAGGCCGTCGCCGTCGCCGGTGATATCCCACTTGGTCAAGCGCTTGGCTTAAATCCATCCTCGTAGCTTGTAGTAGAGCCACCCTATCCGCTCGTGTAAATAATATCTAAGTGACNGGAAACCGCCGGAGCNTGGAACTATATTGTATATGCTGAAATCCNCCTCGAGAGAGCAAAGTCCTTCGAAATCTGATCCGGCAGCAACCACTTTCAATCCGGTTTTTTTGAATAGGGCCTCAGCTCTTTTCATGTGANAAGCAGAAGTCACTAAGATGATTTCCCTCNACCCATTTTTTTGTGCCAATGTTTTTGTTTGTTCGGCTTCGTCTTTGGTGTTGCTGGAGNAATCCAATACATGAATGGGTGAGTCGAACAACTCCCAAGACTCAAGCCATTCGGCGACTAGTTGACCATGCAATCCTGTTTTACCAGATGATGAATATTTGGCGCCGCCAATCACCAAAGCTTTACCTTTTTTTGTTCGGATGAGTTCTGCAGCGGTAATTATTCTATCAGTAGCCGTGCTAAATTCAATTGAGTTTACGCCATAATTTGAAAATCTAATTGAACCACCCAATAAAATTATCGCGTCGCACTCGGGCAGGGAGTTTAAATCTTGGACTGCATAAGGTTTTTCAAGGGTGGAGAGGAGATGGGCGGGGAGTTTTGTGCTGCCGATGAGGGTTATGAATAGGGCCAGAGCGCCGGTGAAAACCGCCTGTTGCTTCTCTTTTTTAATCACGGCACGAACGCAGGAAATAACTAATACCACCCAAATCATACAGATTGGATCCAAGAAGCGATCCACCATTTTTGACGCGAAATACATCATTCGGCACGCATGCTTCGATGAATTGGGTGCAGTTGCCTAGCAGAAAAACGCCGGATTGAGTTTTTTGAGTCATACACGCACCCTTCGCTGAGATGAAAATGAGGTTGTTTTTATTACTAGCAGCTCTGCTGTCTGACGTCTCGCTTGGCCAAGCGGCAAATCAGGTGTCCTTGTCGATCGAGACGTTGGCAGTTAAGGCCGAAGGAGTGGTTCATGGCAGGGTCATTCGAATGTCCTGTCAGCGTGACAACCAAGGTCGCCTGTTCACCAAGGTGAGTGTGCAGGTTATCGAGCAGATGAAGGGGCGGCGGTTTGGTGAGATGCTCACAATTGTGCAGGGCGGCGGCGTATTGGGGCGGCGGATCGCTCGATCGCCATTCCAGCCGAGGTACCGAGTCGGTCTTGAGGTGGTGGTGTTTGTGGTGATCAATAGTCGGGGTGAGGCGGTGACGCTGGGACTGAATCAGGGCAAGTTTGACGTCACTCGGCAGACGGGTTTTGGCTTAGCCACGGTGCGGAACCCATTCCACGGCTTAGCTAAGCGGGACGACCCGCGTGCGGTGGTGAAGCGCGCGCTTGGTCAATCGAATCTGCTGACGCTTNCCGANTTGAAGCGACGGGTAAGGNGGGCTGCAGAATGAATCGCTNCCTCGCAATCATTGCCGCGCTTGGTTTGGTCCAAGCCGCCAAGGCTTTCGTCCTATTCAAGAATGACAACGGCGAGGCGCTGCGTTGGCGNCTCGACGACTTGGATCCTCTTGTTCACCCCAATGTGGTGAATCGCGACACTCGTGCCATCCGCTATTATCTGGCCCGGGATGNGTGGTCGGCAAAGAATGTGGAGGCGGAATTGAACGCCATTCGCGCCGCGATTGGTCAATGGCAGTCGGTGCCGGGGACGATTCTGAAATTCGAGGAGGGAGGCCTATTGCCACCCGGTGTGGATATTGATGGTGAGGACAACACGAACATTGTCTACTGGGTGAAACAGAAGGCTGCGAATGGGGCCGTGATGGTCAACAACGAGCGGACGGAGATCAGCGGTGCTCTCGCGGTGACCTTTCCGATGTATTTTGACGACCACACAATTGTCGAGGCAGATATGGTGTTCAATGGCGTCGACCATCGTTGGTTCACCGATTATAACAATGCCTTTTCAGCAGACAATTTTGTCGAGGCTGTGGCGCTGCATGAGTTCGGACACTTTATCGGGCTGCAGCATTCGCCGCTGGGGGCAGCAACGATGTTTTCGCGAACCGGCGCTGGCGTCGGGTTGGCGGTTGGCCTGTTGCAGGACGAGGTTGCAGCCGCGCGGGTTCTGTACGGCGAGTTGCCCGCTTTGGCCAAGCTGGGTTCGATTACCGGTAAGGTAACGATGGGCGAGGTGGCGGTCTTTGGTGCGGTAGTGCTGGCCGAGGATGATCAAGGAAACATCATTCAATCGACCGTCACCGAACGCAACGGTTGGTATGAGTTGACTGCTCTTTTAGCGATGCCTTATCGGTTACGCGTGGCTCCGCTGCATTCTCATGACACGTTGCCTCAGCCGCTGGTTCGGGACATCGACATTTCCATCGATTATATCGGTGCCGAAACAAATTTTATGCCAACCGACTACAAAAAGGCGGTGGTTCGCCCCGGTAAATCGGCGATATTGGATTTTGCCGTGGCCAAGGGTAGGGCGCCGTTTTATATCTCTGCGGTTAGACCGCCGACGAAAAATCAAAACCTGCTCGAGTTAGCTTTCGAACCGTTCGCGATTGAGCGGACAGGCAAAAAACAAATAATCGGTGTTTACTCGCCAACGCTACCGACGAGTGGGATGACATTGAGGCTCACTGGTGATGGTGTGACTTATGGGGAAACGACCTATGAGCGGAATGCCTTTGACGGTTTCAATCTGATTTCATTGGAAGTGACTATAGCCAAAAGCACCGAACCGGGTGTACGAAGCTTGATTGTGCGAAGAGGAAACGATGAGGCGCAGCTCAATGGTTTCGTTGAGATTGTTTCTGGCAGTGAGGATTACAATTTTGATGGGCTTGACGACCGGTGGCAGCGGGACCAATTTGCTGTTTTTTCGAGTGCCGAGGCCCATGCCGACGCCGATGCTGATGCTGACGGCTACACTAATCGAGAGGAGCATGCGACCGGTAATAATCCTACGGATGCCGGCTCGTTCCCTTATCTTGAGATTACTAGCATCTCTGTTGAAGATAAAGGAACAACGATCCAATGGGGTAGTCTGCCCGGCAAGCGTTATCAGGTCTGGAGCAAGCCGGATGTCGCCTTGGCTAGGTGGCAAAAAGTTGGTCTGCCGGTCACCGCGAGTCGGTCGTTCACCTTCTTTATCGACATTACTGAGAGGGAGATGTTGCAATTCTACCGCGTAGAGGCACTGCCATGATTTTAGATGAAAGCAGTTTAATTATGAACAGTTAAAACAGATTATATTTTATAATCATTCTGTGCTCGCTCCATTATTTTCTATTCAAAAAAACGTTTTAAAAAACGGCCTGTGTGGGAGTTTTTATTTTTAGCGATCTGTTGCGGGGGAGCTTGGGCAATGATTTTGCCGCCGGCTTGTCCGCTTTCGGGGCCGAGGTCGATAATCCAGTCGGCGGCTGCAATCACGTCGAGATTATGCTCGATGATCAGAACTGTGTGGCCGCCGTTGACTAAGCGCTGTAGGACCTCGATCAGACACCGTACGTCGGCCATGTGTAGACCGATGGTCGGTTCCTCTAGGAGGAACAGATTTCTCTTGGCGTCAACCTTATGGCGACTGTCACTCAAGCCGCTAAGTAGATGGGTGACCAGTTTTACGCGTTGAGCTTCGCCCCCACTGAGCGTTGGACTGGTCTGGCCGAGCTTAAGGTAGCCCAGGCCTGTGTCCTTCAGAGCCTTGAGAGCACGGTGGATTTTCGGGATAGCTCCAAATAGATCGGCTGCTTCGTTGATACTCAATTCAAGCGCTCCGGCGATGGTTTTGCCGTTGTAAAGTATTTCGAGTATCTCCGGGTTGTAGCGACTGCCCGCGCAGGTGTCACATGTCATGAAAGCGGGCGGTAGGAAATTCATCTCCAGTTTCACGATGCCGGCTCCTTTACACGTGTCACAGCGGCCCTGCGGGCTGTTGAACGAAAATCTTGCTGGGCCAAAGCCGCGCATCCGGGCTTCCGGTACCTGTGCGAACAGTTGACGGATGGTATCAAAAAAACCGACATAAGTTGCTGGCACAGATCGAGGCGTGCGACCGATTGGTGACTGGTCCACTTCGTGTACTGCCTTGATTTGATCTACCCCTTCAATTGTTTTTTTACCCTTTGTTTTCAGATCTGCTTGAACGGCAGGAAGGATGCAGTTCCGTATGAGTGTGCTTTTGCCGGAACCGCTTACACCGGTAACGACGGTCAACCGACCCAGTGGTACGGCAACGGAGACATTCTTCAGATTGTTTCGGTTCAAATCGCGGAAGATTAGCGANGGTGTTTTGTTTTTTAAACTAGCCCCGCGCCGAGTCAGTGGCGGGTTGGTTGGGCGAGCTTGGCCAAGCGTCTGGCTGCGATCGTGTTGTCTGGTTAGTTCGATGCCAGTCAGCGACTGTTTGTTTCGCAGAATCCTCTTAAATGAACCGGCGGCGACTACCTTGCCTCCCTCAATGCCGGCTCCGGGGCCAAGATCAATGATGTAGTCAGCACGTGCCATTGTATCTTCGTCGTGTTCAACAATGACTATCGAATTGCCGCGGGATCGGAGTTGTTCAAGTGCACTGAGCAGTTGTTGGTTGTCGCGTGGGTGCAAGCCTATGGTCGGTTCGTCAAGTACGTACAGAACACCGCTTAAATTCGAGCCAAGTTGCGCGGCTAAGTGTATGCGCTGGGTTTCGCCGCCGCTCAAAGTGTTTACTGCTCGGCCGAGTTGCAAATAATCGAGGCCAACCTTGCGCAGAAAATCTAGTCGAGAGATGATCTCCGGCAATATATCTCTGGCAATTTCCGCATCACGCCCGTGCCACTTTACCGTAGCGAACAATTCGTCTGCTGCTTGGACACTGGCCTTCGCAAAAAAATCAATCGTTGGCTCGGAAGAAACATTTCGCTTGGTCGAGCAGTTCAAGGGAAGGCGAACGGCGCGGGCAAGTGGGGCGAGCCTTGCCCCATTGCAGTCTGGGCACAACTCGCGGCTTTCTCCTTGCCAGTCAAACCACGTTTCTTCAACACCCTCCTGTTTATCACCCCGGTCGATGTCTGGGATGTAAAATGTCTCGCCGAAGCCGCGGCAGGAAGGGCACCAGCCACGAGCTGAGTTATAGCTGAAATCTTTTGGATCAAGTGGTGCGAACGATCGGCCGCAACCGCCGCACGAATGGACGGTCGAATGGACGGTCTCGCTGCCGGATTCGTCGATGGCAAAGAGCGTGCCTTGGCCGATGGAAAGACATTCGGCGATTAGTGAATTAGCGTTTTTTGTGCCATGTTTCTTCAGTCGTCCAACTACTGCATCTACGTTGTGTTCGTTGTAGCGGTCGAGCCGAAGCGGCTTGCCGGATGAGTGGAATTTGCCGTCAGCGCGGATCTGTTCGTAGCCTTGTCGTGCAGCCCATTCGCCGACGTCGGTGTGAAAGCCCTTTCGATTACGGACACGGGGGGCGAGCAGGAGTAGGTTACCACGTTTTTTAGTCTGTGCTTTCAGACTGCTGACTAGAGCATCTGGGGTTTGTGGTTGCACCGGAAGATCGCATTCGGGGCAGTGGATTATTCCAAGTTTTGTGTAAAGAAGACGTATGAAATGGTAAATCTCAGTGACGGTGGCAACGGTGCTTTTTCCACCTCCGCGCGAGATCCGCTGCTCAATGCTGACGGTGGGTGGCAGGCCGCGGACGGCGTCGACATCGGGCCGAGGAAGCTGTTCGACAAATTGCCGAGCATAGGCGTTTAGCGAGTCTAGGAATCGGCGCTGGCCCTCGGAAAAAAGAATGTCGAACGCGAGCGTGCTTTTGCCGGAGCCGCTTACGCCTGTCACGACGACGAGCTTGTTACGTGGGATGCGGACGGATAGGTTGCGTAGGTTGTGTTCGCGCGCACCCTCAACGCTGATCCAACCGGTATCGGGCTGCCTGTTGCTACGTGGGGCCACACTCACATTCGTTCGATCGTCTCGAGGCCAAGAGTCTCGAGGCCGGTCTGGAGTAGCTGACCAGTGATTTTGCAGAGAGCAAGGCGTTGTGTTCGCGTTTCGCCTTTGGCCTGAAGCACCGGACAGTTCTCATAAAATGCACCAAAGTGGCCTGCGAGTTCGTACAGGTAATTGCAGAGATAGTTTGGCCGGCATTCGTCGACGACTTGCTCAAGGACGAGTCCAAAGCGCAGCAAATGTTTGGCCAGCGCCAGTTCTTCCAATTGGTCAAGCGCGAACGATTCGGGCTGGGCTAGCGACTCGTCACCGAGTTTTCGAAAAATACTACGGACTCGCGTGAAGGCGTAAAGTAAGTATGGCGCTGTATTACCAACGAGCGCGAGCATAGTATCCCAGTTGAAAACATAGTCGCTATGGCGGTTGCCGGAGAGATCAGCGTACTTGATAGCCCCTAGCCCTACGACGCGCGCGATCTCATGTCGTTCATCTTTGGGTAGATCGGGATTCTTTTTGCTTACAGTTTTATATGCTCGTTGCTCGGCCTCGTCGAGTAGGTCGGCGAGGCGAATGATTTCGCCACTGCGTGTCTTGAATGGGCGTCCGTCTTCTCCGAGTATTGCACCAAACCAGACGTGGTTTAGCTTGATGCCGTGGTTAGGCTTCCAGCGGTCGTATAGTGCGAAGAGTTGCTGAAAATGCAGCTGCTGTCGGCCGTCGGTGACATAGATAACTTCACTTGGTCGCCAGGTCTTTTGTCGATGCTCAAGTGTAGCCAAGTCGGTGGTAGTGTAGTTGGCGGCGCCATCACTTTTCTGCACTATAGCCGGCTGCTTCTTGAGTGCTTTGTGATTGTTAAAAAAGACGACCTGTGCTCCTTCGCTTTCCTCGGCAATGCCTTGTGCCATTAGTTCATCGACAACACCTTTGAGTCGATTGTTGTAAAAACTTTCGCCTAGCGTCTCGTCAAATTCCACCCTGAGGCGGCTGTAAATCTCGTCAAACTGATGTCGAGACAGGTTGATCATTTTGCGCCAAATGGCCCGGTTTTCGGTATTGCCATCCTGCAGCTTGACAAGTTCTTTCCTAGCACTGGCAAGGATGGATTCGTCTTTGTCGCAGTCGTTGTTGACAAGTTTGTACAGGCGTTCCATTTCAGCAAGGGCATCCCTTTCAAGCGCCTTATGGTCAAGATGTTGCTTCCAGCCGACTAGTAGTTTGCCGAACTGTGTGCCCCAGTCTCCGATGTGATTGTCAGTGACAACTTTGTGGCCGAGCAACCGAAAGGTTTTTGCCAACGCGTAGCCGAGGATGGTCGATCGGATGTGTCCGACGTGCATTGGTTTGGCTATGTTGGGAGAAGAATAGTCAATGACGATTGTGCGTGGCTTGAGTGCCGTCCGGTAAAACAGGTGCTTGCCTTTGGCTGCATCGACGAGGGTAGCGGATAAAGCATCGATCTTGAGCCGAAAATTTAAAAAACCAGGACCGGCTATTTCGATTGGTTGGCAGAAGTCGGTGACTTCGATTTTATCAATGACTTGGGTGGCAAAATCGCGCGGGTTGAGTTTGTTTCGCTTGGCCAAGCCGATGAGGGCGTTAGTTTGGTAGTCGCCGAATTTCGGTTCCGGGCAGGGGCGGATAAGTACGCTTGAGATGTCGGCATCGGGCAGGATCTCTAGGACAGCACGCTGCAGTTTTTCCTGTAGGACGAAATGGATCACGTTTTGTATCGCTTATTCAAGCACAGGCAGACTTCGCTTAAAAAACTGGGACTCAGGTTTCCTGTGTGTCGCGAATGATCTGGTACATTTCGGCTTCGTCTTCGGCCTCCTGTAGCGACTTGCGGAATTCATTCTTGTGAAGCACTTTTGCAATCTTGGCGAGCGTGTGGAGATGTTTCTGAAATTGACCCTGCGGCACAAGGAATAGCATTACAAGGTTGACCGGTTGGTTGTCAAGCGCTTCAAAGTTGATGCCGCCTTTGCTGCGGCCGAATGCCCCGGTGACATTGTCAATCAAATCGGTCGAGGCATGCGGAATTCCAATGCCAAAACCGATGCCGGTACTCATTGAAGCTTCTCGTTTTTTGACCACCGAGATAATTGCTTCGCGGTCAACCGCCTTAATTTGACCGTTGACTACGAGCAATTCAATTAGTTCCTCAATTGCTTCCCAGCGATCGGAGGCTTTCAGATCCGTGAGGATTTGTTCTTTTTTTAGAAAATCAGCCAACTCCATGATATGCGCCAAAATTAAGTATTTCGACGCGGTTGTGCTACCTGTTTTACTGTCGAGGTTCAAGCGTGAACTTCGTTGCTTAAAAATCTCTTCTTAGGCAGTATTGCGAAGTCCAAATGAAACCGACTTATATTCAGTGTGGGTCATTTGCGATGATTTTGAGTGCCATTGCTGGCATCGGCTTGGCCGAGATTCCGGTCAAATTACCGTCGGTGGATTTGATTATCGAGAGGAATATAAAAGCTCTTGGCGGCGAAAAATCCATGCGACGACTTCAGAACCGCGAGGCACGAGGGACGATTCAGTTGACCACATTCGGTGCGGAGATGCCTGTTCTTCTTAGGCATGCGGCACCTAATAGAGAGATGATGGAACTTACTATCGATGGAGTAGGAAATGTACTCGATGTGTTCGATGGCCTAAAAGGCTGGACGCAAACGCCGGATGGCAACATTACAGTTAAAAAAAAGCGCGAAGTTACTAATAAAGTAATTGATGCTGATTTTTATGCCTATCTACATTTCAGGAAGAACTATCCCAAGATCCAGTTGCTGGGGTTGGAGAAGTTTTTCGATAAGATGGTTTACGCGGTTAAAATGATCCCGAAAGAAGGGGATGCGGACACGTTTTATTTTGACACAGCGACTGGTCTCGTCTCCGGGGTTGCCTCTACTGCCGAAATACAAGGTATAGACACCAAAACTAAAGTGCTGTTCCGTGACTACAAAAAAGTGGATGGTGTGAGGGTTCCTCACACTTTGGAGCTAGTAGAACCGTCATTTGCTGCATTCACTATTCGGCTCAACTCGGTGAAGCACAATGTCAAAGATACAGCTAACTGGTTTCGCAAAATCAAGTGAGCAATCGGGAGCAAATTATTTCACAGATTGTAGATGCGGGGATTGTGGCGATTGTGCGCGTCCCCCGAAACGAGTGGGCGTTGCCGCTGGCAAGGGCGCTTGTTGCAGGTGGCATTCGGGCGGTGGAATTAACGATGAGTATTCCTAATGCTCTTGATGCAATCCGCCAGATTGACGAAGAATTGGGCGGCGAAATTCTACTCGGCGTTGGCACTGTGATTGATGACGATATCTGTTGCGCAGCAATTGATGCTGGAGCAAAATATATCATCAGTCCGATCACAAAGCCTTCCATTGTTGAGGCTGCGCATGCGATGGATCGGCCGACGATGCTGGGCGCCTACACTCCTACGGAGGCACAAACGGCACATGAGGCTGGTTCTGATTTTATAAAGATTTTTCCAGCAGATACTTTGGGTCCTGGCTATATCAAGTCTTTGCTCGCACCGTTGCCGCATCTGAAAATCATCCCCACAGGTGGGGTAAACCTGGAGACGATGGAAGCTTTCCTTTCCGCCGGATCGGCGGCGTTGGGCGTCGGTTCTGCATTGCTTAAAAAGGAGGTTGTTGCCGCTGAGAATTGGGGTGAGTTGAAGCTTCTAGCTTGTCAATACTGTGACAAGTTAGCCGAGGTAAAAACTCGGCTGCGGCTTTAATTCGATTGGTCAATTTGGCTTTACGTTTGGGGAGCCGTTTGATACGCAGCACGTGTGACGGAGAATCCCATTGTTGGCTTTATTGGTGCTGGCCGAATGGCCACTGCTTTGGCCAAAGGCTTTGTCAATGCCGGTCTCGTTTCGCCGGACAAACTGATTGCCAGTGATCTGATTCCGGCTGGGCGCGATGCGTTTGGCCAACAGTTGGGATGTAGTACGACTGATTCAAATGTCGAGGTCTTGGCGAAGGCCAAGATCATCATTCTGGCATTCAAACCGCATCAACTCGAAGAAGCGACAGGACCTCTACAGGATCAATTCGACGAATCCCATCTTGTGATTTCGATTTTGGCTGGCGTGCGCTTGGCTAAGCTCGACAAGGCTTGCGGTCGGCGTGCACGAGTAGTTCGTGTGATGCCAAACACGCCAGCGCTGGTTGGTGAGGGTGCCTGCGGCTATGCACTTGGCCAAGCGGCAACGGAGGACGATGGAGTGATGGTGGAGCGTTTGCTATCAGCAGTGGGGGTGGCTTACCAAGTCAAGGAGCATTTGATCGATGCCGTGACAGGCCTTAGCGGTAGTGGGCCGGCATACGGTTACACGATCATTGAAGCATTGAGTGATGGCGGCGTGGCGGCTGGACTGCCGCGGGAGATTGCGACCAAGTTGGCTGCACAGACAATGCTCGGTGCAGCGCGAATGGTACTTGAGACCGGACAGCATCCTGGCGAATTGAAAGATATGGTTTGCAGCCCAGGCGGAACAACGATTGAGGGTGTTCACGAGCTGGAAGAGGGTGGAGTGCGAAGTGCACTCATTAATGCTGTACGAGCTGCGGCGGAACGGGCTTTCGAACTGGGTCAAGAATAGGTACAGATGGCGTACCCACCACCAACCGAGAAACAGGCTCGAATTCTCTGGACCTCGGTGACGGCACTTGCTGTGGGTGTGCTTCTAGCATTGACAGCCCTGTTGACTTTAGGCTTTGCCTGGGTGGTTAACGTGCTTTCCTCGATCTTGATCCCACTGGCGATTGCCGGTGTCATCGCCTATCTGCTTGATCCGATTGTCGATTGGTTCCAACGGAAACGTGGCTTCAAGCGCCAGAACGCTATCATTTTGGTGTTTTGCATCGCGGTGCTGCTGCTTTTGGGCACTGTAGCCTCATTGATGCCGTCGTTGATTACGCAAGTGGGTAAACTTACCACCGAATTTCCAAAGAAGGCCAAGAAATTTCAGGAGAATGTGAGTTCGATTGTCAACCCGGCTAACACCTCGACCAACGTGCTGACTAAACCGGGTTGGTTCGAGGCACCGCAGGATTGGATGAAGGATGTTGTTGTTTCCAACGAAAAGGCGCGGGAGTTTACGGTGAATGCCGTGGAAAAAATATCAGCGTGGGTGCTTGAGCAGTTGAAGAAAGTGATGTCGTTATTCGGCTTCCTTGCTGGTTTAGCTCTGGTGCCGGTGTATGTATTTTACTTTTTGCTGGAGAAGCGGGGGATCAAGCGGAACTGGACCGACTATCTGCCGGTGCGCGAATCGCAGGTCAAGGAGGAGATCGTTTTTGTGCTGCGCTCCATTAACGACTGCCTGATCGTGTTTTTCCGAGGACAGGTGCTGGTGGCGATGTGCGTCGGGGTTCTGTTGACTTTCGGGTTTCTGTTAATCGGCTTGGAATACGCTATCTTGCTTGGGGTGATGGCGGGATTACTAGGAATCATTCCGTATCTCGGGGTGGCATTAAGTATCATTCCTGCATTCATACTGGCGATGATCCAGTTCGTGCCGGATGACGGTTGGTTCAAGCCGATTCTCGTTTTGGTTTGGTTTGCTGCCGTGCAGGCGATGGAGGGACTGATTATTTCTCCGAAGATAATCGGCGACCGCGTGGGACTGCATCCTTTGACGATTATCATTGCCGTGATGGTGGGTACCACCTTGCTTGGGGGTATAATGGGAGGGGTGCTAGCCATTCCTTTGACCGCCGCTTTGCGGACGCTTATGTTCCGGTATGTTTGGAGGGACCGAGTGCACGCCGAGGGTGAGTCTGTAGCAATGTGAGTAACAACAAGCTTCCACAACAGGAATCAGCTATGTCTCTGGGTGGCGGTCGGCTGCGTATATTCTTTCTGCCTAACCTGATGACGGCGGGTAACCTCTTGTGTGGATTTCTCGCACTGGCGTTCATTGTGCAGGTGGCGCCTGAAACGACCGGATCAGAAGAATCGGTATTCAGTGAGGTTGATATAGGGAAAATCAGGAATGCTCTTTGGTTGATTATGGGAGCGTTTTTATTTGATGCGCTCGACGGGCGTATTGCTCGCCTTATAGGCAAGGAAAGTCCGTTTGGGCTTCAGTTCGACTCGTTGGCCGATGTGATTTCATTTGGAGCCGCACCAGCATTTCTTATGCAGAGAGTGATTTTGCATGACTTCGAGCAAGTTGGCCTTGTGGTGGCATCGGTTTATCTGCTTTGTGGGGCGCTTCGATTGGCTCGTTACAACTGTCTGGCGGCGTTGCCTGATAGCGAAAATAGTCAGGAATTTCTTGGATTACCCATCCCAGCTTCTGCCGCGATGGTGGCATCATTGACAATGTTTCTTCTCTGGCTTGAGGAAAAAAATCTGCCGTCCAGTTCTTGGCGCTGGGTACTGCTGGCGCTCTTGGTGTTTCTGTCGGTTATGATGGTCAGCGAGGTTAAGTATCCCTCATTCAAAAAACTGGATTTCCGGTCTCGTCGTCCTTTTGCCAAGTTTGCCTGTGCTGTGGTTGTTGTGGTCTGCTTTGTGTTCCTATGGAAATATCTAGTTCCGATTGTGCTGCCGTTGATTTTTACTTCTTATCTGATTTATGGGTTCGTGCGACCGCGATTGTCGCGAAAATTGAGGAGAGAAATTGAGGAGGACATTGACGACGAGTAACAATCAGAGGTTCTACTCATGACTCCCTCCGACTATGCAATGGCCCTTGGCGCCGGGGTTCTAACCGGGTTCGTTTGTGCTGTTCCAGTTGGTCCGATTAACGTCGCTATTATGGAAGAGGGCATCCATGCTGGTCGAACAAGGGCTCTCATTATTGCAGTGGGTGCATTGCTGATGGAAATGATCTACTGCGTCATTGCATTTGGTGGTTTTGCCAACCTTTTCGATAATCCTACCGTCCGTGCAACAGTAGAACTGGTCAGTTTTCTAGCGGTGACCTTTTTTGGAGTCCGCTATCTGATGACAGACGCCGTGACGGTCCAAGGCAAGCGCGCTCGGATGATTGAGCAGCGGTTGCATCCGCACACCATGTTTTGGACCGGGTTCGTCCGGGTACTGGTCAATCCGAACGTGCTCCTGTTTTGGATAATGATCTCGGCTGTGCTGCTGGCCAACGGAACCCTGCAGCCGGCTTGGCAAAGTCGTATGTCTTGTGCTGTGGGAGCCGGACTGGGCATCGCTATCTGGTTCCTGATACTCGTCTTTGGCAGTGCACGGGTGCGGAATCGATTCTCCGACAAGACCCTCGTCCGATTCTCCCAAGTCTCTGGCTTTTTGCTACTGATTCTTTCTGTTGTGATCGCTGTCCGCTTGATCGCCACTATCGCTCAGGATGGGGTTGGCAGTTAGGCGACAAGAAAAGACCGGGGAGGATTCCCCGGTCTTGCTGTGTAAGTGATGTCGTGCAGTTCTTAGCTGATCGCTTTCTTGGTGGTCTTTATAATTACTGCTGCGATCTTGTATGGGTCGCCATTCGAGGCCGGCCGCCGATCCTCTAGTCGGCCTTTCCAGCCGTCATCGATGGTTCCCACCGGAATACGGATGGAGGCGCCACGATCGGATACCCCGTAGGAGAACTTATCTATGGACTGAGTCTCGTGCAGGCCGGTGAGACGCTGGTTGTTTTCCGCTCCATAAACATCGATGTGTTCGGCGATGTTTTTACCAAATTCTTCACAGATGGCATTCATCAGCGGCTCGCCGCCTTCATCGCGCATCTTACCGCATGAGAAGTTAGCGTGCATTCCGGAGCCATTCCAGTCACCAGTGATTGGTTTCGGATGCCAATTGACGGAAATTCCATAGCGCTCCCCGATTCGCTCCAAGAGGTAGCGCGCAACCCATATCTGGTCACCGGCACTACCTGCGCCTTTGGCGAATATTTGGAATTCCCATTGGCCCATCATAACCTCGGCGTTAATGCCCTCGACATTCAGGCCGGCGTCCAGGCAGACCTGCAGATGCTCGTCGACAATATCTCGGCCGATCGCATTGGCTGCGCCGACGGAGGTGTAGTACGGTCCCTGTGGACCAGGAAAACCGCCCTTAGGAAATCCTATTGGTAGATTGGTTTCGTTGTCCCACAAGACATATTCCTGCTCAAAGCCGAACCAAAAATCTTCGTCGTCATCGTCGATGGTGGCACGGCCGTTGGATTCGTGCGGTGTGCCGTCTGCGTTGAGGACTTCGCACATCACTAACCAGTTTTCGGTTCCGATTTTGTCAGGGTCCGGGTATAGGGCCACCGGTTTCAAAAGACAGTCAGAGTCGTTGCCGGCGGCTTGCTCGGTAGAGGAGCCGTCGAAAGACCATACTTTGCAGTCATCCAGTGTTCCGCCAAAGTCAGACACGACCATGGTTTTGCTTCTTAGGCTTTGGGTTGGCTTGTAGCCGTCCAGCCATATGTATTCGAGTTTAGCTTTGCTCATAATTTTAAGAGATAAAAAATACGCCAAGCCGCCTGAAACCTTACCAAGCGACAAAACAAGGGCCTTTAAAGGCCCTGCCCCATTGGGGTGCTTATAACTTGGATTATCAAGTTTTTTTTGTTGTTAGGCGGAAGCTCGCCGCTGTTTTTTTTGAATGCAAAATCAATGCCAAATTCTATGAAGGGTTAGCGAAATAAGCACTCATTTGAAAACCAAGTATGTTTTTCTTTAGTTTCGAAATTAATAATACATTTAAATTATTATTATTATTATAAGATGTTATATTATTAAGGCGGAAACTCTGTTGCGTTTGAGCCTGAAGGATCAAAAAAAAACAATATGAATATAATTAAACACTTNGGGAATTAAGTCTTTGGCTTGTTATAGCCTTTTATTNCCGAAAAANGTTAATGATTACAGAAGGTTTGTTTCAAGGTTAAAAAAAGGAATAAGAAATGCTGTAAGATTTTACCGAGCAATAATTTCCTTAGATCTTGTGGTCTACGGAATTGTTTTGTTCGTAAAAAATAACATACAACCCAAAAAATTGAGCTAATAGATGAAAAGAATTGCTTGCATTATATCGTTACTCGCAGGTTTTTGCCTGATTCCATCAGCCGCCATGGCGCAAGCCGGTGATGGCCCAACGCTAAACGCCGCTGACACGGCTTGGATATTAACGGCGACTGCCCTGGTACTGTTTATGACAATACCCGGATTGTCTCTGTTTTATGCCGGGCTTGTAGCCCGTAAAAACGTTTTATCGGTTCTAATGAACTGTTTTATCATTACCGCTGTCATGTCGGTTGTATGGGTGGTTTGCGGTTACTCAATTGCATTCGGCGATGCAAGTCCATATTGGGGAGGCTTTGGTCATTTATTTGCAAAAGGGATTACAACGTCAGGTATGAGTGATGGCGGATTGCCAGATTATCTCTTTTTCGCATTTCAAATGACATTCTTCATCATTACACCCGCCCTTATGGTGGGTGCATTTGTAGAGCGAATGAAGTTTTCCGCAGTTATTCTTTTTACGATATTTTGGTCTATATTGGTTTATGCCCCGGTATGCCACTGGGTTTGGGGCGGAAATGGGTTTATGTTCGATTGGGGAACAAAAGATTTAGCTGGTGGAATTGTGGTTCACTTGACTGCTGGTATTGGCGCCTTAGTGGCCTGTATTATGGTTGGGCCTCGTAAAGGCTATGGTAGTGCCCAGTTGCAGCCGCATAGCTTGCCTTTGTGCGTCACTGGTACTGGTATGCTTTGGGTTGGCTGGTTTGGTTTCAACGCAGGAAGCGGTTTGGCTGCCAATGGTGATGCAGCCCAGACACTAGTTGTGACGCATTTATCAGCTGCCACGGCTACGATCATCTGGTCGTTATGTGAGAAGATGAAGCATGGAAAGGCCAGTGTCCTTGGGGCTGTGACCGGAGCCATTGCGGGCTTAGCGGCAATTACTCCTGCTTCTGGAGACGTTGGACCGATGGGAGGGTTGGCTATTGGCGCCGCTTCAGGATTTATTTGTTGGTTTGCCTCAACAGCGGTAAAATCTAAGTTTGGTTATGACGATTCGCTAGATGTTGTGGGAGTACATGGAGTTGGGGGGCTGGTGGGAACCTTGATGGTGGCATTTTTTGCAGCAGGTGCACTTGGTGGTAAAAGTGGTGCTGATTATGCGAGTGGTGCCCAGTTTGTGATTCAGCTTAAGTCTTCGGTGATTACGATTGTGTATACCTTGATTGTAACAGTAGTGATTCTTTATATTGTGAAGGCCATTTGTGGGGGGAGCCTTAGGGTTACTGATAGCGAAGAAGAGGAAGGTTTGGACCTCTCGGCCCATGGTGAATCAGGGTACAACTGATATTGCATAGACTATACCAAGAAAGATTGATCTTGCTTGATTAGTTTGCGGCGCAGACAAAAGTCTGCGCCGTTTTCTTTTCGGCTAAGGAAAGATGAGTTCAAAAATACAACAAACAATAGTCACGCTCGATTTGGAGGGGGTTTTGGTGCCGGAGATCTGGATCGCTTTTGCCGAGAAGACAGGTATTGAGCAGCTAAAGCTAACAACTCGCGACATACCGGACTACGACGAACTTATGAGCGGCCGTTTGGCCATTCTTGCAGAGAATGCTCTCAAGCTAGCAGATATACAGGAGGTGATTGGAGCGCTTGAGCCGCTGGAGGGGGCCCGGGCTTTTCTTGACGAACTGCGCTCGATCACGCAGGTCGTCATCCTGTCGGACACTTTCGAGGAATTCGCCGCGCCACTGATGCGCCAATTGGCTTGGCCCACTCTGTTGTGCCACCGGCTCGAGATCGATGGCGAAGGGAGGGTGGCAAACTACCGACTTCGTCAACCGGACCAGAAACGTCGAGCCGTGGCAGCGTTTCAAGGACTAAATTACAAGGTGATCGCTGCCGGTGACTCTTATAATGATACGACCATGCTCGGCGAGGCCGATACCGGATTCCTATTTCGTGCTCCAGGCAACGTGCGGGCCGAGTTTCCACAGTTCAAATCGGCCACGGAGTACGATGGATTGATGGCCCTAATAAGGGGCGAGTTGGAGTCGTAAGCTTGGTCAAATTTATACAGGGAGCAATTTATTTGGAGAAGCAGATGAAATATTCTGCATCAGAATAGATAATCGGTTGACACAACCAAGAAGATTGCTAATTTCGCCGACGCCATTCCCTACTCTTGGGAGCGGTTGGGGTTTTATCAATTCACATTCTCGATGAGCGGGACCAATGTTTCGGAGGCCAATACTGGGAGCGGTTCCCAGTCTGCGAGTATTTCGGAGGCTACGATAAGGATCGCCGGCAACTCTCAGGACGGCATTCAATCAATTGGAGGCTTCCTTGCGCGTTTGGCCGGTCGAAGCGAGCAGGAGGTCATGACTATGATGACCATCCCCTCGACCATTTCCGGTGGTCCTTCCATCTTTCAGGTTCGCCTTGGCTCGGGAGAAGTCCTAAGCGCTGGTGATGAGGCTGATGTGCTCNTGGCGTTCTANCAGCATTCTTACGAGAACCATATCAGTAATCTCCGCANCGGTGGNATTGTGGTTTACGATAGNGACCATATTGAGCCGAAAGATGAGTGGCTTGAGAAATTCCGCCATATAGGGATCGCTATTTCCAGCCTGACAGTCGAGGCGATTGGCGGCACTGCTCGTGATAAGGGTAAAAACATTTATTCGCTCGGTCTGATTAGCCGAATGTTTAATCTGGATCTAGAGNGACTCGAGCGCTTGATCAACGAACGTTTTGCCGCCAAGGGGGATAGTGTTGTGAAGACGGCGATGGACGCGTTTCAGGCGGGGTATCGTTACCAGTCCGACCANATAGTCGACCTCTTTGAGTTCACTAAGAGCGAGGTCGATCGCTCAAATCAGGTAGTAATGTCCGGCAATGAGGCGTTAGGCTATGGCTTGATTGCAGCCGGAGTCAGATTCGGAGCAGCTTACCCNATCACACCATGGTCGGATATCATGGAATTGCTCCGCCGCGAGTTGCCCAAGTATGGCGGAGCTTTTATTCAGTGTGAGGATGAAATTGCAGCGGTATCTATGGCGATTGGTGCTAGCTATGGCGGCCGTGTGGCTGTGACAGGTTCNAGTGGTCCTGGNATATCACTTAAAACCGAAGCGATCGGTTGGGCGGTGATGGCAGAGGTGCCATTGGTGGTTGTGGATATCCAGCGTGGTGGTCCATCCACGGGTTTGCCGACTAATGTTGAACAGTCTGATCTAAACATTGCTTGTTTTGGTGGACATGGCGATTCCCCACGTGTTGTTTTAGCCGCTGCAAATGTAGAGGATTGTTTTTATACAGCGATTGAAGCAGTTAACATCGCAAGAAAATTTAGCGTCCCAGTGATATTACTTAGCGATCAGGCAATTGCGACCCGGATCGAGGCGTTTAATGAGCCGAATNTGAAAGATATATGTCAGGATTTGACNCCTGATATGACACCTACANCCACCCATAAGCCCTACGACTTGGAATCTGAAACNGGTGCTAGCAGGCATCGAGCTCCTGGCACACGAATTGAGGATGGGCGTTACCCNGTGGTGACTGGTCTTGAGCATGATGAGTGGGGTCATCCAAGTGCCTCTCCGGATCTTCATGATGGTATGACCAAAAAGCGNCGAAATAAGCTAAATGCTTTAGCAAACGAATTGCCTGTGCCGGAGGTATATGGAGCTGATTCTGGAGAGGTGCTTATTGTAGGCTGGGGTTCAACCACTGGGCCGCTTTACGAGGCAGTTGATAATTCTGGTAACAACGGNCAGTCTATATCGGCTCTTAAGCTGCGCCACATTAATCCACTTCCGAACGGGCTTGAGGAAATTTTTTCACGGTTCAAAAAAATATACGTTGTCGAGATGAATGACGGTGGCGTTCACGGTTATGGGCAGTTGGCCGGTGTGCTGCGGGCCAGATTCGCCGACCCCCGCATACAGGGNATTAACAAGACTGATGCCTTACGATGGAAAGTTTGGGAGATTCTCGACCGTGTCAATGAACAACGGAATNCGGATGCAGCTTTAATCAACGCCTAATTTTTCCATTATCATGAGTGAGAGTGCTATATTAGAATCGCCGCCACAGGACGCTGAGGAGCGTCAACCGGTGACCAAGAAAGAGATAACCGCGGATCACCCAACATGGTGTCCGGGGTGTGGTGATTTTTCCGTTCTCTCAATCTACTACAAACTGATTCAGAAGCGAAACATTTACCATGAGAAGGTAACCACCGTGGCAGGCATCGGCTGCTCGAGTCGTTTTCCGTATTTCGTGCAGGCACACGGCGCACATTATATACATGGCCGTGCTTTGTCTTTTGCCAGTGGAGTGTCGCTGTCGCGTCCGGATCTGCATGTTTTTGCTTTTGGCGGCGATGGCGATGCTTTTTCGATTGGTGGAAACCACTTCATGCATACGGCTAGGAGGAATGTCAAGATGACCTATTTGGTCATGGACAATTTCGTCTATGGATTAACCAAGAAACAGACTTCTCCAACTTCTCCGCTTGGTTTCAAGAGTAAAACTGACAACTGGGGAGCTTTTGATCGTCCGATAAATCCAATGAAACTTGCTATTTCGGCCGGGGCCACTTTCGTTGCGCGGACTTCGCACACTAATCCTAAGCACCTACTTGAGATGATGAACTTGGCTATGGATCACGATGGCTTTGGCTTTATCGAGTGTCTAAGTGAGTGTACCGAGTTTTATGCGGGTGCTTTTGATGCCTCTAATCCTCGCAAAGGTGGCGAATACCTTCTCGTGCCGGAGGATCACGACGTGACCGACGAGGCTGCTGCTTACAAGATGGCTGGTGAGGATTTTCCTGGTAAGTTCGGTGTTTTTTATCAGGTGCAGCGTCCAACAAAAAACGCTTTGGAAGCTGGGGTATCCGATGCAGCGAAGGCCAAGTTCGAAGGGAAGAAAGATTGGGAAATACTGCAGAACACCTTTAATAAGATGAAGTAGTCTTCTTGACGGTGATTATGGCTAACTGCGGCGCTTTATTCACCGGTCATTGTTTCCCAACCAGCATCCACCAGCGCTTTGTAGCCCCCGATGAGCGAGTGGACATTCGTGTAGCCCATCCGCTGAGCCACATCCGCCGTTAATACCGAGCGGAATCCTCCGCCACAATACATGATCAACTCTGTGTCCTTGTCTGGTACTACTGACTCAATGTCCCGCTCAAGGATACCTTTGCCGAGATGAATCGCGTTCGTCGCGTGATTGGCCGTCCATTCCTGATCCTCACGGACATCAATTAGAATGGCTTTCGGGTTATTGGCTAGGCGTTCGCGGGTTCGGTCCAAGTCGATTTCGCTTATGCGCGTCCGTGCTTCATCGACCACTACCAAAAAACCGGGAGAATGTTGCATGGGTTTCAGGATGGACATCCATTTGGCCTAGGTCAACTACGATTGATTTTTACTAAGCTTGCACTTTGTAGTGTTTCGGTCTGATAATTTTTGGCCAGGGATGGATATTGAACTTATCACAATTGGAAACGAGTTGCTGCTTGGCCAAGTGCTTGACACCCACCAACAATGGCTAGGCCAACGCTTGGCAGAGCGTGGTCGAATCCTTTCGCGACAGCTTACTGTGCCGGACGAAGGCGAGTCTATTTGTGGGGCGGTTCAGGTAGCAATGAGCCGTTCCCAGCTTGTCATTACAACAGGTGGTCTTGGCCCAACTTCTGACGATTTGACTCGGGGACTGTTGGCCGATTTTTTCGGTCGGCCACTTAGTCGGGATGCTGCTGTTGAGGCGCACATCGAGGACTATTTTAGGAAGCGCAACCGATCCATGCCAGATTCGGTTCTTGTTCAGGCACAAGTGCCCAAAGATGCGGTGGTATTCCCAAACCTGCATGGCACGGCGCCTGGTTTGGGAATCAAGCTTTCACCCAACCCTTTCGGGACCAATGTGGATCCGGCATGGTTGATCATGTTGCCTGGGCCGCCACGTGAGTTGCGCCCGATGTTTGCCGAGCAGGTGTTACCTTTTTTGGAAAAAAATTTTCCTTTAGAGCAGGAGTTTCACCATCGGATTTTACGCAGTCTAGGCATTGGCGAATCGATGGTGGAGGAGAAACTTAAGGATGTAATCCGGCCATTTTTGGATCGAGGTCTTGAGCTGGGCTATTGCGCCCGCATAGGACAGGTGGATATTAGGTTGAGCGGAAGCGGTCCGGACATGCCGATCGTCATTGCCGAGGCGGAGACGGTAGTTCGCAAAGCGATCGGAAAACATATTTACGGCATCGACGGCCAGACGATTGCGCAGGCGGTTGTCGAACGACTAATCGCCATTGGTGAAACGGTGGCCGTTGCAGAGTCCTGCACCGGAGGGTTGCTCGGGCATCAAATCACCAACGTGCCCGGGGCATCTGCTGTGTTTGCCGGCGGTGTACTCTCCTATAGCAATGCGATGAAAGAGAAACTGCTAGGTGTGAATGCATCCATTTTATCGAAGGATGGTGCGGTGAGCAAATCGGTGGCAATCGAGATGGCCGAAGGTGTTCTTGAGGCAAGCTGCGCTGATCATGCTCTATCCATTACCGGCATTGCTGGACCGACTGGTGGTTCGCCGGAGAAACCGGTCGGCACTGTCTGGCTTGGTTTGGCATCAAAGGGATGCCGGTCGATTGCGATACGAAAATTCCATCCATTCGGCCGTGAGTCTTTCAAGAACGCCACGGTGAATTATGCGCTTAATATGCTGCTACGCCGCCTAAATAAAACGGCTAAATAAAGGGGTGACTATTGGTCGCCAAAGTCGCCGATTGCCTCTACAGGGCATCCCTCCATTGCGTCCTTGCACTGTGCTTCTTCGTCTTCGTTTTCAGGTTGTTTATGAACGAAAGAATAACCTCCGTCATCATTACGGGTGAAACAGCTCGGTGCGGTTTCGCGGCAGAGATCACAGTCGATACATTGTTCGTCGACAAAAAATTTCCCAGCAGCATTATCTTCGTATTTTTCCTCTACTTCAGCCATTTGAACTCAGTTACGCGCGGCTTTACTACAGGATAAGTTTTAGCGATTCAAGTTAACTTTTTCTTGAATTACTGAAAATTAACTGGCTGGGGACATGGAGCGCAGCTTGGTGGTTATGGCGGCAAATAATTCGACTGCCTGATCAATCTCATTTTCAGTGTTGTTGCGGCCAATACTCCAAAGTGTTGTGCCCTTGGCGAGGTCAGCATCACGCCCGATGGCATGGAGGGCAGGGGGCAGGCGCAACGACCGGGTCGTGCACGCTGCTCCGGCAGCGATCGCAACGCCACGCATGTCGAGCATCAGCGCTTGGCCTTCACCCTCGACGCCCTTGGTGCTCAGACTGAGTTGAGTTGGTAGCCGTTCTTCACCTGGCTCGGGACCGTTTAAGTGAATTCCTTCAATCGAACTGCGTATCCCTTTAAGCAGTCGCTTTTGCAGCTTGGCTGCATTGGCTGCGGCTTGACCAAGTTTAGCTGCAGCATGTTGGGCGGCAATACCTGTTCCGACGATAGCAGCCACATTTTCGATTCCTGCACGGCATTCGTTTTCCTGTATTCCNCCATGGATAAGATTNTCGATGCCGGTTCGGCGCTTGCGGNAGAGCACGCCGGCGCCTTTCGGGCCACCAAACCTGTGNGGTGATATTGCCAGCAGATCGATGCCTAGTTTCTGGACGTCGATGGGNAGCCAGCCACCGCAGGCGGTGGCATCGATAAACAANGGAATCCCACGGTCACCGGTGAGTTTTGCCAGTTCGNCNATGGGTTGAACGGTGCCAAGATCATGGTTCGCGAGATGCAGACAGACGAGGACGGTTTCGTCGGTTATCGCTTGGTAAAACTCGCTGGGATTGATTTGGCCTTTGGTATTGACGCTGACATGAGTGCTGCTGAATCCGTGTTTCTCCAGCCATGTGATTGAGCCGAGGACAGCCGGATGTTCGATNGGAGTTGTGACAATGTGGTTTCCGAACCGCCGCTTGGCNAGGGNGGCTCCTTTAATCGCATGGTTGATTGCCTCTGTGCCGCTTGAGGTGAAGATGATTTCTTCCGGCTCGGCGGCATTGATTAATTTGACTACTTGATTCCGGGCTTCGTTGATGGCATCGCGCGCCTCAAAGCCCATCCGGTGTAGAGCTGTCGGTGCGCCGAACTGCATCTGCAGCCAAGGCTGCATGGCTTCGACTACTTCAAGTAGTGGCGGGGTGGTGGTGAGGTGGTCGAGGTAAATCATCTTCGCAGGCGAATGCCTGGTTGGTAGTGGCAGTTATTTTCTGCGTGTCTTGTACGTCCGACTGTGACTTCGGCTGGGAATATTAAAGGTGTATTGTCCCCCGTCCGGTNCGACGGACATGTGGATGTGATGTGCATCGCAGTCGCGAGTCAGGTTGGCAATGAAGTTATCACTGGTGTTGTTTTCAATGTCGTCACGGAGGTTCTTGTGAACTTGGTACATTGCCTTGATATTGGCATTTTTTAGGGCGGCGAATGACGAGGGTCCGCAGCCTTTAGTCACGCCGTTATTCATCACGGACACGGTTGGGGCTAAGCTCTGGATAAAGACGGCATTGTTGCTGTAGTCCAGTCCATGATGATTAACCTGATAAACGTCCACCTTGCCGACACGGTTGACCGGGGTAACCAGTCGCGCCTCGGTGTTCTGCGTGAGGTCGCCACCATCCCAAAACCGGAATTCACCTAGTTCCACCACCACGGCNATACTGTTAGCATTATCTGATGTGTCTTCGTCAATCCATTTGACCTTGTCGGTGAGTGGATTGAGTGGCGTGTCTTTTTGGACGTCTGTAAATTTCTGCATCGCCGCCANGCATTGCACTCTTACNTCGGGCTGACCTGGTANCTGCTTGAGCGGGAGCTGAGTACCGGGTTGAATGACATGGCGCTTGCCGACGTTCATATTGCGGTATGGCTTTATACGNAGCAAAAAACTGGAGTTTGCCCTGCCATCTGGATCGCGTTTCGGTATGCCATTGTCCCATACATTTTTGATCGGTATTTTTTGAGACAGCTCGGCCGCACCNCCGAAATGATCGATATGAAAATGGGTGGTGATGAGATGGTCGATCTGCTTCAATTTGGCGACTTCGGTGGCTGACTTGTAGATTCGATTTGGATCGCGGCCGCCCGGCATGCCGGTGTCGATGAGGATCGATTCGCCCGCGGGCGTCACGATTAGCGTGCCGCCGCCGCCCTCGACGTCCACCCAGTAAACGTCGAGCGTCCCGGTGTCTTTCGCCACGCCTGGCCCGGCTAGTGTTAGNATCGATGCTGCNATAAAGCCTTGAATGAATGGTTTAATTTTCATTGGAAANNTGCTTCTGGCCTNATGGTGGNCGAAGGANGGTATGTAGGCAAACCCGTTNTTGNNTTTAGCGAAATATATGTAACNTCTTAAATAGGCAAGGCACATAGTNGTNCCGTCACAAATNGGGCGTTTGNCCAATCGCCAGATTAGGACAACTGCAGAACGAGACCNCGATGGGCATCATGCCAATCGNGGATCGCTTGTCGCAACTCCAAAACGGATTGCTCCAGATGCTGCTGCAATTCGCTTAATTGCTCCTTTGTGGTGTCGANCTGCTGGCGTAACGCCCGGGCGTATTCTTTNTTAGANGCCTCCCATGTCTCGTGGGCGGTCGTGAGTTGGTCCTGCGCTTCGTTAAAAAGCCGCTGGGCCTTTGTACAGATGGACTCACTATATGTGGAAAGCCGTTCGTTAAGTAGCCGCTGTTTCTCGTGGATCTCTGCCACGGCGATCGTTTCGTTGGGGACGCGGCGAAGATTTGAGACGAGCTTGAGTTTCTCGAGTACACGGATGCACCACTTGGTAGGGTCAAACTGCCAAGGCTTTACGCCGTTGCGGTAGTCATGCTGAAATTCGTGGTGAAAGTTGTGGTAACCCTCTCCGAAGGTGAAGAGCGCCATAAACCAACTGTCCTTGGCCGAGCATCGGTCCGAGTAAGGTTGACTACCCAATGTGTGGCAAAGGCTGTTGATGAAAAAGGTCATGTGATGCACCATGACTTGTCTTGCCACGCCACCCATCAGTAGGCCTGCAGCCGCGCCGATACCACCTTCGGCGAGCCAGCCGATGAGAGAGGGAAGGCCGAAGCCGACCAAGATTCCAATCACTCCCCACCATTTATGCTGCCATCGAACCAGTGGGTCAGCCTTCAGGTCGTTGACATTGGTCAAAGGCACTTCACCGCCGATCGGGCGGAATATAACCCAGCCAATGTGCGCATGAAAGAATCCCATTTGGATGTTGTAAGGGTCTTGATCATCGTCTGTGTGCTTGTGGTGGCGGCGATGATCCGAACACCATTCGAGTGCGGAGTTTTCCATGGCCGTGGCTCCAAATATAAGCGTGAACAGTCGTACAGGCCATTTTGCCTTAAACGATAAATGGGAGAATAATCGGTGATATCCCAAAGTAATACTAAGGCCGGAAGCGATGAACATCCCTACAAACACGGCACCATGCAGCCACCAGTTGATCTGGTTTCCGAATTGGTAAAAGAAAATAGGCAAGCCAACGAAAGTGGTTAACAGCGTACCTATGAGGAAGATTGCGCTTGGCCAGCGCAGATCCTGCAAACGATAGTTTAATGTCATGGTTGGGGTGTGGGCCCGCTTTGGCCCGGCCTCGGACGCGGAAACCGTGCATCTGCGTTGGCGAGGTGTAAACACTTTTNTAAACGNGCCCAAGCGNAAGCTTAANTGAAAAATCTTCCCACTTCGCCTTTTTTTGTTAATTTTTNCTGATGCTTTTTCGAAAAAAACTGNTTTTGCTGNCNTTTTTCATTGTCGCATTTTGCTTCACCAAATCGGGATCGGCAGCCAAACCGAATGTNCTATTCATCGCCGTGGACGACCTAAACAATGACCTCGGTTGCTANGGTCATCNGCTCGTCCAATCACCGAANATCGATCGCTTGGCAAAGCGAGGTATGCGNTTNGACCGGGCTTATTGTCAGTANCCCGTTTGTAATCCCAGTCGTGCTTCGCTGATGACCGGACTCTANCCCGAGCAGACAGGTGTNCTTTCCAACGCTGGCGACTTNCGTAAACGCCATCCAGANATCACCACNCTGTCGCAGCATTTCATGAACAACGGCTACTTNGCTGCNCGCGTNGGTAAGATATACCATTACGGTGTTCCACTTCAAATAGGTACCTCGGGTGAGGATGATCCGGCGTCATGGAATCAGGTGGTCAACCCGATTGGTATCGATCGTACNGAATTGGAGCCGATTTCGACACTCATCAAAGGCAAGTACGGTGGCACAATCTCGTGGCGGATAACCGAAAGCAAAGACGAGGACCACACAGATGGAAAGGGAGCACTTGATGCCATTCAAATCATGAAAGATCATCATCCAGACAAGACCGGTAAACCTTTCTTCCTCGCGATAGGCTTCTTTCGGCCACACACCCCATATGTCGCCCCGGCGCACTATGCAAAACTCTACTCACTCGACAAGATTGATCCCGTGCTGGAGGAGTCGGGTGACCGTGACGATATCCCTTCTTTAGCGCTGCATGACCGACCGCACCAGCGCGAACTTTCAGTTGCGAAACGTAGGGAAATCATTCAAGCCTACTACGCTTCCATATCATTGATGGATGCCTGTATAGGTAAATTACTTGAAGCATTGGATGAGTTGAAGTTGGCTGAAAATACCATCGTGGTTTTCTTTTCCGACCATGGATACCATCTCGGTCATCATGGGCTTTGGCAGAAAAGCGACCTTTTTGAGGGTAGCGTTCGCGTCCCTATGATCATTTCCGTGCCAGGGACTAAGCAAGCTGGGAATAGTTCTGAGGCGCTTGTGGAACTGATTGATCTTTATCCAACACTTGCTGACTTGTGCGGCTTGCCCAAGCCGCCTCATTTGAAGGGTAAAAGTATTGTTCAGGTGTTGAACGACCCTTCGAAAACCGTTCGCAATGCGGCCTTCACCGTTACCCGGGCTCGCGGGAAAATGCCGCGCGGCGTTAAAGGTTCAAAGCCTCTTGGCCATACTATCCGCACCGAGCGATATCGTTATACTGAGTGGGGTGGGGGAACGCATGGGATTGAGCTTTACGACTACAAAGTTGACCCAGACGAATTCACCAATCTAGCCAAGATTCCCTCCGCAAAAAAAACACTTAACCGTATGCAGGAACTCATGCAATCCACCCGCGAGCGCACCCGCTAAAGCTGCCCAAGCGCTGTATCCAGAATGGTTATGGCTTCGGACATCTCTTCGTCGGTGATGATCAGTGGTGGGGTGAGGGTGAGGACGGTTCCATTGGAGATTTTAAAGCTTAGGCCTTTGGCTAGGCAGTCGTACAAAACGCGTTCGGCTGCGTTGTGGCAGTTCAATTCGACGCCTATGGCGAGGCCAAGCCCGCGAACGTCGACGATCGATTCATATCGCTGTTGCAACTCCCGTAGTTTTCCGATGGTTTGGGTGCCCAATTTGCGAGAGCGCTCGAGCAGATTTTCTGTTTCGATCACTTCGAGTGTGGCTAATGCGGCCGCAGCGCCGAGCGGACTTTTCTCGTGTGTATAATGGCCCAGAGCACGGTCTGGTGCGATGTCTAGATCGACCCGTGCGATCGCGGCGGCCATCGGCATCACGCCTCCTCCAAGTCCTTTGCCAAGCACGAGGATGTCCGGCGTTACGCCGCTGTGCTCGCAACAGAACATCCGGCCGGTGCGGCCAAGCGCGAGCGGGATTTCGTCGAAGACAAGTAGCGTGCCGTGCTGATCGCACAACTCTCGTACGCGTCGCCAATACGAGTCTGGTGGTAGATCGATGGTGGTGCAGCGCATCGGTTCCGCGATAATTGCGCCAATATCGCCCTCCTCAACCAGAATACGTTCAATAGCTTCTGCATCGGCTTCTGCATTTGGCCAAGCGACGTGAAAACAGCCGGGTAGTAGCGGGCCGAGTCCGTCGCGAAACAGTGCCTCGCCTCCAATCGAGATAGCGTCCAGCGACGCGCCGTGAAATGAGTCCAGCATCGAAATCGTTTTGTGCCGGCCGGTTGCGTAACGGGCGAGTTTCATCGCGATGCCAATTGCTGCTGTTCCGCCTGGTGCAAACAGCACCTTGNCCAGACTGCCCGGTGCGAGCTTTGTCAAGCGTTCGGCGAGGGAAATGGCGGGTTGGTTGGTGAAACGCCTTGGGCAGAAGGCCAAGACGTCTAGTTGCCGCTTGACTGCCTCAACAACCCTTGGATGCGCGTGGCCGATCTGATGAAGGCTGTTTCCATGAAAATCCATGTAACGTCGCCCTGCGGCATCGGTCAGGTAAATGCCATCGCATCCGATCAATTCGGTGAGACACGGCGTGGAGAGCGATTGATGCAGAAAGGCGGCCGAGTCGCGNCCGAGTGTTTTATGGGTGGCCTTATCCACGTTAGCCTGCTGCCAAGAAAGGCGGCGCGCGGANAGATTGACATCTCCTTCGGTAAGCTCTGCCTTGTCGAGGGGTTTNTCGGATGATGNCGGCACACGGAAAAATTATGACAAACCCATTAAAGCAGCAAAGCAAAGCTGCGTTGTTTTGAAAATACCTAACCTTTAATTGCCTTTTTCAGATTACGACTCCGTGTTAAAATAAATATGTGCCCAACCAATTCAAAGAGCGCAAAGCATTGATNACAGGCGGCACCAGCGGGATCGGCCTGGCGATTGCCAAGGCTCTGGCTGACGAGGGAGTTNAAGTGATTGCCGCAGGGTTAAATGCGGTTGATTCCGTTCACGACAATATTCGTGTAGTAGAGTTGGATGTCACAGATGACATTGCCTTGCAGCAATTAATTAAGGATTGTGGTGAATTGGATCATCTAGTGAATAGTGCNGGTGTTATTCGGCGTCAGGAGGAATATAACACCGATGATTTTGCTTCTGTCCTCGAGGTCAACCTTACTGCGATTCATCGTTTGTGCACATTGTGCCAGCCCAAACTAGAAGNTTCCTCCGGGAGTATTTTGAATATCGGTTCACTTTACAGCAAACTGGGTGCGCCCCACGCTCCGGCATATGCGGCCAGCAAGGGTGGGGTTGTGCAGTTGACTAAGTCGCTTGCGGTCGCTTGGGCGCCAAAAGGCATTCGCGTCAATGTTCTCATGCCGGGTTGGATTAAAACGAATTTTACGGAGTCTCTTCGTAAAGATCCGGAGCGTAATAATAACATTCTTAGACGAACACCGATGGGGCGTTGGGGGTTGCCTCAGGAAGTAGCGCATGCGGCTTTATTTTTACTCTCTTCAAAGGCATCATTCATCACGGGCGCCGTATTACCCGTTGATGGTGGTTATCTTGTAGACTGATTTCATGACAAACCCATTACAGGCCACTCAGTCGATTACTGATCTTGTTACAGAAGCAATACCAGACGATGAGCGTTTGTGGGTGCCACAAGCCGATAAAATCTGGTTTCGTCCCCTGTTGTTTAATACCACCAATGGCGAGTGGGTGAACCTGTTGCGGATTGCCAAGGGCGGCGTGATGAATCGCCATCGCCATCCTGCNCCGGTATATGGATATGTCTTGAAGGGNCAATGGCGTTATCTTGAGCATGAATGGATTGCTAAGCCGGGTATGTTTGTCTTTGAGCCTCCTGGCGAGATTCACACATTGATGGTCGATGAAGATTCAGAGGATATGATCACACTTTTCCATGTTTTCGGAGCACTGGTCTACTTTGATCAAAACGACAAACCCATCCGCCATGACGATGTACACACAAAGATAGAGATGTGTCGTTCACATTTCGAACAGGTCGGGCTTGGTGCTGATTTCGTGAATCAATTCATTCGCTAAATGGATTGGATNTTNATCNGTTGCACTATTATATTCGAGCCCGTGTGAGNCTTGGACAAGTGTCNAGCGGGCTCTAAAGTTNTTTCATCAGTTAAAGGAAAAACAATGAGATCAANAGATGACTTTCGCGTATCCTTTGTCGCCATGATTTNGTTGACTGNAGCATTGACGCTTTTTGGACAGGCTGGCCGTGATGGTATTATGCGCGTTCTTCCAATCATGACCGCGCTTGACGCTGATGGGAACNGGGAAATTTCCGATGCCGAAATCAAGGTTTCTGTCACTGCACTCAAAAAACTAGATAAGAATAAGGATGGCAAACTCACGGCAGAAGAATTGCGCCCGAACTTTGGTGCGAACCGGAGTCGCAGAGTTGGCAGTGAGATTCCGGCTCGATCTCGCGGCCTCATCACCCAGCCGCTANAGCCACTTCCTCCAGTNGCAAAGCACGTTGAAGGGGTTTCAACTCGTGAGATTCTTTCGCTTTTCGGCGCAAAAGGGCGCCATGGGGGTACCGAACNCGAATTGGCCAACTATCGTCGAGTCTTTGGTTTCACTGATGCCGANAGGGACGGGCGGCATTCAAAAAAGGAATACATCGAGAACGGGGCATATCTGACTCCCCAGTCAAGACAGGGTATTTTTCAGGCATCGGACTCGAACAATGACGGCTTCGTCTCCAAGGCTGAGTATGTCGAAAATCGACTTATCACTGACGAAGCGAAGTTGATATTCAGCGAGATGGATGCTAACGGCAACAACAGGTTGACTGGGAAGGAATTCTTGGNNAGTNGAAAGCTAAAGNATGAGAAATTGGCCAGCAAGGTTTTCAAGGCGCTGGACACGAACGGGGATGGGGAACTGATCATTCCTGAGTATTTGCGTGTTTGGGGCAAATGGGCGAGGCATTGACCTGACATTTGAAGCCAATATAAAAAGATCAATTAAGAGCNCGAGNCGATTTCTTAAGGCNAGGGTGNGCTTTCAAANTAAAAGAGGCTTAACNGCTAANTTTCNTTGCTACAGCTCAGGCGTTCTTAAAGAACNTAAAGTGGNCGAATAACAGAAAGGTTACGATAATAGTCAAGAAGTGTTTCAATGCTTACGACCCCTCCACCCATGCCGCTCTTTTTAACGCCAGCGTAGGGAACTCCATGGACGACTACATTGTGCGAATTAATCCACCCATTGCCCGCTTCGAACTGAGATGCGACACGCTTGCAGCGTGAGAGGTCGCTGGACCAAACGCTATTTGCCAAGCCGTAGTCCGTGTTGTTTGCCAAGCGGATGCCTTCACTTTCGTCACTGAATGGGGCGAGGTATGCCACCGGGCCGAAAATTTCCTCACGTGCCGCGATATTGTCGAGCGAACCGGCCAGCAGGGCCGGCTTGACGTAATGGCCACCGGCACAGCCTTCAACTTTTGCAGCGCCGCCCTCAAGCACGGTTTCGGCGCCGGCAGCCGTGCCTTTTTCAAGGTAGCCAAGAACGCGTCTGTGCTGAGTATCGCTGACGACTGGTCCCATTTGTGTCGCTTGGCCAAGCGGGTGACCGATCTGAACCGCCTTGAGTCGCTCGACGGCGGCATTTACGAAATCGTCGTAAATCGATTTTTGAACCAGCCATCGTGTGGCGTCGCAACAGACCTGTCCGGTGTGGAAGGTGATGGCTTGCGCGAGTTTGTCTGCGGCTTCGGGGATGTCGACATCGTCGAAGATCACCGCTGCGCCCTTGCCCCCCAGTTCGAGCTTCACCGGGATCAGGTTATGTCCGCATTCGCGTGCCACCATGCGTCCGACTTCTGGTGACCCTGTAAAGGACATGCGGCAAAGATTTGGATTCTTGGACAGGGCGGCACCGGTTAATTCGCCGACGCCGGGGATGACGTTTATCACCCCGTCTGGTATGCCGATCTCCTTGGCCAAGTGTGCGACGTACAGGGTTGAGAGTGGGGTGTCTTCAGCCGGCTTGACTACGCAGGTGTTGCCGGCGGCCATTGCAGGGCCAATGCCCCATCCACAGAGAAGGAACGGGAAATTCCACGGCACGATAAAGCCGCACGGCCCCCAGGCGTGCCGCACCACCGAGGCTTCGTGACCAGCCACCGGAATTGCGGTGTCGAGGGATAGCCCTTGTGCTAGGTTACAAAAATAACGGATGGTATCGATGAAGTTTTGGACGTCGTCCTCTGCTTGGGCCGCGATCTTCCCACAGTCCAGCGACTCAATTTGTGTGATGATTAGCTTTTGCTGTTCTACCGCGTCCGCGAGGCGCATGAGTTGAACGCCACGTTCGTTTGCAGGCAGTCGAGCCCAGTCGGCTTCGTTAAATGTCTTTTGGGCTGAGGCAACGGCATGCTCGACGTCGTCCGGTTGCATGTTAGCCACAGTGGCAAGTTTTTCCCCGGTACCGGGATCGTGGGTTTCGAATGTGTCTCCGTTGGAGGCAAACACTTCTTGTCCACCGATCACGGCGCCGTGGATTTTCTTGGAAAGAAACGCCTCCACTTCGGGCAGAAGGGCTTGGCCAGCAATATTTTTTAAGGTCATTACAGTAGGATTCGAGTCCGGTAAATTTTGTCGGAATGCGAGGTCACGGTCAAGCTATCGGAGTTCCGTTTGAAGCTGTATTTGGTGTTGTATTTGAGGAAGGATGGAGAGAGCGTCTGCGTGACAGAAATCCAAAAGAATTTTCATGAGCAAGAAAATTAGCAAAGGCATACTGATCATGCCTGATTTTTGGCCATTGTTATGGGATCTGAAACCTTACAGGATGACTGAAGGATGCGATTGGCCAAGTGTCAACTTCGAGGCTTTACACTGATCGAACTACTGGTGGTGATCGCTATCATCGCCATCCTAGCCGGCCTATTGCTGCCGGCGTTGGCTAGGGCGAAGGCCAAGGCAACCGGTATCAGTTGTATGAATAACCTGCGGCAGATGAGTTTTTCTTGGGCAATGTATACTGATGACCACGACGGAAGGCTCGTGCCGAACGCGGTGTTTCCGACGCGCAACCGGTCGTGGGTAAAGGGNTGGCTGAACTACGCACAGTCGGTGCCCGACAACACCAACACGGTCTACCTCATGCAGAGTCGCCTTTGGCCGTACCACCAGAGTATCGGCGTATGGAAATGCCCCGCTGACAAGAGTACCTCACGTCACGGTGGAAAACAGTTACCCCGCGTGCGGAGCATTTCGATGAACGGGTTTCTTAACCCGCCAGCTCTGCAGGCATGGCAAGCTGGTTACCGGCCGATTCGGAAGCTTTCGGATGTCTCGGGTAAGTCGTTGAGCGAGCTATATGTCGTACTGGACCAGCGGGAGGATCGGATCAACAACGGTTACTTTGCCGTGGACATGACTGGCTACAACCCTCGAAACCCTAATGCCACTCGTTGGGTTGATTATCCAGCCAGTTACCACAACAATGCTGGTGGGGTGACGTTGGCCGATGGCCATGCGGTGATCAAGAAATGGATTGACCCTCGTACTTCGGTTACAATCCGGAAGGGTGTCAACATCCCAATCTTTGTTTCATCGCCAAAGAATGTCGACATTCATTGGCTACAGCACCGCTCGGCGCCGCCCAAACGTTCCCGCCGTTGAATGCTTCTATCCAAGCACAAAACAGGCTCGTTTCACTAGCCCAAATATGGCTCAATCCCGGCAGTAACTTTTCCAGAATGTGAGATTGTTTTNCTTTTTTTTGATGTGGTTGNCAGCGANTATTNCATNCNNNGCAGTGTCACCACTGAAANTGACCAAGGACGATGTGGTTGTTTTCCTTGGCGGCACGGACATGGTGCGCGCGCAGCGCAGTGGTCATCTTGAAGCGTTACTGACATCGGAATTTCGAAATGATGTGCCTCGATTTAGGGATCTTTCTTGGGAGGCCGACACAGTTTTCGCTCTTGGCACTGAAATCGATCGTTGGCGCAGTGGTGGTTTCCGAGGCATCAAGGGNCTAGGTAATCTCGAAACCCAGTTGGNCAATCTCAAGGCGACGGTGGTGATTGTTCAACTCGGCAAGAATGAGGCATTTGCTGGCGTTGAAGGAGTCGGGAAATTTGTCGAAGCCAGCGACAAATTGTTCGGACGATTGCGCGGTGAGGATCGACAATTGATCGTACTCTCGCCTACGCCGTTTGAAAACGCAGTCGATTCTCTTTATCCCGATCTGCGCAAGCGCAACGTCGACCTGAAGCGTTATGTTAATGCATTGCGGGTAACCGCCAATGATCACCAGGCGTTGTTTGTAGATCTGTTCAACGACGCCGAGGAGACATTTACCTCGAATGGTCTCCATGTGGCGCCCGATCAGCATGCTAGTTTTGCTTTGAAAATCGCGGCGGCGCTTGGNATAGAGCGTGAAGATGGATTTGATGCATTGGGTGACTTATTGATTTCGGTGCGAGAGAAGCATCGATTGTGGTTCGATTACTGGCGGCCTGCTAACTGGAAATGCCTGTTCGGTGATGATAACCGTCGCGTATTTAGTATCGGTAACCAGAAAAATATTCCAAGCATCCGTGACGAGCGCGATCAGATTCCGGGACTCATCGATGCTGCAGAACTGAATGTGGCCGCCGTGGCAAAGGGTTTGGCCAAGCCTAGGATAGCAAAGCAGATTCCATTGCCTCCGCCTACACCGGCTGTTTCAGAGGAGGAAGAACTTAAGGAGTTTCGACCTGCTGACGGCTTTAAGGTGAACCTGTTTGTCTCTGAAAAACTTGGCGTAGAAAATCCGCTCACTATGCGTTGGGATGCCGAGGGCCGAATGTATGTAGCCTGTACATGGACCTATCCACACCTCAAACCGGGTGAGATACCAAACGACAAAATTATTCTGCTCACTGACACCGACGGTGATGGTCAAGCGGATCTCTCGACCGTGTTTGCCGATGGTTTGAACATTCCGACCGGCTTGGAAATCGCCAATGGCGGGGTGTATGTCGGACAATCAACCGATTTACTTTTTCTGCGCGACAAAGATGGCGATGGCGTGGCGGATGAACGCAAGGTGGTGTTGAGTGGTTTTGGTACTGGCGATACGCACCAAGCGATGAACTCGTTCACGTGGAGTCCGGGTGGGGAGCTGTTTTTCTGTCAGGGTGACGGCATAGAGTCCCGGGTTGAGACGCCTTGGGGCGTCTCGTCACTGTACCAAGCCGGTGTGTATCGTCTGCGACCGGGTCGACTGGAGTTGCATGGTTTGCTGGACGATTTTATGGGGCCAGGCAACCCGTGGGGTGTGGTGTTTGATGACTGGGGTCAATCGCTCGTNGTAGACGGTGCCGGAGGTGTGAGCTACCTGACCCCGGCATCCATTCCGGCCAAGCATCGGTTGCGCCTTGGTCGTATTGGCAACCCTGGAGGATACTGCGGTGTTGAGATGCTGAACGGCCGAAATATGCCGGAATCGATGCGCGGCCAGTTTGTGATAAACGACTTCAAATCCAACACTGTGAAGCGCTTCGAACTGCAGCCCGACGGTTCCGGCTTCAAACTTGACTGGCGTGAACCGGTACTTAAGTCGAGCCACCGAAAATTTCGCCCGGTAGATATTCGCATGGGGCCGGACGGCGCAATTTATGTGGCTGATTTTTACAACAACATTATCTGCCATCAGGACGATTATTTCCGTGACCCGACACGCGACCTGCACCATGGCCGAATCTGGCGCGTTACTTACAAAAAAAACCCGCTTGCTCCCAAGCCGGCTTTTGCAAAGGCCTCCACCGGCCAACTGCTTGACATGCTCAAGGCGCCTGAACGATGGACGCGTCAGCAGGCAAAGTTCGAGTTGAGCAAGCGCCGCGTTTCGCTGGTGAGTGATATGGCAGATCGTTGGGTTCGCAGAATGAACACCAACGAACCGAATTACAGTCGTAATCTGTTTGAGGCACTGGCTCTCTGTGCGACCGCCGAGGTCCCCAGCCAGCAATTAATCAAGCGAGCGTTGGCGTCTGACGATCATCGCGTCCGTGCTTACGCGGCCCGTATCGCCGGTCGCTGGCATGATCGATTGGCGAACACTTACGAATTACTTGAGTTGGCTGCGAATGATTCCCATCCACAGGTGCGGCTTGAGGCAATTCTTTCATGTGGCCAGATTTCGNACACTTCAGCGGTCNAGTTGGCCGCCCAGTCGGTCACGAGACACTCTCGAGACAAGTGGATCGATTACGCATTCACTCAGGCAGTGCGGCATCAGGAACGTTTCTGGATGGACGGACTCACTGAGGGCACGCTCGACTTTGCCGATGACACCGACTCGATGCTTGCAGTGTTCGAGAGAGGTGGCTCGAGTAAAATGCTCTCCCGGTTGATGGCTTTGGCCAAATCGGAGAAAATCAAGCCCGATGGGTTGCCGGGCATATTTAAGGGCATAGCCTCCCTCGGTGGGCCGGGGGAGTTGCGCCAAATTTTTGAACCGGATTTTCACTTGTCCACCACCAGCCAAGAGGCAGCATGGGNCGCACTCGNAGCCTCTCGGCGAGACNAAAAACCTGAAGGTGATTTGCAGGTCATCCTTCGTTCAGTACTCAAGGGTACGAATGATCAATTGCGAGTTCAGGCGATTCAATTGATTGCTCGTTGGAAGGTTACGGAACTACATGAGGCCGCGGCTGCGTTGGCATTCGATAATGTTTATAGCCAATCCACGCGCTTGGCTGCGTTGCNTGCCTTGGGCGAGTTGGGCANNAATGAAATCAAACGCTTGGCCAAGTTGGTCAGTAGCGACGTGCCGATCCGATTTCGGATTGCAGGATTGGAAAGTCTTGCCCGTTTGGATTTGNCCGAGGCAGCCAAGCTTGGTGCTGGCATGGTCGCTGGCAGCCAGTCGATCGACGAAGTACTGCAAACATTCCTCAACCGCGAGGCCGGNGGTGATGCACTGACGGAGGCCTTGGATAAAATCCGTATTGGCAAGGCTCCAGCTGCGGTNGCTTTGTCCAGGTTGCAATCTATTGGGAGCAGCGAAACCAAGTTGATGGATTATCTTGGCAAAGTGGTTGGATTGAAAAACAACGTGCCGACATACTCGACTGGCTATGTTTCCAGCTTGGTCAAGGCATCAATCAAGGCCGATTCAGCCAATGGCAAGCAGTTGTTCTCTGCTGTTGGTTGTATCGCTTGTCATAAGGTGGGTGCGGCCAACAATAACGGCATCCCGTTCATTGGGCCGGAGTTGGAAACGATCGGCAACACGCTTACTACAGAGCGAATCATCGAGGAAACTATCTGGCCGGGACGCCATGTGAAGGAGGGCTACAGTCTTTTGCAGGTGACCACCAAAAATGGACAAATACATCAGGGCTACGAACAACGCTCGCGTGCAAAGGATGTCATCCTCCGACCGTTGACTCAGGCAGCGACGATTATAATTCCTCAAGGTGAAATTCGGGAACAAACCGAATTGGGTTCGGCGATGCCGGTTGGGTTAACTGCTAATCTCAGTAAACAACAGCTCGCTGACCTGATCTGTTATTTGGCCGAGCAGGGTCGCAATTAATATTGAAATGAAACATTCGATTTGCCTGATGGGAGCCTTGGTCGTGGTTCTATGCGCCGGTACTGCAAAGCCAAATTTCATTATTATTATGGCCGATGACATGGGCTACAACGCGACCAGCGCGTACGGTGGTTGGCTCCATACGCCGCACCTTGATCGGATGGCCCGGGAGGGGATGCGCTTCACCGACTATCACTCGAGCGGTGTGGTGTGCAGCCCAACACGTGCCGGGCTGATGACAGGCCGTTACCAGGAGCGTGCCGGTGTGCCTACAGTCATAAATGCCGATCCTAAGGTGCCGGATCATCATCGTGGCTTGTGGCCTAGCGAACACACGTTTCCAGAGTTGCTGGCGAAGGCTGGATACATTTCTGCTCTCTTTGGTAAGTGGCATCTAGGTTACAAAAAAAAGTTCAACCCGATGCACCATGGTTTTGCGTCGTTTCGTGGTTTCATCAGTGGCAACATCGACTACTTATCGCACTACGACCGAATGGAAGTATATGATTGGTGGGATGGTTTNGNNACNGTTGTGGAGGAGGGTTATTCAACGCACTTGATCACAAAACATGCNTTGCGGTTCATTGAGGACAACAAGCATCGGCCATTCAGTCTCTATGTTGCNCATGAGGCTGTGCATTCACCGTTCCAGGGTCCGGATAGTCCGGTACAGCGTGGGCCTAAAAAGAATCGTTCAAAGACGAAAACTCCGGTCGAGGCCGCTTTCGTCCAGATGATGACGGCGATGGATGAGTGCGTCGGTCAAGTGCTTGACAAACTGGTCGAGTTAAAGATCTCGAGGAACACTNTTGTGATTTTTTGCTCCGATAATGGCCATGCCTATATGGGTGGCCCGGAGGGTTACCGATTTCCGTTTCGTGGCAGAAAAGGCTCGGTGTGGGAGGGTGGCCACCGTGTGCCGGGTATTGCTTGGTGGCCGGGAAAAATTGAGCCAGGTCAGGTGAGCGAAGAAATGGTCATTTCGCTTGACCTCATGCCCACGATTCTCGATTTCGCCGGTGTCAAGACGCCCGAAGGGCTCGTGTTGGACGGCGTAAGCCTGCGGCCCGTGCTGCTCGAAGGTAAGTCGCTTGGCCAACGGAAGTTTTTCTGGAAAGGTCAGGCGCATCGTGAGGGGCCTTGGAAATTCGTGGCCGGTAACAAGGGCGGGCTTTTTAACCTAAATGACGATCTTGACGAGTCAATGAATTTGGCCAAGCTTCATCCCTTACGGGCTAACCGCATGGCAGCAGCGTTGGAGTCATGGAAGCGTGACGTGGCCACCGGTGCTACTCCGCAACCGGACCATGCCGCCGTCAACCGCAACAGATGATGCTAGCCGAGTTGCGAACACCTGACCTTCTTGTTCTGGTCGTTTATTTCGTGCTTTTGGTCGGCGCGGGATTGTACTTTCGCAAACGCAGTGGTTCTGTGGAGGGCTTCACTGTTGCCAACCGATCGCTCCCTGGTTGGGTGTGTGGCTTGTCCATCTTCGGCACCTACCTTAGTAGCAACACTTTCATCGGTGTGCCGGGTAAGGCCTATGGTGAAAATTGGAACGGTTACGTTTTCAGCCTTTCACTGCCGATCGCAGCATACATCGCGGTCAAATGGTTCGTGCCTTTCTATCGAAAAAATGCTGGCCTCTCGGCGTACGAGCACCTCGAGAAACGGTTTGGCCCTTGGGCGCGCGTTTATGCAGTCGTCTGCTATCTGCTCACCCAAATTTCGCGGGTTGGCACGATCATGTTTGGCGTCGCAGTGGGGTTGAGTGCATTAACCGGCTGGGAAATCGAGACAATCATTATTGTGTCAGGGGTGGCAGTGACACTTTACACACTTCTTGGTGGAATCGAGGCCGTCATTTGGACCGATGCCATACAGAGCGTTATTCTGACAATGGGGGCGATCTTTGTTGTCGCGTTGGTTCTCACCGGCATGCCGGAGGGCGCGGGACAGGCGTTCTCTATTGCTGGTGATGCCGATAAATTTAGTTTGGGTGATTTCAACTTGAGCTTTGCCAGTTCCACCTTTTGGGTGATGTTGTTGTATGGCATTTTCATCAACCTAACCAACTTTGGGATCGATCAGAATTTTGTGCAGCGTTACCACGCGGCCGATTCTGAAAAAGCCGCCGGTCGTTCCGTCTGGATGGGTGCGTTGCTGTACATGCCAGTTGCGCTGATGTTCTTTTTTATCGGTTCAATTTTGTTTTCCTATTATCAGGCTCACCCTGCATTGCTCGAGGAGGTGCGCTTGGCCAAGGCCACCGAACTGGTTGCCGAGCAGTCGCCCGGTTTGGACAACGATTCCACTGAAGTTGTTCCCGAATCTCATCGCTTGGCCAAGGACTTGGAGCCTGCCAAGTACGGTGACACTGTGCTACCCCACTTCATTGCAAATCGGATTCCTGCCGGACTTGCCGGGCTCCTTATCGCAGCACTGTTTGCTGCTGCGATGAGCAGCATCGACACTAGCCTCAACAGCTCTTCCACTATCGCGCTGCAGGATTTTTATCGCCGCTGGTTCCGGCCAGGCGCTTCCGAGGGGGAGAGCCTGAGGTTTCTTCGCATCATGACTGTGGTGTTCGGGTTGGTCGGCACGAGTGTCGCTCTGGCAATGATGGGAGTGAAAAGCATTCTTGATGCATGGTGGAAGATTAGTGGCGTGTTTGCCGGTGGCATGCTTGGGCTGTTCTTGCTTGGATTTATAAGTCGTCGGGCCACCAACGCCGGGGCTGCCATTGGCGCAACGATCGGAGTGCTGGTAATCCTATGGATGACTTTCACGCCAGACATGGAGGGGGAACTCCGCTGGTTTCGCAGCCCGTTCCACGCTAATATGATCACCGTTATCGGCACTCTTTCCATCTTTCTGGTTGGTCTTGGCGCATCACGTGTTTTAGGGCGCAGGAACGGTTAAACTTGCAAGTAACCTTTTCGCATACCAGACTGCGTGCTTTGATTCATGGCTGAATTTCCAAACGAAATCCGCATCAACCCGGCGGCTGTCAATAAGCTAATCATAGGAGGGGGTGGAGTGCTATTGGTCGGCATTGCGGTGCTTACTAGTTTTTTTAAAGTTGATCCTCGAGAGCACGCGATCGTGCTCAGACTTGGCAAGTACACCGGTACTACCATTACAGATCAGGGATTGCATTTTAAACTGCCCTTCGGTATCGACAAGGTCTACCACGTCGAGGTAACCAAGGTGCAAAAGGAGGAGTTCGGTTTTGCCACCCTAAACGTTCGACCTCAGCGTCCCACCCGTTATGCCTCTCAAAACGATGTCGACGCCTCCTTAATCGTGACCGGGGATCTGAACGTGGCCGATGTCGAGTGGTCCACTCAGTATCTGATTTCGGACGCATACAAGTTTCTCTTTAAGGTGCGCGATCCAATTCGGACTTTTCGCGCCATGAATGAGGCCGTGATGCGAGAGATTGTCGGTGATCGGACTATTGACGAGGTTCTCACCTCCGGTCGCGAGGAGGTCGAACAGCAGGCGGAGGAGAAACTTCGCGCACTGGTCGAACAGTATCAGCTAGGCATTAAACTCGACAAGGTCATCCTGCAGAATGTCAATCCGCCTAAGGAGGTCAATGAGTCATGGAACGATGTGAATCAGGCTCAGCAGGAGAGAGCACAGAAAATCAACACCGCCCAAGCGGAATATAACAGGGTCGTACCCAGGGCTCGTGGTGAAGCCTTGAGCACTATCGAGGTGGCAAACGGGTACGCTGTAGAACGCGTTAACAAGGCCGAGGGTGATGCAGCCCTTTTCAAGAAGGTTTTCGCTGCCTACGAACAGGCGCCTGAGGTTACCAGAAAACGAATTTACTTGGAAACCATGGGGAAAATCCTAACCGCTGGCCCAAAAAAAATCGTAATGGATGAGGAAGCCAAGGGCTTGCTTCCACTCCTTAACCTTAATTCGGAGGGTAAATGATGTTGAAACAATTCACATCCGTCATTATCGGGGTTACAGTTTTCATTGTTGTCCTCCTCCTCTCATCATCCATTTACATCGTGGATGAAACTAAGCAGGTNTTTGTGACGCGGTTCGGCCAAATCGTTCGCGGGCCGATNAATTCACCCTCNTCTGATANNANTGAAGGTGCAGGATATTACTTCCGTNTNCCTTTNATNGATCAGGTGCACTCGTTCGAGAAACGTTATTTGGAATGGGATGGNAANCCNGAGCANGTNACCACCCGCAACAAGGTNTTTATCGAGATCGATACCTATGCGCGTTGGCGGATAGACGACGCGCAAAGATTCTTCGAGGCTGTCAACAACGAGGCAGTTGCACAGACACGCCTGGATGATCTGCTGGATGGCGCAGCCCGAACCGTTTTGGCTGCCCACGATCTTGTGGAGGTTATTCGTTCTCAACAGAGGGAGGCATCCCGTTCAACAGATGAATCGTCCGACGAATCCCAGACGGTACTGCAGTCGTTCAGCAAGGGCCGTTCAGCCTTGGCTCAGGAAGTCATCAACAACGCCCAAGGTAAACTGAAGTCGGATTTTGGCATCGAGTTGCTTGACTTTAGGTTTAAGCGAATCAACTACACGGGAGATGTCCGTCGAAAGATCTATGAGCGCATGATATCCGAGCGTAGTCGAATTGCCTCCAAGTTTCGCTCCGAGGGCGACGGTGAGGCAGCACGAATTCTGGGCGAACAACAGCGTGAGCTGAAGACCATCGAATCCGAAGCCTACCTTAAACAGCAGCAGATTCGCGGTGAAGCTGATGCCAAGGCGGTCTCCATTTATGCCGAGGCATTTAATCAAAGTGTTGAGGCTCGGGATTTTTACGAGTTCCTCAAAACGATGGAGGCCTACGAGAGTACTCTCTCCGAGCAGGACACACTCATTTTCTCCACGAACTCGGATTTTTTCCAGTTCCTGAAGCGGTCAGCAACGTCGAGCGATTAGACAAAGTGCTTGGCCTTATGTGATCATTGACAAGATAGTAATCTATCTTGGTTAACAGTATCCGTACCATGTCTATGAAACGGGCTTGTTCGTTTAAAGTTTGCGTTCGAGTGGTTTGTCTCATTGGAACACTGCTCCTCGCTTGGCCAAGCGGTTGGTCTGCAAGAGGCAAGCAGGATCCTGCTGATGAACTATTTGCCTTGGAGAATTTCCTTGAGGTAAAAATCCAGATGAATCCTTTGTACTGGGACCGTTTGCGTTACCAGTATCGGGACATTACGAAGGAGCGTAAACCGGGTGAGGCTTTTAAGGACAACTATACATATCTTCCCGCTACCGTGTTCATTAACGGCGAATCGATCGGATCAGTTGGCCTCCGCAAGAAGGGCCTAATCGGGTCGAGCTCCACTCAGCGCCCCTCGCTAAAGATCAAATTTAACCATTCCAAAAAAGGTGGAAGATATCTAGGTCTCGATCGCCTGACGCTTAACAACAATATACAGGATTCGTCGCTCGTGAAGCAGTACCTTAGCTATAAGCTGTTTCGGAAGGCTGGCTTGCCAGCGCCGCGTTGCAATTTCGCGAGAGTGTACGTCAACGGACAATACCTTGGCGTTTACTCAAATGTTGAATCTATACGGAAGCCTTTTCTCAAGCGGGTTTTCGATGAAGACAAGGGGGATCTTTACGAGGGGATGATTAACGACTTTCGGACCGGACTGCATGAGACATTTGAGGTGAAAGATGGAGCCGGCAGGAAGATGAAATCGGTCGTCCGTGTTGTGAAGGCGTTGAAACGACAGGATGATGAAATAATTGATGCACTTGGCAGGTCTGTTGATCTCGATCAATTCATCAATTTTTGGGCACTGGAAATCATCACTGGCCACTGGGATGGGTATAACGGTAATCTGAACAATTTTTATGTTTACAGTGGTAAGGAGGACAAACGATTGCGGTTCATCCCTTGGGGGACAGATGGCTCATTTGCCATGGCAAACCCATTTATGGGAATGAAGACTACGCGTACAACCAATGCAAAGTCCATCCTTGCCAAGACGGTTTATACTCATCCGAACACGCTTAAGGATTTTCACGAGGCGCTGGCATATCATCTCAAGCACACTTGGGTTGAAGAGGAGGTTCTTGCTGACTTAGAGATGATCCATAAGATGGTAGGCCCGCATGTCATCGGCTCCACCCAGGCCATGAAGTTTAAGGCGGAGGAGATTCGCGAGTATGTGAAATCAAATCGCACGACAATCGAGGAGGATCTCAATGGGCCAATCCCGGAATGGGTTGTTAAGGTGGAGGGCCAGAAACCAATTATTCCCGGGAGCGGCAAGGGGAATGTGAATATTGTAGGAACTGCAAAGGCCAAGTTTCTATTGGAGATGGGGACTTTAAACTTTGAGCAGGACGAATCCACAGATCAGGTTAAGTTCGAAATCACGAAGAAGGATGGTTCGAAGTTGGAGATTGTGAATTATCGCGGTCAGGCCGGTTTTCCGCCCGCTGCCCGGTGGTTTGATGCCCCCCGNATGGTTTTGCAGGGTAAATTAAAGGATCAATCGGATTGGCTCAGATTTTTTATCCGTTTTGACCCAGAAAAATTCCGGCACCTGAATCGTCTAAAGCTTNACCATTTTAACGCCATGGGCTGGGTGTCATTGTTTAATGATGAAACCCAACAATTCACGATATGCGGTATGCTCGACGGNGAAATTGTCATCGACAAAATAGACATTGACTCCAAACCTCACATNGAAGGTTCCATCAATGCCAAACTCCGCCTTTGGCGAGTGCCGTCGGTATTTACTACNGAGCCAAGTGACAAGTAATAGCTATGAAATCACTTAGACAGGCGCAACTTTGGCCATAAGTTGTTGTTTATATGCGGATTGTGTCGCCCTAGTGCGGGCTTTATTCTCGTTTCGGTTAAATGAATTTACAACGGCTGTTGACTCTATCGATCGTGGTGAATTTGGTTTGTATTGTGGGCCTTTTTTGGGTTCTCNCAGACAGGCAGCCTTCCNCTGTANCAAACTTGGCGGCTCCGGTNGCTACACCGACGACATCGCATCAATCGTTTAGCCAGGCGGCGCCTACCGAGCGCGTTGTGCGCGAAGTTGAGTCGTTCCATTGGAGCCAGATCGAGTCTGATAACTATCAGACATATGTCGAAAATCTGCGCCGTATCGGCTGCCCGGAGGAGACCATCCGAGATCTTGTGAAGCAGGATCTCGACAAGGCTTATGATCAGCGAAAGGCTGATGTTTTGACGAAGTCACCCACACGCAAGGATTACTGGAAGACTGGTCATCCAAATACGTTAGCGCAACCTTCCAGCACTACCCGTTCGCAGATGGCCCAGCTTGATCATGAAAAAAATGAAGTGCTCGGTAACTTGTTCGGCGGAGAAGGCTTGGCGGCCATCAACAGGCCGAGTCCATTGGCTCGTGCCCGGNCGCAGGCGAAGAGCGGGNACGCAATGGATTTTGTGCCAGAGGAAAGTAAGGCTCAGTTGAACGCTCTTGAGCAGGAATTTGGCAGCGAGTTGCTCCGCAAAATGGCTCAGGGTGCAAGTGATGCTCAGGACATGGCCGAGATCCGNCAGTTAAGGCAGGAGCGAGACGATCGTATTGCCAATATCCTTACCCCTGATCAGAAGCTGGAGTACGATCTNCGCAAGTCCNCCACAGCTGCAAACATGAGGCTGCAGATGGAGGGGTTCGATCCANCGGAGAATGAGTTCCGTGACATCTTCACTGCACGCAAGTCTTTTGACGACGAGTACGGCACGGTGCCCGGATCGAGCATCACACCAGGCGATGCTGAGGTTCGCCAACTCGCCGAGCAGGAGATGAACGAGCAGATTCGCTCTTCACTGGGTGATGATCGATATCAGGATTATCTGCGTCAGACCGATTATGACTATAAGTCGATCCACAAGATTAGCCAGCGTCAGGGGCTTGGCGAAAATATATCCGCGCANGTGTACGAGATGAAGGGAAGTGCNGAAGANCTAGCCCGTGAGATTCGCATGAATAATGGCATGTCCGTTGAGGAACGACAGATGCAGTTGCGGCAAATCCAAAATGAAACTGCCCGTAGCATTGAATCGATGCTCGGTGGACAGGGAGCGNCAGCGTTGCAGGGGCAGGCAGGNGGGCGAAACTGGCTCAACAANCTTGGTCGAGTCAACCCACTACCGATTGTTAAGCCAACCTTTCAGGTTATCACTAGTGGCACCCCCAACCCATAGTTTAATTTGGCTTTGCTTATTCCGGAGTGACAAGACGCAGTGCGTTCGGCAGTAGCTCGATCGTTGCCGGAGTGGTGCCGATGATATCGCCGTCTGCTTGGATTTCGGTCGTTGGTAATGCATCGATTTTAAGGCGTTTTCCTGTGAAATAGTCTACACGCTTGTCTTCAACGTAGCGGCCGCTGAGAATGCTTGAGAACCTTTGTATTATCTGTAACCGACCTAGCGAATTGACTAGGCTGATGTTGAGCAGGCCGTCGTCCGGTCTTGCGCCGGGGGAGATGCGCATCACGCCTCCAGCGGCAAACTCAGTGTTGCCAGCGCAGACCTGAAACATTCGACCCGACTGTTCGCCGCCGTCCCATCGTACAGAAAAATCTGGTGCAGAAAATCCGGCAAGTGCACGAAACAGACCTACCGAGTAGCTAAAGCGCCGCCCGAAGATTCGTTTCACATGTGGCCCGGTTTTACGAATTACCTCGGCGGCGAATCCTGCAGCGACAAAGAGAAGCGCATGTCGCTTGATCGACTTTCCATTCCGAATTAAATGTACACGGATAACATCAAGCGCCCGGGTGTTGCCATTGGCGAGGGTGTCGAGGGCCGATTCAAAATGGGCTAAGCCGAAGGTTAGGGCGATGTCGTTCCCTGTGCCGACGGGTAGTGTGGCAAGTGCTGGACGCTTGCTCGACTCGACAGCCATCAAACCGTTTGCCACCTCGTTGACTGTACCATCGCCGCCCAGTGCAGTGATTATTTCGAAATTAGGGGCGTTCGCCTTGGCCAATCTGGTAGCGTGCCCGGGGGATTCAGTCAGTGCTGTAGTTGCTACTTGGCCAAGCGAAGCTAGGTACTCACTTGCTTGGTTCAGACGCCGTTCTCCACGGTGCTGCCCGGACGCCGGGTTGGCGATGAGCAGAATGCGTTTGGAAGCCATTGGCGGTCAGCTAACTTTGTCTAGCCAGTCTTGAGCAATAACCTGCAAGTCGCCATGCCCGTTGGCTTGATTGGCTTGAGGAGCAAAGTGAATTTGTTCCAGTTCGTGAATGGTCCCTCGCAACTGTTCGCGATGGGCGGTTGGCAGAGTCTTCGGTGGAGCGGTATCAATACGTTGCAGCAGATCGATGGTAAATTGCACTCGACTGAATATCAGGTTGATCGTCTTGGAAATTGTCTGAACCAGCAGCGTTTTGGCCAATCCTGACATTTCTTGCAGCAGCAGGTGGCCTCCGGTGAAAAGCCCAATTAGCAGTCGCTCGACAACGACATACTGACCCACCACAACTTCTGCCACTCGTTGGCGAGCGTCTGATACGAGATTATTGTAAACGATTTCCATTGGTTGTGTTTCTAAGCGACCGGATGAATTCCGCCCGTAGACTACGCTTCCATGGCAAAGTGGCCAAGAAGGATTGGTTGGCGCTTCGTCAAGTGCTCGGTTAGGCTCAGCTATTCAAGCCTATCATGAAAAAGATTACGGACTTGTTGCTGTTATTTGGCCTTGGAATGTCCATGGCCAAGGCTGTGCCAGATGAGTCCATCATCGTCAGGCATCCGCGGCTTGACTATTTGAATGTTAAGGATATCCACAAGATGGAGAAGGAGCTTCGAAGTTCGTTGGGAGCGCTGGAGAGGTATTCTTTTTCCCGCGGGTGGTGGAAATGGGATCGGCTTCGGGCGCGTTATGTCGACGGCGGACGGAAGGATAAAAACGCACTTCGAATCCTGCGGGCGGTATTTCGCGCGTTGATCCTTGACTGGCAAACACGCTGCGAGCAACGGGGCGAGGGGGATTTGTTTTACATCTACTTTACCACCAACAGCGGAAACAAGGTACAACGTCAATCTACTGATGGACGCACGCTGAAGCGCGATCACCATGGAGGCGGTTACCACGGAGGCTGGGGCGGAGCGAGCCTTATGCGTATTTACGAGGAGCTTGTTCGTCAGAAAATGCTGACCAAGCTGGAGCAGGCACGAATGAAAAAAATCGTCTATCAAAGCCTCGGTCCTGCGTTCATTAATTTCAAAAGCGGGTCGCAGCATGCGGACAACCACTCGTTTGGCAACGGCGGCGGTGTGGCACTGGGAATTAAGTTGTTTCCTGATGCTCCACAGGTAGAGGAGGCTCGAGCTTGGCTAAACCGGATTTGGAGTCATATGGTGGATTTCGGTGACTGGACAGAGT
>PBKH01000023.1 GCA_002721375.1 Verrucomicrobiales bacterium
CTACTATCCAAGTGCGACGATATGACGGTCGAGAAAATGATTCCCCTGCAGAACGATGTCCATGACAAGGCAGCGGAACGGTTCCTGCCCACGCTGCTAGTCGCGATGAAAACGGCAAAACCGAAAGGTGATTTCGAGCTGAAACTAATAGAAATACTTAACCGATGGGATTACCGGGCCAATGGCGACTCCGCCGCACCGCTGATCTGGTTACGCTGGTTTTACCACTATCGGATCGATGTCTGGGACGACGAGTGGTCGGCCCGCGGCTTGGACAAGCGAAGTGGCTCTTGGGGATACACTAGCAACAACCGTCGTCAGCCAATGCTAGAAGTACTCGAATATATCACACGCGAACATCCCGAGTCAGAGTGGTTCGACGACCAGTCCACCGACAACCTGCGCGAAACTAGAAATGATATAATTGCGCTCGCCTTCCGCAAAACCGCCGCCGAGTTAAAACACCGTTCCGGTGGTCGGCTCGAGGCGTTGGCTTGGAGCAAAAACAACCAACTGCATATCTCCTCCATCAGCGGCAACTCAGACTGGGATCGAGGCGGTCATTCGGTGCCAGGCAACAGCTTCACACTCAACCCTGGTAGCAGTGGGGGGCATGTTGGCAGCGGTGCTTCATGGCGTATGATCGTCGATTTCGCCCATCCCTCTCACAGCATCGGCGTTTACCCTGGCGGCCAAAGCAGCAACCCCTCCAATCCTCACTACGACGACCTGATCCCGCTTTGGGCACAAGGCAAATACGCTCAACTGATTATGGTCGATCGGGAAGACACACTCAAGAAACGTGGTGATTTTAAAACAACTCAATTCACACCCTAAAACCCATTTGTATTCGATAAAATCTCCCCTTTTGACCAAGCGGTCAACCGAATGACGAAAGCAGACCAAGCTTTAAGAATGCGAAACCAATCAATCCAGCACTGAGCGCATAATAGAAAAATACCATGAATGTCTTTCGAATGACATCCCCTTCCCTACCGGTCAAGCCAACGACCGCGGAAGCAGCCACCACGTTGTGCACACAGACGACATTGCCCGCAGCTCCTCCAACCGCTTGTAGAGCGACCATCCAAGTCGCATCCACTCCGATCCTGATACCAACCTCAAACTGAAATAGTGAGAACATCATGTTACTGATCGTGTTGCTCCCTGCCACAAACGCACCAAAACCACCAACCAATGGCGCCAGTATAGGATAAACTCCGCCACCTAGCGCAGCCACACCGTTGGCTAATGCGATCGGCATTTTGTCGAAGCCGGACAAGCCACCACCAGTGTTCAAAAAAACCTGCACCATTGGCACAGTAAACAGCAACGCAACAGACGCCTTGGCAGTAGTCTTTAGCGACTCCACCCAAGCTGCACTCAGCCCAGCGCCTTTCATCCGATGAAGTATAACTGCAATTAGTGACACAACGATGAATACTGTCCCAGGCACATAAAGAGGTGTCTCGTCCACTTGAATACCAGTGCCAAAGATGTTCCACTTCAACTGGACAGAACGAAGCCACGCTTTGAATGGTAACTCCTCGAGCCTTGTTAACACCAACAACCCAGCCAAAAGTAGATACGGAAGCCAGGCAGCAAACGCCCCGACTCTGGATGCCTCGCTGACCTGGCCAGATTTTAGATCGATCTCCAATCCTCCGAACCAACTAGCCTCCCAATCGGCCCTAGGCGGAAAATCCCACGTCTCACCTTTAGGCACCAACCAACCTCGCTTGGCAACAGTCACTTCAATAGCTAAGCCTATAAGCGCACCCAACAGCGACGGAAACTCCGGACCGAGAAATCGGGCGACCAGAATGTAAGGCAGCGTCAATGAAAATGAGGCGAACAAAGCAAATGGCCAAACCGCCAACCCTTCGCGAGCTGATTTCTTCGAGCCGAAAAAACGGGTCATAACCACCACCAACAGCAATGGGATCAAGGTCCCGACGATAGCGTGTACTAGTGCAACCTTGAATCCGACAAAGGCAAGGAAACCGTCCCACTCCATGAATCCCATCTCCGTTACCGCCGTTTGGACTGACTCCTCGCCGGCCAAACCCTTGTTGACGCCCACGAGGATCGGCGTGCCTACGGCACCGAAAGACACCGGCGTGCACTGGATAATCATCCCAGCCACTACACCGGCCATCGCCGGGAAACCAAGACCGACCATTAGTGGCACAGTCACCGCCGCTGGTGTACCAAAACCAGCTGCCCCCTCTATAAACGACCCAAACAACCAGGCTATTATGATGACCTGAACACGTCGATCAGCTGAGATATTAGTAAAACCGTTCCTGATGACTGCCAGCGCGCCGCTGTACTTTAAAGTGTTCAGCAACAATATCGCGCCAAAGATGATGAACAACAATCGCAGCGTTAGCGAAAGGCCCTTGATCGACGCTGCAGCCACCTGCACGCTAGGAACCTGCCAGACAAACAAAGCAAGTCCAACCGCCACAAGATACGAAACCGGCATCGCTCGACTGGCAGGTAAACGGATTCCAACTAGTAGAACGCCAACGACCAGGATCGGAAGAAAGGCAAGAAGCGCAGTCATGAGATGATTAGTGGCGACACTGTAGCGACAGCCCAGCACTTGGCCAAGCGGGGTTTGCCCTTGCACCTGTGACGGAGCGTCCTTAAAGTTTCCGCATGGTTTTGGTCGAAGCTAGCAATGACCCACAGTTAAAACAGTATCTAGGCGTGCTATTGCTTGCAGTTTTAGTGATTCTTTTTGCGGTTGGAAGCATGTTTGCATCAAAACTGGCGGGCTGGTTTTTCAGCGCTCGTCGGGCCAAGGCAATGGGCCGCCATACGTCGACCAAGGACACCCCATACGAGTGCGGCATGCTGCCTGTCGGAGACGGTAGCACACGGTTGTCGGTAAAATTTTATCTCGTGGCTATGCTGTTCATTCTTTTCGACATTGAGGTTGTCTTTCTCTATCCATGGGCGGTCGTTTACAAGGATATGCTCGGTGATCCAGCCACCGCAAACGTCATTTTTGGAACAATGGTATCATTCCTCGGCATACTGTTCGTCGGCTACATTTATGCAATCAAGAGGAATGCGTTCGACTGGAAAAGCTGACCGCACACGGTGCTTCGCCAAGCGACCCATTCTACATTGAACTCCCCTATCCAATTTGGCACATCCGGCTGGCGTGGACTAATAGCTCGCGACTTTACATTCGAAAACCTTCGCTTGGCCGCTCAAGGTCTCGCGTTGACTATAAAGGCAGAATTACGCCGCAAACGATCCCCCATCTACCGCAAAAAACCACTCGTTATCATCGGTTACGATACGCGGTTTTTGGGACGCGACTTCGCCTTAGCCACGGCTGAAATCTTGCAGCAAGCCGGCCTCGATCCGCTGGTAACGAATCGCGATGCCCCAACGCCAGTAATCGCCTTTAGCATACGCCAAAAAAAAGCCATCGGCGGCGTCAACATCACCGCCAGTCACAATCCTTTCGGCTACTCCGGTTTTAAGTTCTCAATGTCAAATGGCGCCGGCGCGCCGCCAGAGTTTACAAGACTTATCGAGTCGCACGTAGTGAAACTATTGGCCAAAGGTTGGAAACCAAAAACCGCTATCGTAGGCGCTTTCCATTGCCGAGAATTCGACCCAGCACCAGCTTATCTACGTCGCATTTCTAAACTGATCAACTTACAGGCTATCGGCAAAGCCAAGCTTCGAATCGCCGTCGAATTAATGCACGGCACCGGACGAGGCTATCTCGACAAGCTCCTCGAGGAGGCTGGCGCGAAGGTTATTCGTTTTCATGAAACATTGAACCCACTGTTCGGCGGTGGTTCACCCGAACCGAACGAGTATGGTATGGCAGAAGCATCTCGGTTCATCTGCAGTGGCCGAGCCGACCTTGCGCTTGGCCTCGATGGCGATGCAGACCGCTTCGGTATAATCGATCGCGATGGCAAATGGCTCACGCCCAACCAAGTACTCGCGTTAGCGCTTTACCATCTCTATAAAAACCGAGGTGTCAGGGGCGCAGTCGTCCGGACCGTGCCGACAAGCCACCAGGTGGATGCCGTAGCGCAGTTACTCGGGGTGAAGGTTCACGAAACACCAGTCGGCTTCAAACACATCGGAGCGCTGATGGAGAGTGAGCCGATTATCGTCGGCGGCGAAGAATCAGGTGGCCTGAGCATCCGTCGACATATCCCGGAGAAGGATGGGGTGCTCGCCTGCCTGCTGATAGCCGAGCTGGTTGCAATGGAAGGCAAGCCTCTGGGCCACATCCTAAAAGATCTTGAGAAGCAGACCGGCGAGTTCCACACGGATCGCATCAACATCGCCGTACCGCCCGAACAAAAGACAGTAATCCTAAAAAAACTATCTGAAGGACTCGACAAGATTGGCCGTTATCCAGTGCAAAAATTCATTACCACCGACGGTTTCAAGTTTTTATTACCGAACAACGAATGGGTGGCCTTTCGCGCTAGCGGCACTGAACCGGTTATCCGGTGCTACATTGAAGCAAAAAGCGCGACACACCTAAAACAACTGAAGTCAGCCTGCCGTAAAATACTCATCGGCAAATAAGCAATGGAACAACTCTCCGATTCCTTTAGCTTGCCACAATTACTTGAATCAATCGCAGGTTGGCTTTGGGGCATACCGCTGCTATTTCTACTTATAGGTGGCGGTCTTTTTTTTACATTCTACTCTGGATTTACGCCATTCCTTTACCTCCGGCACGGCATCCAGATTCTGCAGGGCAAATACAACAATCCGAATGATCCCGGTGAAATCAACCACTTTCAGGCGTTATGTAGCGCCCTTTCGGCGACCGTGGGTATGGGGAACATCGCTGGGGTCGCTGTTGCCATCACAACTGGCGGTCCAGGGGCACTTTTTTGGATGTGGGTCTGTGCTGTAGTCGGCATGGCCACCAAGTTTTTCACCTGCTCTCTTGCAGTAATGTATCGAGGCAAAGACCACAACGGCCAAGTCCAAGGCGGCCCTATGTATTTTATCGTCGAAGGATTGGGAAAACGGTGGAAACCCCTTGCGATGGCCTTTTGCTTCTTCGGCATGTTCGGATGCCTTCCTCTGGTTCAATCTAACCAATTGACTGCGATTGTAGGGAACATGTTTCTAATTCCAAATGAATGGCTGCTCGACGAATCCAAAGCCGTCACCCTAGGAACTAAAGCATTTTTCGGATTATTTATGGCAATCTGTGTAGGATCAGTTGTTCTTGGGGGTATTACTAGAATTGGAAAAGTCACCAGCAGATTAGTACCTTTTATGGTATTGCTCTATGCTAGCTGTGCGATTCTTATACTGATTACTCAAATTCGGAATGTTCCTGCAGCAGTTGGTCTAATATTGAATGATGCATTCACCGGTAACGCCGTTACCGGGGGCGTTCTAGGAACCGTGATATCAACAGGCGTACGGCGAGCTGCCTTTTCCAATGAAGCCGGCATGGGGACCGAAGCAATGGCCCACGGTGCGGCCAAGACAAAAGAACCCATTCGAGAAGGACTCGTAGCCATGCTCGGACCCATGATCGATACTTTGATTGTTTGCACCATCACAGGGCTGATCATTCTAAGCACCGGAGTCTGGAAAGAAGTCGGGGGAAATGCCGATGGAGTACTGCTGACGGCAAGCGCCTTTTCCAAAGGAATACCACTGGCTGGTGATTACCTGCTCCTCATTTGCGTTCTCTGTTTCAGCTTTTCATCCATGATCGGCTTTTCTTATTACGTAACCAAATGCGGCATGTTCCTATTTGGGCATACCGCACGAATTCCCCTGATTACCTTTTACCTGATTGCAATCGTGATTTCCGCCGTCGTAAAACTTGATGATGTTATCAACTTTCTTGACATCATGTTTGGCCTTATGGCTGTTCCAACTATTCTTTCCACCTTGATCCTTTCACCGCGTGTGATGGCCAAAGCGAGGGAATACTTTTCAGCACTTGACCAAGCGCAATAGCGTTTGAATTGATCGCGCCAGCCCACTACATTGCCCGCGATTTATGAGCACAATTCCATGGTATATCTGGGCATTAATGACTGTCATTTGCTGGGGCACTTACGGCGTATGTATGCACACTGGTTCCGCAAGCATGAAAGACCCCGAACACGGCCGCATCATGGCCTTTCTCTGGGTCGGCCTTGCCTATTTCCTGACTGCTGTCATAGCGCCAATTGTCATTCTCAAGCTGCAAGGCGGTCCAATTGATTTTTGGAATTACCCTGCAAAAGGGTGGCAATGGTCTCTCATCGCCGGAACGCTCGGCGCCATCGGCGCGCTGGGAGTGCTACTGGCGTTCGGCGCATCGCCGAATCCGCCAGTTTACGTTCCGGTAGTTATGTCGATCATTTTTGCCGGTGCACCGATCGTGAATGCAGTCGTCAACACCACGAAAAACAACGGCTGGGGCAACGTTCAGTGGCCATTCGTGCTGGGTATCATATTGGCGGCGCTCGGCGGCTACCTCGTCACAAAGCACGCACCCAAGCCGGGGCCACCTGCCGAGGCCAAGGTGGCACAGACGCCATAATGCCTAACACCTACGCCAGTAACCGAGAGGAACTTGAAGGCATCCAGTTGACCAAGCTGCGAGAATTGCTCGCGGCGGTTCGGCCGGCTAATGCCTTTTACGAAACCAAGCTTGGACAAGCAGGCGTGGACGCCGATATCGAGTCGATCGATGCGTTTCGCATCAATTGCCCTTTCACGACCAAGCCGGAACTCGCCGCCGACCACACCACCCACCCTCCATACGGCAGCAATCTGACATACCCACTGAATCGCTACACGCGTGTCCATCAGACCAGCGGCACAAGCGGTACACCGTTGAGTTGGCCGGACACACCAGATAACTGGCAATGGATGATCGACAACTGGTGCGATATTTTTCGCGCCGCCGGAGTTAACTGTGATGACCGAATTTTTTTTGCATTTTCATTCGGGCCGTTCATCGGTTTTTGGTTAGCATTCGAGGCCGGTGAAAAGCTCGGTGCATTAAGTATTACTGGCGGCGGTTTGAGCACCATAAGCCGGCTTCAGTCCATTTTCATCCACAACGCCAACGTGCTATGTTGCACTCCGACATACGCCCTGCGTCTTGCTGAAGTCGCCAAGACGGAAAACATCAACTTGGGCAAGTCGCCGGTACGCACGATCGTCGTCGCCGGCGAACCGGGCGGAAGTATCCCCTCCACACGCCAACAACTGGAAGAGGCCTGGCCGGGCGCAACCATCTTCGACCACCATGGAATGACCGAGGTAGGACCGGTCACTTATCAATGCCCCAACCGGGCAGGCATCCTGCATGTACTTGAGCAGGCCTATCTAGCAGAAATTATCGACCCTAAAACCACCAAACCGATCGCCATAGGTGAAACCGGTGAACTGGTGCTGACTACTCTAGGCCGTCACGGCTCCCCTCTCATCCGCTACCGTACAGGCGATCTCGTAACAGCAGCCATCGAGTCACAGTGCGACTGCGGCCGACTAGACCTTGCGTTGCAAGGTGGCATCATAGGCAGGGCAGACGATATGGTCGTTGTACGCGGTGTAAATATTTATCCCAGTGCCATCGAACAAATCCTCCGTGGAACAGGCGGGGTCGCCGAATATCGCGTTAACATAAAACACAACGACGCCCTGGTGGAAATGAACGTGGAAGTGGAGCCGGAAACCGGTAGCGATGGTAGCTTGGCCAAACGCCTGTCCAAAACTTTTCAAGAAACACTCGCACTCCGTGTGCCGGTAAAGCTAGTCAAGCCCGGCACCCTCCCCCGCTTCGAGTTAAAAGCCAAGCGGTGGATTACCCAGTAAACAGACTGGCAGGAGTTGCCTTACTCTCCATTGTTGGCCTTTTTCTGCCAGCGCCGTTTCGGCGGGTCGGGCAATGAAGCATCCACCTTGGCATAGTAACTGTCAGAGCCGAACATCTCGATCATCTCTATTCGCAACTGTTCTGAAGGACGGACATAATATTTTTCGCTAGTATCAAGAAACACAAGCCGACCGTCCTGCCTCCGGATACAAATATACAAAGGACACCTGCCAGGATGGCTCGTAGCAATGCCGAAAAGTTCCTCCATCCTATCCGGCTTCAACTCGCTACCATTGAGCCGGAAATGCACCTGCTTGGTGAATTTGGCCGGTGCATCGTCGAGCGGGATAATATCCTGAGGGAAAAATTTGGGTGTGTTTTCACTGTTGTTTGCCTCACCAATGACAAGCACAGTCCCGTTGGGCTGAAGCAACTCCTGAAATTTGTCGTAGTTCTCGTTCATACAGAGTACCTGAAATGTACCCTTGAGATCCTCAATGGTAGAAATGATGTATGGCTTATTTGTTCGCCGGGATATACCGCGCTGCACAGTGGCAATCAACCCACCGATGCGAGTAACGCTTCGGCTTTCAAGCGCCTTGACTGTCTCGCTGTCGTGCAAACAATAGCGGTCAAGCAGTTCGCGGTATGGGTCGAGCGGGTGGCCGCTCACGTAAAAACCAAGCAACTCCTTCTCGGCGGTGAGAATCTCCCCGCGGCTCCACTCTGAAAGGTTCGGAACGGTGTCCTTTAGCGACTGGCTGCTCTCCTCAAANGCTCCAAAGAGCGAAGTCTGACCTGATTCACGATCTCTAGCCTGGCTAGAAGCCCGGGCTAGAGCACGNTCGATGACCGAAAATTGNCCCGCACGAGTACCGCNTAACCCGTCACAGGCACCACTCTTAACGAGCGCCTCCAGCACCTTACGGTTAACCGTACGAGTGTCACAACGTTCGCAAAGATCAAATAAGTCCAAAAACGGTTCACCGTTTCGACGTGCCTTAATGATCTCCTCCACCGCGATACTCCCGACCCCCTTGATTGCCGCCATACCAAAGCGGATGACCGAACCGTCTCGCGCAGGAGCAAACAAAACCTGACTCTCGTTTACATCCGGCGGGAGCACCTCAATGCCTAANGAACGCGCCTCCTCACTCAGCACACCTAGCTTGGCTGTGTCAGCCATATCATTGGTCATGTTGGCTGCAAGGAACTCGACGGGAAAGTGCGCCTTAAGATATGCCGTCTGATAGGCAACAACGGCATANGCAGCGGCATGTGACTTATTGAAGCCATATCCAGCAAACTTCTCAAGCAAGTCAAAAATTTCGTTGGCCTTTCGATTTGTAATNTTGTTGTGCTCAGCGCAGCCCTTTACGAACTGATCGCGCTGCTGTTTCATTACCTCAACCTTTTTCTTGCCCATCGCACGGCGCAATAAATCTGCGGCGCCCAAAGTGTAACCAGCGAGTACTTGAGCCGCCTTCATCACCTGCTCCTGGTAGATCAGAATACCGTAGGTCTCTTTAGCAATCGGCTCAAGAAGCGGGTGAGGGTAATGGATCTCAACTTCGCCATGCCGGCGGCGAATAAAGTCAGGAATCAGATCCATCGGCCCCGGCCGGTAAAGCGCGACTAGCGCTGTGATGTGCTCAATCGAGCCCAGTTTGAATTTTCGACATAGATCGCGCATCCCTCCCGATTCNAGCTGGAACACACCGATCGTGTGACCACTGTTCAGCTGATCGTATGCCTTGCCATCATCGGTTGGCAAACGATCCATATCTATCTCAATATTGCGACCATGCTTCACCATATCACAGGTGTTACGGATGACGGTCAGCGTCTTGAGCCCTAGAAAATCCATCTTCAACAGACCGAGATCCTCCACCGGTCCCATCGGATATTGGGTGGTGATCACACCGTCTTCGTCCTTCTTTAGAGGCAAGATATTGACCAGTGGCTCGGCTCCAATCACTACACCGGCGGCATGGACGGAAGAGTTGCGAGTGAGATCTTCCAGCACGAAAGCCGTATCGATTAGGTCACGCGTGACCTCCTCATTGTCGTATGCCAACTTTAAATCGGAAGACTTCTTTAGCGCATCGTTAAGCGTAATTTTCAGTTCGTTGGGCACCATCTTGGCCAAGCGATCACCCTCGCCAAAACTTAACCCCATCACCCTGGCAACATCGCGTATCACAGACTTGGAACCCATCGTGCCGAAAGTGATGATCTGCGCCACCGAGTCTCGACCGTATTTCTCGCGGACATACTCTATCACCTCCTCGCGTCGGTCATCGGCAAAGTCGATATCGATGTCCGGTGGACTAACCCGTTCTGGGTTCAAAAAGCGCTCGAAAATCAACCCATATCTAAGTGGGTCGACGTTTGAAATCTCAAGCAAATAGGCCACCAGAGACCCGGCTGCTGAGCCGCGGGCCACGCAGGCAATCCCTTGCTCGCGACCGTATCGAACAAAATCGCCAACGATGAGGAAATAGCTTATGTAACCCATCTGCTCCATTATCCCCAACTCGTAATCGATTCTCTGGATCAATTCACTGACCGCCTTGGCCACTGCCGGATCATTCAGGCCTGGCTTGGCATCCGNATCAANATCTTCAGGCGGCGAATAATTTGGAAGTCGGGTGGCTGCTTCAATCGACTCAGCAATAAACTGTCCGCCTTCAAGTCGCACCTTCAAGCCGTAACGATCTGCAAAACCGTCTGCCAAAAACTGCCGCAAATACCCCTCTCGNGTGTGNCCTTCNGGAGGGTGAAAAACCGGGTAATTAAGCTTGCCAAACTCAATCTCTACATTGCATTTCTCAGCTATCTCCATCGAGTTGCTCACCGCATCNGGAACCTCGGCGAACAGCGCCGCCATCTCCTCTGGCGANCGCAAATAAAACTGCTCCTGCACATACCGCATCCGGTTCGTGTCNGAAAGCAGTGCCTGCGTACCGATACAGATCAGTGAATCATGCGCGTGCGAGTCGCCCTTCTCGATATAATGGACATCGTTGGTCGCCACCAGCTTTAGCCCCATTTCGGCAGCCCAAGGAATTAAATGCCGATTGACCTTCACCTGCTCTGCAATCCCGTGGTTGTGTAGCTCTAAGTAGTAGTTCTCCGGCCCGAAGGTCTGCTTAAACCAGTCGATCTGGTCACGTGCCTTGTCAAGTTCCTCCGCAAGGATCAACCTCGGAATTTCACTGGCCAAACAACCACTCAGGCAGANCAGTCCCTCGCTATGCTGCGCAAGCAGTTCTTTGTCTATGCGCGGTTTATAGTAGTAACCCTCTAGTTGCGCCGAGGTGGCCAACCGAACGAGATTTTGATAGCCGACCTCGTCCCGGGCTAATAGCACCAGATGGTAATAGGCCTCCTTGCCGCGAGCACCCGATTTCTTGTCGTATCGACTACCTGGAGCGACATACACTTCACACCCGATGATAGGTTTGATATCTTTTGAACGAGCCGCTCGGTAAAAGTTAATCGCCCCGAACATCGCGCCATGATCGGTTATAGCTAGCGAACCGAAACCCAATTCGCTCGCCTTGTCGATGAGACGATCCACACGGCACGCCCCATCGAGCATGGAAAACTCAGTGTGGCAATGCAGGTGAACAAATTCCGGTTTCGGCACGGGCTGAACNTACACGCAATGCCTAACCAACGGCAAGAACCNCGGCAAATTGTTTATAAGTTCACTCGAGAANTGNTGTCAGGCCTCTGCAAACCNCGTAGTAAACGCCGTGCTGCCACCAGGTTTAGCCGTAAGTTTCAAATATGGCGCATGTTCAGTTTTCATGAAGCGTGGTGAGACAACACCTTCGAGTTGCCCAACGGTCTCGTCACCGCTCGGCCGCCATAGTTCGGCTCTGGACCACCCATCGCCAATTTCGACTTCCATCATTGCAACACCACTTGTCACTCGGAAAATCCGTTCATTGGATCGTTCAACTTCGCACCCAGTCGCAAATTGCCAACACACTGAAAATGCACCCGTTTGACCAAATTGCGGCTCAAAAAGATCACTAACGAACCAACCTTCCGAATTCCCGGCCAGGGGGCGAACAGTCCGCGCCAGTGAACCGCCAGCCAAACGAATCTCTGTTTCTAGCGTTTCACCATCGAAATCCCACAACGGCCTCGGATGAATACCGCTCCATAGGAAAGGCCCATCGCGCCTAGCCAATTTTATTCCATCGGGGCACGGGCCATTGTGAGCCTCACGCGAGGCAAGCCAGCTTCGCAGCTCAGGATTGCCGTGGTAATCGCCCGTCCCCGGATCTATGACCATTGCCCGTCCTCGGAGCCAGAGCGATAGGTGCTGCGCATCTAGATGGCCATGCGGTGCCATAGTACCGGACCCCAGTGGCGAGAAATCAAGTCGCGCCTTCCAGTAACCCTGCGAGTTCACGGCAATTCCGGTGTCCTGGAAAACCCGCCACCCACCCGGTTCCTTTTTTGGCAAGTCGCGTTTTCCAAAGGGCTCGAACTGGCCGCGCATTAGATGCAAAAATGGTGCTTCGGCGGCATTGCCATCTATCCAGTGCCACCACTCGACAGAGGCATTCGACTCGTCCACAAACCAAGGCATGACAAAGGCATCGTCCGCATCGCCGTAATCCCAAGAAGCAGCCGGCACCTGCACCTCACGATAAAATCGTGCCGCCTGTCCTAGTCTCTCGTCAATGCGCTTGCGACTTGTTGATGGAAGAGCATCCCCAAGTGCCTGTCGAGCTTCCCAACAGAATTCCCAAGAAAAAAAATGGTAATGAAGCGCCTGCTCAAAATTGCCACCATCTCGGTTGAACTGCCTTAACGTCTCGCGCTCAAGCAATGAACCTAGCTTGGTTAAGCTGGGGCCAAGCTTGGCAAGTTCTGGCCAGCGCGCGTTGGCAAGCGACAGACCGCAAATCTCTCCAAGCAGATGATTATTCGCCGACGAACCAAAGCTGCGATGACGCCAAGTATACCAGACGTGCGACGGGATAATGTCAGTGCGNAGCTTGGCCAAGCGCTTGCCCAAATCTGTCGGCTTACGCCCATCAAATGCTGTCAAGAAAGCGTCGATCCAAGTAAAAGCAATAAGCCGCAAACCGCTCTCGAGTGCACTCGTCCAGTGCCAGCCAATAAACGGTTTATTGTTAGTCACCCAATCCTCAAGCCAATCGAGACAATGCTCGCCACAGCGACGGTTACTAAGCAGCCAACAGGCCTGGGCCAAGCGCACCGGTCCAGCCCAACGGCTTGGCTCCCACAATGGTTTGATTGATGCGCCGTCAGGCAGTTCTCGATGGTTAAGTTTAAATGCCGATTCCTCTGTGGGCATCGTGNTCTTAGCGAGATGATCACGCTGCCAATCCGGCGGCGTGCCGGTGTCTACATCAAGGTGNCCAAAAAAACGGAGCCGACCCGCTGCGACCCNCTCTGCATCGCACTTTAACGCGTCACGGAACGACGCAGGCGCATCGGAGGGATCAGGAAGTTTTGGAAAGCGACTTGTGGAAAGNNCGACTGACGGCCAGCGATTGCTCCGGGCATCCTGAAATTCGTATAGCTTTTTACGAGCCCGAAGGGCGACCTCTGATGGCCCCATCGCCCGAAGGCGTCGCCAATACCAATTTAGCCCTGCCATTCGGCAAGNTTAACGGGGCCGAGGACGAGTGGTTTTATCCTGCATCCACTTTACGTCCACATTGTTGGGTGAAGGAACATTCAGTTGGATACTTCCGTTATGACGCACCTCTGGAGTCGTGCGCGGATCAAGCCACTTGTGAATTTCCGCATGTCCATCGGCAAATGAAAAACCAGCAGCATTGCTGTGATAACTGGCTGGATAATCAACCATCTTTGTGGAAGACATATTAGGATAACCAGGCATCCAAACGACAAAAAAACCGTCGTTGATGCTGTCCATTCNTTCATCAATCAAAACCCAAGTCTCAGAAGGACCGGGAGCAACCATGTCACCTCGCTTGAGATAGATAGTGCCATCTTTCGGACCACCAAACCATGTGTGATGGCCGCTTCTNGCACCATTTTGGCCATCACCTCCNACCCAACTATTCATAGACATGCTTCTTACTCGTGGTTTGATTCCATGCTTCCCTGCCTTAATGGTACTGGTGTCTGCTGGGCATCTAAATACCTCAGGACTTTTACCAACATGCTCCCAGAGCGGGCTGCGCACAATATCCACGTTGTAATCCCAACTATTGGGGCTGTTATAATTCAGACTCGTGTTGCCCATCCAACCGTGCCTGAACTTGCGTTTGGGNGTTGNCTTGCACTTCTGGCAGCCGTCCCCATATGCCCATGTAATCCAATCATCGCCGTCGTCCGCGTAATATGACCAGGCCATCATCAGCTGCTTATTGTTNTTCATGCAGTATATGCCATGGGCTTTGGATTTGGCTTTAGCCAGAGCCGGNAACAACAAACCGGCAAGGATTGCTATAATAGCAATCACNACGAGCAACTCTATCAAGGTAAACCCTTCAGGTTTTAACTTGTTTGAGGAGCCTTTTAATTGTGTCTTCATAGAGGTGAATGAATTGAAATTCTAACGGCCGGTTTTGGATGGTGCACACCATAGATGGTTGCGAGCGGGTTTCTCTTGTTCNCTCCTGTACCAATCAAAAGTCATAAATTCTGCGCTGCCACCAATCATACCTGTGATTGCACCTTCACTATGGCGCTTGCTGATCCCTTCGGAATATATACCATTGCCTTGAACATACCCTGGAGTGCTCGAAGCATCATTGAAATTACCAATCCTCCTCTCATCCGGTTCCCAAAACAAAACGTCGTCTGTCCTAAACTGATTACGCTTGTGGGTTTTATTATTAAACCAACCATTTGGGAATTTACCCACCACGCCGTTCATCACGTAGCTGGAGCAATCCTGAAGACCGATATCGCGACGCTGCTTAATATCGTTCTGCTTTTCAGCCACGCAAAAAAATGAGCGTTTGTTACTAGCATACTTCCAAAGCTGCCCCTGCTCGGGCCGGAAATACGACTCACCTTCAGGGAGCGGTCTAGGCAGTGGTCTATTGTTGGCATCACGGGTGGAGTACTTGTAGGCCCAGCCGAGAGTTTGCACACCCCAATTTGGATAAGGCATGTAATCCTCATTGTCATCAGTGTACATATGAACAGCAAGAAGTAGCTGTTTTTGGTTGTTTAGGCAGTTTGTGCGCTGAGCCTGACTCTTGGACTTGGCCAAGGCCGGCAATAGCATCGCCGCCAAAATGGCAATGATCGCTATAACAACAAGTAGCTCAATCAATGTAAAACCACGATTATGCTGATTCAAATTNGTTAACTTCGATTNTCCNNTTTTCATTGATTAATGAATCCGCTGNGAAAACNGAAANTAATCCCCAAATATGGGCAATGCAATCCTCGTTTGGCTGCTTAGGTNAGGCGCTTNGCCCAGCGACGGAGCTGCTTTTTAACCTCCTTAGTGCCAGTTGAACCAGATACTGTTCGCTTCGATAGAGCTTTTTTTAAATCGAATACTTCCAGTGATTCAGCCTTGAATTTTCGACTGACAGTCTGCAACTCCTTCAAATTCAACTGGTTTAACGGCTTGGACAAGCGCTCGGCCAAGGCGACAACATCACCNACTATGTGGTGTGCCTCGCGGAATGGCACCTTCTGCCCAACGAGCCAGTCGGCCAAATCGGTTGCCAGCAGCGCTGGATCTGCTGCAGCGACGGCACATACCTCTGCATTCACGCTCGTCTGCAATAGCATAGCATCCATCAANCGGACGGTGGCGCGAATGGTGTCGGCACTATCAAAAATAGGTTCCTTGTCCTCTTGCATGTCGCGGTTATAAGTCAGAGGCAACCCTTTTAGCAGCGTGAGAAGTGAAACCAGGTTACCGGCGAGCCGACCACTTTTACCTCTGGCAAGTTCGGCAATGTCCGGATTCTTCTTCTGCGGCATGAGAGATGACCCGGTGGTGTACGCGTCTCCAATGCAAATGAAATCAAACTCACTACTCGACCAAAGGATAATGTCCTCAGCCAAGCGCGATAGNTGCACGCCAAGTAGCGATGCGACGAAGCAAAACTCAACCGCGAAATCCCGGTCACTCACGGCNTCCATTGAGTTCTGCGAAATCACCGGCCTGCCCTGNCGGTCCTCGAAACCGAGAGTTTTGGCAACCTGATTGCGATCAAGAGGCAANATGGAACCAGCCAACGCGCCGCTGCCCAATGGGCATACATTGACTCGTGAAAACCCATCGAGTAANCGCTCGCGATCACGCTCTACCATCTCGACATATGCCAGTAAATGATGTGCAAGATAAACAGGCTGTGCCCGTTGCAAATGCGTATAGCCAGGGATAATCACACCATCGTTCGCTTGGCCAAGCGCGACGAGTGCCTGCTGCAGCGACCGCAGTTCCGTCTCCATTTCTGCAATNTCGTCACGTAGCCACATCCGCATAGCCAGCGCGACCTGGTCATTGCGCGACCGCCCGGTGTGNAGCTTGGCCCCTGCCGGCTCACGCCGGGTTAACTCAGCTTCTAGGTTCATGTGGACATCCTCCAGCGACTCATCCCAATCGAATCGTCCAGCCTCGATGTCATCCCCTATTGCCTCAAGTGCACGAACAATGCGTCTGGCCTCGGTCTTGGTCAGCACGCCGATACCGCCTAGCATCGTAGCGTGAGCGATCGAGCCTACGAGGTCATGTCGCCACAACCGCCGGTCGAACGAGACCGATTCGGTGTACAAGGCCGCGTCCTGCGCCGGCCCGCTACCGAACCGGCCNCTCCGCGACACTGGCGATGTTTTTTTCATCTTCCAGAAGGTTGTAAGGCAGGCAGACGGGCTTTCCAATAAAAACCACTTCCCTCTTGGACAAGGGAAACCTTTGACGCGCCCGCAGGCATACCGTAGCGTCGCCCGCTGTCGTAAAAAAAGGCAATGGGGTTTTTAAGCAAACTATTTCCGAGCAAGAATGAACGCATGGTCCGAAAGCTCACCGGGCGCGTGGCAGAAATCAACCGTCTGGAGGATGCACTACAGTCTGGATCAGCGGATGTCCTGCTCCAAAAGACTAAGGCATGGAAAGAAAAGCTCTCGGCAATCAAGGATGACCAGGAACTCAAAAGCGAGCTAACAGCCATTTTGCCGGAAGCGTTTGCCGTAGTGAAAAACGCATGCCGCCGACTTTATGGCAGCCATGTTGAAGTGCGCGGGCATCAACTGCTATGGGAGATGATCCCTTACGATGTGCAGCTCGTCGGAGGCATGGCATTGCACGANGGCAACATCGCTGAGATGGCTACAGGCGAGGGCAAAACACTCGTCGCCACACTACCTGTTTACCTCAACTCCCTTTCAGGGCGTGGAGTNCATGTTGTAACCGTAAACGACTACCTCGCCCANCGCGACAGTGAGTGGATGGGAGCGATCTACCGTTTTCTCGGGCTGAGCGTNGGATGCATNGTGCACGACATGAGACCAGCCGAACGCCGTGAGCAGTATAATTGCGACATTACTTACGGCACCAACTCGGAGTTTGGATTCGACTACCTGCGGGACAACGGTATGTCCAGCCGTGCTGAAGATCAGGTGCANCGTGGCCATTACTTNGGGATCGTGGACGAGGTGGACTCGATACTCATCGATGAAGCTCGAACNCCACTAATCATCAGTGGCCCGGCAGCGGCCAGCCTCGATAAAGAATACCGCAAGGCCAATCCAAAAATAAAAAGCCTGGTACAGGCACAGCATAAACTCGTCACTGGTTACCTGATCGAAGCCGAAAANCTGAGCAAAGAAATTTCATTGGAACCACCGCCCGAGAACGCTGACGAATTGGAGCAGAAACTAGGTCTACTGCTCTACAAGGCCCGACTTGGCCAACCAAAAAGCGAACGACGCCTGCACCTGATGGAGGAGCCACGGAACCAGAAGCTCATTGATAAAGCCGAACTATCCCTACACGCAGACCAGTCCAAGAAGGAACTNTATGCNCAAAAGGAGGAACTGTATTTCGGNATAGAGGAAAAGAGCCACGACGCTGACCTTACAGAGAAAGGTCGCAGTTTTCTCAACCCCAATGACAGTGAGGCGTTCATGCTACCGGACCTTACCGTCGAACAGCACGACATTGACAATGACGAGAGCCTTGATGCGCAGGGNCGACTGGCGGCCAAAACCAAGCTNCAAGATGAGTTCAAGACTAAAGCCGAGAACATCCATATTACCGGNCAGTTGCTAAAGGCCTACAGTCTCTACNTGAAGGATGTAGCCTATGTGGTNCAGGAGAACAAGGTAATCATCGTCGACGAACACACCGGCCGGGCCATGCCAGGCCGACGGTGGAGCGANGGACTCCACCAAGCCGTCGAGGCCAAGGAGGGCGTTACCATAGAGCAGGAAACCCAGACACTGGCCACAGTCACAATTCAGAATTATTTCCGCCTCTATACCAAGCTTGCCGGCATGACTGGTACTGCCGCCACCGAGGCCCAGGAATTTTTCGACATCTACAAGCTTGGCGTCCTCACCATCCCCACCCATGAGACATGTATCCGAGTGGATGCAAACGATTCCGTCTACAAGACGCGCCGCGAGAAGTACAACGCCGCGATCGACGAAATCAAAGAGGTTCACCGTCAGGGCCGTCCCATCCTCGTTGGCACCATCTCAGTAGAGGTCAGTGAACTGATCTCACGCATGCTGAAGAAAAACGGCATTATCCACAGCGTGCTCAACGCCAAATACCACGAGCAGGAAGCAGAAATCGTCGCACGTGCAGGACAGAAGGGTGCNGTGACAATTGCNACCAACATGGCCGGTCGTGGGACTGATATCAAGCTGGGCGAAGACGTCGAGAGCTTAGGCGGATTGCATGTAATCGGTACCGAGAGGCATGAGTCTAGACGCATCGACCGGCAGTTGCGCGGACGCTGTGCGCGCCAAGGTGATGCCGGTTCCACACGATTTTTCCTTTCCTTAGAAGATGACTTGCTCCGGCTTTTTGCCAACAACAATCGCTTGTTTAAGTTCGTTGAAAAGGGAATTGGCGAAGGCGAGGCCATCGGCGATAGCGGCCTGCTCGACCGATCTATACAGACCGCTCAAAAGAATGTCGANAANCACCACTTTCAAATCCGTAAACGCACACTCGAGTATGACGATGTCATGAACAAGCAGCGGGAGGAAATCTACGGCTTCCGCAATGAGATCATGCACACTGACAGGGTGCAAGAGAAGTTGATTGGAATCATGGATGAAGTCATCTCGAACAAAGTACGAGAGTTCTGCAATGCCGAAATTGAGCCAGTCAACTGGGACTTCCAACCACTCTCCGATTGGGCCAACCTAACCTTCCCTGTCGGCGTGTCCGCCGATGCGCTCGCCAAGTTGGCCGAGGGGCGACCTGCTTCTGGCTCCGATGCCGAATGGGAATTAACCTCTCACCAAAAACTGCTTTTTGATGACATTTCAACCCGTGCAAAGGAGGCCTATCAACTCAAGGTCAGTTTCGAGGAATCCGATGCGCTCGCCGCAGTCGAACGCTACACCATCCTCAACTCCATCGACCGACTATGGCAGGAGCACCTCTACGAGATGGATAGCCTGCGTTATAGCATCGGACTGCGTGCCTACGCCCAACGCGATCCAATACTTGAGTATAAATCGGAAGGGTATCACATGTTTCAGGAATTGCAGGTTAACATCTGGACCGAAATCTGCCAGAATATCTTCCGCAGTGCCTCGAGTGTCGATGCTTTCCAGAGTTTCCTGCGTAACCTCCCTGTGCAGGAAGTGCATCAAAACACAAGCGCATTCGGTGCCGAGGAACGTCGTGCTGCCAATGAGGCATCTGACATGGTGGACGAGGCTACCGATGTAGTCTCGCGAACCGAACCGGTGCGCACCGCTGTCAAGGTCGGGCGAAACGACCCATGCCCATGCGGAAGTGGCAAAAAACACAAAAAGTGCTGCGGCTGATTCATGCCTTCGCTATGCCAGCCACAGTAAGTTTCATTTGATACGAATCGGTTTTAGCCTAGAATCGCTCCCTTGCTCGGCTTGGCCAAGCCACCCTCAGTTTTGGAACCGGACCGCCAGTGTTTTTTGACCGCCGTAATCGTTTACGGCGCAAGTATGCTGTATTCTGTTTTCCTGAGTCGGCGCGGCTTTCAGAATGATAACTGGATTCATTACGGGCTACTCACAATCGCCTTTGTCCTGCACTCGGTGGCAATGGCCAAGCGTGGCTTTTCACTCCACCAATGCCCAGTCAACAACCTTTATGAAGCCACCGCATTTGTTCTTTGGACAATCGCTGTGAGCAGCCTTGTGCTTGGGCTACTGCCCAAGCTCAGGTTTCTCGGAGTATTCACATCACCACTACTGTTCGTTATCGGTATGTTTGCTCTTTGGCCCGGACTCGATTCCGAGTACATTGATAATCAGCCGAATTTTTCTAGTGACTGGTTCGGCCTACACGTGCCGGTTATTTTGCTTGGATATGGTTCTTTTGGGCTAAGTGCCACAGCTGGAAGTATGTTTTTGACACAGGAGCGAAATTTGAAATTCCACCGGGCTAGGGCGTTGTTCGCCATTCTGCCACCCATTCAGCGACTAGAAAAAATCATTACCTTTACACTAATCATCGGGCTGGGACTTCTAACGGCCGGCGTCTCCATAGGAGCCGCATTTGTAGAGAAGGGTGCTGTGTTTTGGACCGATTCCAAAACGATCTGGTCGTTTCTGGTCTGGTCAATGTACTGCGGATTGCTGGTCTCACACTTTTACTTCGATCAACGTGGTAGACGCTATGCATGGTCGGCCATCGTAGCGTTTGGTTTTGTCATTCTCACTTTCTGGGGAACGAACCTGCTTTCGGGTATACACAACCCAACACCGTAGACCATGTCTATCGTCGTCACAGGTCTGAGTCATCACTCATCGCCAGTCGAATTGCGAGAGCGCTTCGCTTTTAGTGAGCCTCAATTACCCAATGCACTAGACCTATTAATTGAGCGCGGCATTGCCGACGAAGCTGTAATCTTGTCCACCTGCAATCGCGTAGAAATCTATGCCGCTCGTCGTGAAGATGACCCCTCACTTGGTAAATCACTGCAGCAATACCTGTGCGAATTCCACAATATCAGTGAGACGCCGAAAGATGCCATTTACTCGTACTGCGACCGACAGAGCATCGACCACCTTTTCCGCGTGGCATGCGGTATCGACTCTATGGTACTGGGCGAAACGGAAATTCTTGGTCAATTAAAGCTCGCTTACAAGCTAGCACACACAAAGAAAGCCACCGGACCACTGCTAAACAAGACATTCCAAAAAGCGTTTCAAGTCGCCAAACTCGTACGCTCGGAAACACAGATTCAACGCGGTAGCATTTCCGTCAGCTCGGTGGCGGTAGAGCTGGCAGAGTCGATTTTCGACTCTCTCAAGGCACAGCAGGTACTCGTTATTGGCGCCGGTGACACGAGCGAAAAGGCCGCACGCGCCCTTCGTAGTCGGGGCGCTCGGAGCATCCTCGTATCCAACCGGTCACATGATCGAGCTGTCGCACTGGCCGCCGAACTCGACGGCCAGGCAATCGGTTATGAAAACTGGGAGAAAGAGTTCCAGCACGTGGACATCATCATCAGTAGCACTGCAGCGCCGCACTACATTCTAACCCGTAACAAACTCGAAGGTATGCTGCGCCAACGGGGTCACCGACCGTTGCTGCTTGTGGATATCGCTGTGCCGCGCGATATTGACCCTGGCTGTAACCAGCTCGAAAATGTTTACGTGTACAACATCGACGACCTTCAGACTATCGCCGGCCAATATCTTGAGCAACGCAAAGCTGAACTCGAGTTGTGCCAACATCTGATTGATGCCAAACGCAACGAGTTGCTCGACAACATTAAGGTGCACCCCGACAAAACCAACATAGGCTTATTTAAACAGCCGGCCGGCAGCTAATCGAACTATCGCGCTTTGCCAGACTCAAACACCATCCGCATCGCCACACGAGGTAGTGCTCTCGCTCTAGCACAGGCGAACATGATTTTCGCCCAATGCCGCAAAGCGTTCCCCCAACTCACCTTTGAGATAAAAATTGTTAAGACCACAGGTGACCGATTGCAGTCGCAAGGCATCCAAACCGGCCAGACGCTGCCCAAGGGGTTATTCACAAAGGAACTCGAAGTGGCACTGGTTCGGAACAGAGCCGACCTTGCAGTGCACAGCCTCAAGGATCTACCGACCGAATTACCCGCCGGTTTAACTTTGGGCGCTGTAACCCAGCGCGAAGATCCACGCGAAGTCTTAATATACCGTCACTTCTCCGATCGCAAAGGCTTTGAGCCAGGTCTGACAATTGCAACGCTACCGGCCGACCTCACCGTCGCAACCAGCAGCCCACGTCGCAAGGCCCAACTGCTCCAACTCCGGCCCGACTGGCACGTCATTGAAATCCGAGGCAACGTCCCCACGCGTCTGGAAAAACTGGCCATCGATCCAAAAATTGACGCAACGGTATTGGCACACGCCGGACTAAGGAGGCTAAATTTCGAGATTAGCAAAGATGGCATACTGTACGGCGATGCCGTGCCGGAAAACACCTGTGCAACCATCATCGAAACAGGAGAAATGCTGCCGTGCGTGGGTCAGGGTGCCGTCGGCATTGAGATCCGTGAAAACGACGGACGTTTGGCCATGCTCTGCCAGCGACTAAACCATTTCAACACCCAGGTTTGCACCATGTCCGAACGGGCATTCCTGAGCGCTATGGGTGGCGGTTGCCAAAGCCCAGTTGCCGCTTACGCCGAAGTACGTCGCGAGAAAATCAAAATGCACGGCCTCTCCTTCGGTGACGGAAGCCAATTCAGCAGCGCAACTGTTGATGGGAAACTTAATGAAGCCCAAGAGCTTGGCCAAGCTCTCGCCAAACAGGTCAAGGCCAGCCTGTAAAACCAGCGATAAAACAACGCGACAGTTGATCATAGTTGCTCAAGTTTTATAACTCGCGGACGAGAATATTGCGCCAGCGCACCTTAGCTCCCTTGGGCCAACCGCCTCCGCCGTGAACCTGCACGGCGATTGAACCTTTTTCACCAAGAGTACTGCGAACTTTTTCGCGGTCATAATTTGGATGCTTGAAAGTCGCTCCATCAAATTCACAAATCTTCTGCCCATTTAGCCAAGAAGTAATGTGAGGATACTTGCCAATGCAACGCACCATGAGCGTATTCCATTTTGCTATGCGCCAAGCCTTGATCCACTCTTCCGGTGTGCAGGTGTAAACGCAACCGTGCTCTTCGGGCTTACGTATATTGTCACCTGTGATTGCGACAAGTTTGCCATCCTTAACCTGACCGTTGATGTCGAAAGCACGACTATTGAAACCGCCTGTACCTTCGCCGTAGATATGACCCACGTTTCCGGCATCGTGAAAATCAACCATTACCTGAAAACACTGTCCCTTGTCGTTGGCTCGAAGAAAAAAACCAGAGCAAGGCCCCCAATCGTGATTCATATCAATCTTCACCTCGAAGTCGCCAAATTTGCGGTCACTCAAAAGGATACCACCATTGCCGGATCCCGGAGGATCTTGCTCTCCCACAATCGCACCATCCTCGACATACCATTTGCCGCCGGTACCATGGCCGATACGCTGCGGATTCCTATGCCAACCTTCGAGTGTCTTTCCGTCGAATAAATTGATCCATTCCCCCTTGACGGCGAGCGCCTGGCCAAGCGGCAATGACGCAGTAGTGGCAGTGGCCGCAACTGTATCCATTAAAAATCGGCGTCGTGAAACAAGATGGGACTTGTAATGCATAAATTTTATATTATTGGAAACAGGCCAACCTGTCACGCCGTATAAAACTTGCGCAGGTGGACAATGGCCTCCAAAAATGACGCATCCCAGCGCCTGGGAGCATTTACTGGATGAGAACCCTAAATCTTTATTTGACCCGGGAAACATTGGCTACATTGCTAATGACGGTCTTGGTGTTCACGTTCGTGCTGCTTCTGGGCAATCTTTTCAAGGAGATCGCAGCACTGATGACTTCCGGTCGTGTCGAACCAGGCTTCATCTTACGTGCAATCGGGCTGTTGATTCCGTATGTGCTCGTGTATTCTCTACCGGTGGGCATGCTCACAACCACGCTACTGGTATTCGGCCGGTTCAGTGCCGACCACGAACTCACCGCCGCTCGAGCCGGTGGCATCAGCCTGCTCTCGCTTTCAGCACCAGTTCTAGCCATTGGCATGCTGCTCTCGGCACTAAGTGGTTGGATAAACCTGCAAGTCGCCCCTCAATGCCGACTGGCCTACAAGACAATGATCTTTGAATACGGACTTGAGCACGCCACAGCACTCCTGACCGAAAAGGGATTCACTGATTTTCCGGGCTACCGCATCTATGTCGGATCGGTCGATGGCAGTAAACTTCTTGACGTGGTCCTTTACCAGCATGACGAAGAAGGAAACTTAAAGCTGCGGATGCATGCCGAAGAAGCAAAAGTCGAATTGAATGCCGAAACAGGGCAAATGGAGCTCACCCTCCGTACTGTTGACGGCTTCGAGTTCGATGCGGGCAAAGAACGTACCTTTGTATACTCTAAATACGGCCCAATGGTTCTAGGAAAAAAGCCGGAGCAAGCACAACAACGTGCTCCGAAACTAAAGGAACTTAGCTTCGCACAACTTCGTGATCGAGTCACCGAATTGAAACAAAAGAGCATCGATCCCACACCGGTGCAAATAGAGATCCACCAAAAAGTGGCGTTATCATTCGCTTGCATTGGCTTCACGATGATCGGCATACCACTGGCAATACGAACGCACCGACGAGAAACCAATTTTGGAATCTCCGTCGCACTTGTGCTGGTGACAGGCTACTATGGGCTTATCGTATTGGGCCAGTCACTCGACGGGCACCCTGCACTACTGCCGCATCTATGGATGTGGTTACCCAATTTCCTGTTCCAAGGCATCGGCTTCGTCCTGCTTTGGAAAATGAACAAGGGAATTTAGTTTCAAGCTGCCAAGGCATCGCATAGTATGGGCTTGTGCACGGAAACATTTTCATCTTACGCATCATTGTCGTTTTCACCGCGGTGCTTGGATTGAATAAGGGGTACTCGGCAGATTGGCCTCAATTACTTGGGACAAACGCAGACGGCATTTCATCTGAAACCGGCCTATTAAGTATCTGGCCAAAAGACGGCCCAAATGTACTTTGGAAAAAAGAGATCGGCACTGGCTACAGTGCACCATCGACCCGCGACGGACGCTTGGTTTTGTTCCACCGTGTCGGTAATGAGGAGATAGTCGAAGCGCTCAATCCAAAGACAACCACACCTATCTGGAGACACGCCTATCCTACAAACTATCGAGATCCTTTCGGCTACAACAATGGCCCACGCTGCACACCACTCCTTACCGAAACACATTGTTTCACTTTCGGCGCAGAGGGAGTGCTACTCTGCCTTAATGTCAAAACTGGCAAACCAATTTGGCAGCGAAAGACAGCTGATGAGTTCCAGGTGCCAGAAGCTTTTTTTGGTGTAGGTGCCTCGCCGGTGCTTGAGGGTAATCTTCTTATTGTCATGGTTGGTGGCCAGCCAAACTCCACGGTGGTGGCATTCGACAAAAATACCGGCAGCACTGTGTGGCAAAGTGCCGGGCGCGACACATGGCAGGGCAAACCGGCAATCGGCTGGCCTGGAGAACCTCTAGTCCAATGGCGTGGCTATGAGAAACTCGCCAGTTACGCGACACCCACGCTGGCTACTATCCACGGCAGACGCACGCTGTTTTGCCTCACACGGCAAGGGCTTGTTTCAATGGACCCAAGAACAGGTGAAGTGAATTTTAGTCGTTGGTTTCGCGCACGCGTCAACGAATCAGTCAACGCCGCTAATCCGATTGTGGCGGGGGATCGTGTTTTCTGCTCAGCAGCATATTTCGGAGTAGGCTCATTCCTTCTCGACATCGGTAAAGATGGAAAATCGTTCAATGAAGTATGGAGCACGAATAAACGACGTAAAGTTGACAGGCGTCTGAAACCGGCACTTGAGATTCACTGGACGACACCGATCCTGTTCGATGGACACCTCTACGCATTTAGCGGACGCAATGAACCGGACTCTCTCTTTCGCTGCGTGGAACTCAGCACGGGGAAGGTAAAGTGGAGCCGTGATGAACGGTGGCGTGCCTATAGCACCAAGCAACCGAACGTCTATGGCCGTGGTTCTGCCGTGCTAGCCGATGGCAAACTGTTTGTCCTTGGCGAAGGCGGCCTGCTGGGGCTCTTTGAGGCGACCCCATCCAAGCCGGTTGAATTGGGCCGGCATCAGGTGCCGGAATTAAAATACCCCTGCTGGACAGCCCCAGTTCTCTCCGATAAACGAATGATAGTTCGTAGCGAGGATTACTTGATTTGTTTTGAACTGGCCAAATGACAACTTACTTAGTCCGCGCTTGAGCAAAGGCTTCACGCTGATCGAACTGCTGGTGGTAATTGCAATAATTGCGATTCTAGCCGGGTTACTACTGCCGGCCTTGGCCAAGGCAAAAGACAACGCCACTGGTATCTATTGCTTGAACAACCAGCGGCAACTCCTTCTTGCATGGAAGCTTTACGTTGACGACTCTGAAGATCGCCTGCCACCTAATGCCAAGCACATCCAAGATCCACGCGGCTGGATTAACGGTTTTCTCAACTTCGCACCCAACAACCGCGACAACACAAACCTTCTCTACCTCGTCGGTACGCGTAAACAGATGGGCAACCTCTATCCTAAGCTAGGCCCTTACACGAAGTCGCCCGGCATATATAAGTGCCCGTCTGACAAATACACCTGTAAGATAGGCCGTAGGGAATTGCCGCGGGTACGCAGCGTTGCCATGAACGGCTACATCGAGGGCGGGCTTTACGACCCCACACTAAGCTCAACTGTCTCGAGCATACACGGGCGTGGCTGGCGCAAATACGACATCCTTTCGCACATCATCGATCCATCCCCATCCGATCTGTGGATCTTTGCCGACGAACACCCGGACAGCATTAACAACGGAGGCTTCGTCCTATACCCATACAACGCCCGAATCTGGCGCAATCTTCCAGCCAACTACCACAACGGGGCATGCGGCTACGCCTACGCCGATGGACATGCAGCGATCAAAAAATGGACTGATCCTATGCCAAAGAATGAGCCGGTCCAAAAGCGCATGCGGCTTGACTATTCCAACGCCGGCTCCGTCGGCGGCAAGGCACAAGACTACTGGTGGGTCATTCAACACTCCACCGCACCTTTTAAGCGTTGAGACAAGGCTGGCCCAAACACCATACCGAACGGTTCAAGACAAAATCTCTTTGATCACATTTCCGGCGACATCGGTGAGGCGAAAATCACGCCCATTGTAACGGTACGTTAATCGCTCGTGATCCATCCCTAGCAAATGCAGGATGGTCGCATGTAGGTCGTTCACTGTGACCTTGTTGAACTCTGCCTTATGACCAATCTCATCTGTCTCACCATAGCTCATGCCGCCCTTGACACCCCCGCCGGCAAACCAAGTGGTAAACGCGTGCGGATTATGGTCACGTCCCGGCTTGCTACCTTTCTGCGCTACAGGTAGCCGACCAAATTCCCCACCCCAGACAATCAACGTCTCCTCAAGCAGTCCTCGCTGCGCCAAATCGGTGATGAGAGCCGCTACCGGCTTGTCGGTTTCCCCTGCAAATTGAGAATGATTGCCCTTGATGTCATTGTGGCCGTCCCAGCTACGCTGGTTTTCCATTCCACCACTGTAAATCTGAACGTACCGAACGCCACGCTCGATCATCCGCCGCGCTGTGAGACACTGCGCAGCAATGTGTTTGCAACGGTCGTCGTCCAAGCCATACAGCCGCTGGATGTGTTCTGGTTCCTGTCCAACATTTAACGCGTCTGGCGCTGCACTCTGCATCCGGTAGGCCAATTCAAAACTCTGAATGCGAGCCTCCAGTTCCTCCTCGTACGGCTTGGTCTTAAGATGCTGCCTGTTTAGGCGCCGCAACAAGTCCAGTTGCCGCCGCTGTTGCAATTGAGTCATCTCTTGCGGCCGATACAGATTGTCGATTGGGTCACCAGATGGGCGAAAATGCGTCCCCTGATACACGCTCGGTAAAAAACCGGCACCCCAATTAGCCGCATGGCCCTTAGGCAGACCGCGTCCTTTCGGATCACTCATCACGACGAACGCCGGCAGACTACTACTGCTGTTGCCCAAACCATACGTCACCCAAGAACCCACACAAGGATACCCCATTCGAGGCAAGCCGCAGTTCATCATGAACAACGCTGGAGAGTGGTTATTGCTCTCCGTATGACCGGAATGAACAAACGCCATCCGGTCCACATGACGGGAGAGATTTGGAAAAATGGAAGAGATGTGCTTACCACACTGCCCGTATGGCTTAAACTCAAAAGGGCTCTTCATCAGCCCACCCACAGCATTGGCAAAAAATCCAGTGAAACGGTCAAAGCCATCCAGTGTCTGTCCATTGCGCTTGGCCAAGGCCGGCTTGTAATCCCAAGTATCTACGTGACTATGGCCGCCATTAGCAAAAATCCAGATCACCGATTTAGCCCTAGGCGCAAAGTGCGGCCACTTGGGCGACAACGTACTTGAACCGGCCAAACCCTCCTGTCGCAATAGGCTCCACAGGCCAAGAGCGCCTACACCCATACCGCACCTCTGCAACATCGACCGACGAGTCAAACAAGCCGATTCGTCTAAATCCTTTGCATATTTCATATTAACCACTCTAAACCAAAATCTGTTGGTGAATCAATATACGTACACAAACTCATTCAACCCAAAGAGAACCTGAGCAAAGTCCGCCAAGGCGAGTTTGCGTCCATCTTTACTTCCAGACTTGAAGTAGCTCAATTCCTGCGACTCAATAAATCGTGTCGTATCCTGTTGCTCGGCCGGAGTGGGGCTTCGCCCGACTACTGATTCGTAACCATTCTTCACAGCGTTTTCGACAGAGTCAAACTCGTACCGACTCGCAAGCGTAAGCGATGCCTCGCGCACCTGCCTGTTGTTCATGAACAACAACGCCTGGGGAGAAATAATGGTCGAGGGCCGCGTACCCTGACCAACCAACGGTTCTGGAGAGTCGAACAACTGCATCGTCGGAATGAGTTTGCTCCGCTTTATCTGGAAATAAACACTGCGGCGCTTCATCTCCGGATCGAGCGTACCCTTGCCAAACATGGTAGTGTCCAGCAGGCCGCTGACTGCAAGCAAGCTATCTCTGATAGGTTCGGCCTCGAGCCGACGCGGAGTGCGGCGCCAATGCAATCGGTTCTCAGGATCAACTGCGGCCTTTGCCTGTGCAAACTCGGCACTCTGCGCATAAGTCGCGCTCATGATGATCTTCTTGTGGAGCGGTTTGAGCCTCCAACCGTTGTTGATCAACTCACCGGCCAACCAGTCCAGCAACTCCGGATGCGTAGGCATTTCACCCTGCAAACCAAAATCACTAGGGGTAGCCACTATACCACGCCCTAAATGATGCTGCCAAAGCCGGTTGACTATTACTCGTGCCAACAAATGCCCAGCACCGTGCTCGGTATCAACTAGCCAATCGGCCAATGACCGACGACGGAAGCTGGTACGCGCCCACTCCGGCTTGACCTGCTGCCAATGCAGCTCATTTTTATCGCGACTGGTCAGCACTCGCAAAAATCCCTGCGACATTTCCTCCTGCTTTTGGCTTGGGTCACCTCGCTTGAGCAAGTGTACATCCTTGTAAAAATGCGGAAAACCCCGTCCGTCTGCATGATGGCGGATCGGTTTATAACCCTCGCTACTGACCTGCACCCGTGCGGTCGACATCGGCTTTGGCTTGGCCTCCTTGTGCGCCTGCAGCTTGGCGTCGTACACCTGCCACTCGGTATCGATCAGAAGATAGGCATTCATCAATTCCTTCCGTTTGGCCTCCGTCAGTTTACCAAAATCCCCTACCTCGCTAACCGCCTTTAGCAACTTGGCTAATGGACCGGATAGAGTACTGCCTTCAAGTGAAATCGGTTTCGGCTGTCCGGTGATGGCAAAGCGCGGCCGGCCGATTGTGTGTTTTGTGTTGGTGAAAAAATCCAGCTCTAGCGTCAGTTTTGTGCCGCTTGGATAAATGACCGGTGAATCGAACTCGAAAACCGCCGTCTGCGCCTTGCCAATACCTCCACGGTCCACCGCCCAACCACTGCTACGCTTGTTGTTGTCGATCGAACTTGCCACTGATAGGTCGCCCTTGTCCTGCTGATGAGTCGACTGTGGGTTGACTAGTTTCACTGACACCCGTTTGCTACTGCCATCCAGCGGCTCTGCAAACACACGGAGGTCGCTTAATGAAAAATTGCCATTATCGGCCCGGCCCGGCCCGTTCTTTTTCAGTGATGAATCAGCTAGAGCCTCGATGCGAACACCCGTGATCGGGGCCGACGAAGTCTTTGTCGTGACTACCCAGCGGTCGTCGCTCGGATTTTTGCCCTTTAATAAAAACGATCCGTCTTGCTTTCGCTCGATCCCCGCCCCGTTGAGCGACTTGAATTCCGGTTTATCGAGCAAGGCCCACTTGAATTGCGCCTCGACCTTGGCCGGCCGGCTCTCGAGCCACTTGGCGAAACGCCCCGGCAACGCATCGCGCTCCCACTCGGCCAACGCCTGACTAAGTGCGTCCTGCTCCGCCTGCCATCTGACCAAAGAGGCACGGGTCTTCTCCGGATTGAGGTCAACGTCGATCTCGCTCCGAATCGTCGTCGCGAAGGTGGTAATCATGCGGTAGTAATCGCGAGTGGGGATCGGATCAAATTTGTGGTCGTGGCAACGAGCACAGCCAATGGTCATGCCCAGCATCGCCGTGCCGATGGTGTTGACCATGTCATCGAGTTCATCATAGCGAGCAGACTCGAACTCTTTCTCTGTCAACTGTGTGGGAAACACCCCCGCACCAAGAAAACCGGTAGCCATCATCGCCAGCGGGTTATCCGGCTCGATCTCGTCTCCGGCAATCTGCCACCGTACAAACTCACTGTACGGCATATCGTTATTGAGCGCCTTAATGACAAAGTCGCGATAGTGGTATGCGTGATGTCGATCGGTATCCTGCTCGAAACCAAAGCTGTCGGCATAGCGCGCAAGATCGAGCCAATGGCGGCCCCAGCGCTCGCCGTAGTGCGGAGAATTAAGCAAACGATTCACAACGCTCTCCAGTGCCGTACGTGGGTTGCCATCCGCTGAAGCAAGAAACGCCTTAGTCTCCTTCGGGGTCGGAGGAAGGCCAATCAGATCGTAGTACACTCGGCGCAATAGAGTCCGATTTTCCGCACGCCGATTCGGCTGCAACTTCGACTCCTCTTGCTTGGCAAGGATGAATCGGTCAATTTCATTCTCTGGCCATTGATTATCCTCAACAGTCGGAGTGGCCGGTTTTACGAGCGGCGCAAACGCCCAGTACTGCCGATCGCTTTCCGTGATCTGCATTTCGACTGGTCCCAGCTTAGAATCAACTAGCGGCTTGTCATAAGGCGCACCGGTGTCAATCCATGCCGCAATTTTTTCGACGACCTCAGGGGGGAGTCTTTCTGCCTTGGCCGGCATAAAAGGCTTTTCCTGATGAGAAATCAACTTCAGCAGCCGGCTGGCTTTGGCGTTGCCGGGCACGATAACCACTCCTTCTCCACTCCCCTTTAAAAACGCTTTACGGGTCGTGAGGTTAAAACCCCCGCGCGTCTTCTCGCCACCGTGACACTTCACGCAATGCTGCTTGAGCACTTCGCTCACATCACTTTTGAAGAGTTTGAGGCCCTTAACCATTTTCTCAGCATGATCCGCCGAGACATCGCCCACAGCTTGGCCAAACACCATATTCATTAGCACAGCAAAAACAGTGACTGAGGAACGAATTGGCATCTGGAGAAAAAAATACCCCCAGAACGAAGCCTCGACAACCGTAATTCCCTTGCGTTCACAGCGCAATGGTTTCAAATCCCTGCATGAACATCTTAAGATGGTTCGTATGGCTTTTTGCAATCTCAGCAGTGCTGAACTTGCAAGCCAAAGATCTTCGCATCGGAATGGTCGGGCTGGACACCTCGCACGTCACCGCCTTCACCCGCATCCTCAATGATAAGTCGGCCAAGGATCATATTCCTGGCGGCAAGGTGACAGCCGCCGTTAAGGACAGCAGTCCCGATATCGAGTCTAGCTACTCGCGGGTGGAAAAATATACTGCAGAACTAACCGGCAAATGGGGCGTTAAGCTTTACCCTAGCGTGGTTGAAATGTGTCGTCACGTTGACACGGTCATGGTCGAAAACGTGGACGGACGCCCCCATCTCAAGCACGCCACAGATGTGATTAAAGCCGGCAAACCGCTTTTCATCGATAAGCCTCTAGCCGGCACACTCGAAGACTGCCTGAAAATCTACCGCTTAGCCAAACGGCACAAGGTTCCAGTCTTTAGTTCCTCATCGCTACGTTTTGCCAAATCCACCCTCGATGCGCGCGCTGGAAAACACGGTAAAGTTTTACGTTGTGAGACCTTCAGCCCTGCACACCTCGAGCCGCATCATCCAGACCTGTTCTGGTATGGAATCCACGGAGTTGAGTCGCTATTCACTGTGATGGGATCTGGTTGCGTGTCGGTCCAACGCGGCACCACTGAAAGCGGAAAAATAATCGTGACCGGCAAATGGAAGGACGATCGCATCGGAATCTTTCGCGAAGGCAAGGGTTACGGCGGCATAGCCAAGTGCGAGTCTGGCGAACAAAAGGTTGGCAACTATGATGGCTATGCCCCTTTAGTCGAAGCAGTCATCCGTTTTTTCGAAAGTGGAAAGTCCCCGGTTAACGCCCGGGAGACCCTGGAAATCTACGCCTTTATGCAAGCGGCTGACGAATCCAAAGCCGCCAACGGCAAAGAAGTCCCACTCAAACTCGATTGGGAGTGATTTTAATAGGATTTCAATATTGATTTAATCATAATTTTCTTAATTTCAGGAAATTAAATTATTCTTTATAATCCTTTTTTCATTAACTTATAATTTAGATAACCAACAACTAGTACATGCAACTATCTGACAGCTTTAAACTGCATTGTTTTGTTTTTCTCGGCGCCTTTCTTCTTTTCACAATGGAACCCATGGTCGCCAGAATAGTTTTGCCTATTTATGGCGGATCTTTTCATGTATGGACGACAACCCTGACTTTCTTTCAAGGTGTATTATTTATTGGGTATTTGTATTGCCATTTCTTCGCCAAGCGTTTGGGGGGTTGGCATATAGCGCTGGTCGCAACTCCATTGATTTGGCTCCCATTATCAAATCATTTCGGGTTCAACCCACCAGGTGATCGCAACCCTGCTTGGTTTCTCCTTTTGCAATTAACAGTCCATGTTGCATTGCCCTTTGGCGTACTTGCTACGACAAGTGTTATTGCCCAATCCTGGTTTACCCGAAGTAGCATCCAGGAAAAATCCCCATATTCACTATATGCAAGTTCAAACGCTGGGTCAATTTTAGCTCTTCTGGCTTACATCGCTCTGTTTGAACCACTATTAGGCTTGCGCGTTCAACAAACCCTCTGGTTCATGGTTTATTTAATTTATGTTTTCTCGGCTTGGTTGTGCTGGAAAAAAGCAACTCATAAATCTGAAAACACTAATGCAACTTCACTAAGTTCAAACGGAATTAAAGCAACCACTATAATCAAATGGATCTTTTTAAGTGCCCTACCTTCAGGATTCATGCTGGCTGTCTCAAACGCTGTTACACTTGAACTAGGATCCGTACCTCTTGTTTGGGTTCTACCGTTAGTTTTATACTTATTAAGCTATGTATTAACATTCAGCCAAAAGAAAATAATACCCTCATCCCTTCTGCATGCCTTTTGGCCTGGCGCGGCAACATTAGGGTTATGCTCACTTTACACCCCTTCTCTTGGAGAACTTTGGGAACTCGCCGCGCACTTAATAGCTCTTTTTTTCGTAGCCATGGTAGGACATAGCGAATTGTATCGCATTCGGCCATCTAGCAATCAATTGACTATTTTTTATCTGGCAATAGCGCTTGGCGGCTGGATTGGAGGGATAGCTGTAAGCTTAATCGCCCCGGCTGTATTCAATGGCCTAAATGAATACCCAATTATTGTCGGAGTTTTCGCTATAACACTAATAACTATTAAGAGAGAATCTGTGTTTGTATCGTTAAGAAAAAGACCATATTTATCAGCATTGGGAGCCTTAGCCATTGCTTTACCCCTATATCAAACCACGAAAAAAACAAATCGAAAAACGGGAATGATCGTGCCATTTTTCGACAGTAAACCAATTCATCAATACCGCAACTACTATGGAATATATAAAGTTGCAGACCTACCTTTAAACCCCAAAGATATATTTCCTCAATGGTCAGAAAACGACCCGCTTTTCAATGAAAAAGGTCCAATTCTAAGAACATTATGGCATGGCTCAACTGTGCACGGTTCTCAAATAATACACCCTTACACAAAAAAATATCCTCTATCCTATTACCATAGCCAAGGCCCGTTAAAAGATCTTCTAAATAAAAGTACGAAAAATCGAAATGTAGCAATAATAGGTTTAGGTGTCGGAGCATGCTCTACTTACTTTGAAAATCCGGAAAAAATAACCTTCTATGAATTGGATCCTAGCATCATCGATATAGCTAAAGACTACTTCACATATTTGTCAGATTGTTCAGCTAGCATTACCAATGTAGAAGGAGATGCTAGAATTCAACTAGAACAAGCCCAAGACAACGCATATGACATCATCATGATTGATGCATTCAGTAGTGATGCAATTCCTACTCACTTGCTGACAAAAGAGGCTTTTTCTCTTTACGATAGAAAACTCACTTCCAAGGGAAAAATTATCTTTCATATCACAAACCGACATTATGACCTTCAAGGGATTATAAAGTCTACTAGTGGAGAAAAATGGGAAGTATTAGCTAAACATAGCGACAAGCAACTTAAACCTTTCGAGGACCATTCGCTTTATTGCGTGCTTCTTAGAAAAGGCTCTGAAATTTCTCAGCTTCTGGCAGCGAATTGGCGTTCTTTGGATTCTTATGAATATGAGTGTGAGCCCTGGAGTGATGATTATATTAACACCCTAAAACCTCTATACATTATGCTTCGAGAAAAAAATGTTTTTTGATTCACTTACAAAAAAATCAGGGGGTTTTATATACATTAATCCTGTAGATATTTAGTCGCTTTTCTATGAGCTCCAGTTAATGGAAGCTTATCAATTTTCGCCATAGGCACCCATTCCCCATGAAGCCTTCCCAGGCAGGGTTTTCGAGAAACTCTCAATATGAACATCTCGAGTCTATTCCTGTAGCGTGTAATCGAGTGGTTAATGACAATTAGCAGTTCCAAATGCACCTGGTTAAGCGACAGATTACCCTTAGCAAAATCAGCAGGATCGACATTGGCATCCACCTGCCAGTTGGGAAACTCCCAAAATCCAGCATTCACTCCGCCACTTAGCCTGCGCTGAACGAACACCTTGCCATTCCAGATAATGATAAAGCCGATGTATCTTCGCTTCATCACTGCCGCCCGCTTTACTAGAGTTGGGATGTAATCAATCTTGTTTTTCTTTCGGGCCTCGCAGCGCCCCTTGAGGGGGCATTCGCTACAAATCGGGTTGCGAGGCGTACAGACCATTGCACCAAGTTCCATCATAGACTGATTGAAAGCGGACGCGTTTCGCTGGCCAGGTTTTTGTCGTGCTATAGCGTGCTTCACCAAATCATTAGCATAGGACCAAACACGATCCATTACTGGCTTAGACTTGATCGGTTCGTCTATGCCTGCCACTCGCGAAATCACCCGAATAACGTTACCATCCACAATCGGTTCCGGCTGGTTGTATGCGATGCTGCAGACTGCGCCGCAGGTGTAACGTCCCACCCCGGGCAATTTCAAGATGTCCTGAGAACCGGAAGGAAAGCGACCTTTATGCAAATCACGGATCAACCGCGCGGCCTTTTGCATGTTCCGAACCCGTGAATAATAGCCTAACCCTTCCCACAACTTGAAGACTGTCTCCTCCTTGGCATCAGCTAGAGCGGTGATATCAGGCAGCTTCTTTATCCAACGTTCCCAATACGGAATCACCGTCTTCACCTGAGTTTGTTGTAACATAATTTCCGACACCCAGATGGCATATGGGTCCCGCGTACGCCGCCATGGTAGGTCACGGGCATTTTCAGCAAACCACTTGAGGAGCGGCGCAACTATGGAGCGGAGACTCATCTCGGCCAGTCTACCGGCGAGGCACCGGCTGGCCAAGCTGTGGTAGTTGACTTGTACGGAATTCAACAACAAAATGTCGTCAAGAGGGATGAGTGACACGCAACAGACCGTTATCGCAAACGGGCAGGAAATCGCTGTCGAATTACCACTGTCGCTACAACGGTTTCTTGAGGCACAGGGCATGCCACCCCGAAGTGTTGTTGTAGAACTAAACGGTGAGGCTGTGTCGCCCTCAGAGTTTTCTGAACGCCAACTGCAAGCGGGTGACACGATGGAAATCGTCAGGGTGGTAGCCGGCGGATGAAGGGGGGATTTCAGAGCCTGCAAGGGTACCTACTGCTCGATGCCGGCGGAATGTATGGATCCTGTTTTCACCACAAGGTCATCATGATGTGCCAACACTCACCTGAAGGCGCCTTTGGGTTGGTGCTCAATCAACCTAATGATAAACGTGTAGGTGACGTGCTGCCTCTTGACATGCCGATACCATTGAAAAACCAACACACCCGGAGCGGCGGCCCAGTAGACGAGACCTCAGTGCATATTCTCCATAGCGACGCATTCATGTTTCAGGGCAATGTGATGAACAATCTTTCACTCGTTCAGGATCCGAACGAACTGAGTGATCTCGCTAATTCGGTCAACCCTGACCACAAGATTGAGGTGTTCCTCGGCTACTCCGGCTGGGGCCCAGGCCAACTCGAGAGCGAACTGGCACGCAAATCCTGGCTGGTCTGCCAGGCCAAGACGGAACTCGTCTTCAGCAATCCAGATGAGGCAGCCTGGCGAGAAATCCTTCGAAGTCTGAACTGGGAACACCGTCTCCTCGCCGACAGCCCCGACGATCTATCGTGGAATTAAAGTGTTCGATCAAGCGTTTGGCTTGTTGCGAACGTAACTGTACCCTGCCGCCACGTTACAAATGAGAGTAAACTTGGCATATGGCTTGGGGCATCTTGCCATCGAGCTTCCCGACGATCGGACCACAGTCATAGAGCCAACGCACATCGACGGTCTGGTCGACGAAAAGGCGACTGTGCTCAATGCGCTGCAAAACCCCATTGATAGCCTTCCTCTACTTGAACACATTTCACCGGATACAAAAATCTGTATCGCATTCACCGACCTCACCCGAGCCACACCGAACGAACGGATCATTCCCTGGCTGCTCGAATATCTCGGTGGGCCAAGCGATAACATCACCCTGCTCAACCAGCTCGGCACCCATCGACCCAATACGCGGGAGGAACTCGAAACAATGCTCACACCGAAAATTGTCTCCAACTACCGAGTTCTCAATCACGAGCCAGAAAATCAAGACGCCCTCGTGCAGGTCGGGACCACCGCCGACGGTACCCCTGCCCTGCTCAACCGGCACATCGTCGAGGCTGATCTTCGGATCATTACCGGCTTCATTGAACCACATTTTTTTGCAGGATTCAGCGGCGGCGTAAAGGGCATCATGCCGGGTTGCGCAGGGCTGGACACAGTGATGAGTAATCACGGTGCGAAAAACATCGGGGACCCACAAGCAACCTTTGGCGTCACCTTAGGCAATCCACTCTGGGAGGAACTGCGCGATATCGCACTCAAGGCCGGGTCGAGCTTCATGCTGAACGTAACGCTCAACGAGCAACGCAATATTACTAACGTCTTCGCCGGCGACATCGTCAAGGCACACAAAATTGGTTGCGAATTTGTTAAAAAATCAGCTATGCAACGGGTCGAGAAACCTTTCGAAATCGTTGTCACGACAAATAGCGGCTATCCACTGGATTTGAACCTCTACCAAGGAGTCAAAGGGATGAGTGCAGGTGCCCGTATTCTGAAGGAGGGCGGCACTCTCATACTTGCTGCGGAATGCCGCGAAGGTGTTCCCGGAGGCAGCCCTCTAGATAAATTGCTGCGCAGCGCAGGATCAATCGAAGAAGTATTGACAATGTTGTCAACGCCGGGCTTCGTCCGCCCGGAACAATGGCAGGCACAAATTCAAGCGCTCGTGCAGCAGAAAGCCGAGGTACTTGTCCATAGCCTACTAGAAGAAAAAACCATTGCAGCATGCCATTTGAAATCTTGCCCTGATATCAGTGTAGAAGTAACTCGCCGGCTTAATATGCTAGGATCCGAGGCCCGTGTCGCAGTACTGCCGCAAGGTCCGTTGACCATCCCATACCTAGATTAATTTCCTCTCGTCAAGGGTGGATTAGTTGCCTAGCGTTCGTGGACACATAGAACGCTTTATAACTTTAAGTGTAGTGCATCTATTTCGGTCCATCATCGGAGCATTGAGCGGCCTAGCCGCACTGTTCTTGCCGCTTGGCAAAGCGGAGAGGATGGCGTTTCCGCCTGAGAGTATCCAGTTTTTTGAAAACAAAATTCGGCCACTCTTAGCAGGCAATTGTTTTGAGTGTCACGATGCGAAGAAGCATAAGGGCAAACTTTTGCTGACATCGCGCGAAGCTATCCTTAAGGGAGGAGAATCCGGTGCGGCCATCACGCCCTATGATCCCAATAAAAGCCTACTGATCGAGGCGATTAAGTATATCAACGCCGACCTGCAAATGCCGCCCCAAAAAAAACTAGGCAAACAGGATGTTGCCGATCTCGAGCAGTGGATTCGACTTGGCGCCCCTTGGCCCAGTAGTGGACCGATCTCGACCTCGGCAAAGCTTGAACAAGCTTTTTCAATCACGGATGAGGATCGAAAGTACTGGGCATTCCGCCCCATCGAACGTCCCGGCTTGCACAAGACAAACGGTCAGGCGCCGATTGATCAGTTGATCCAGAAACAACTCGAATCCAAGGGCATATCGGTGAATTCGATTGCCGATCAAGCCACATTGATCCGCCGAGCTTACTTCGACTTAATCGGACTTCCACCAAGTTACGAAGAGGTACAGGCTTTCGTAAATGATAACTCACCAAATGCTTGGCCAAAATTGATCGACTATCTGATTGCCCTCCCGCAATACGGCGAGCGCTGGGGTCGACATTGGCTCGATGTCGTGCGCTTCGCCCAAACAAACGGTTATGAGCGCGACGACGAGAAGCCGCTTGCGTGGAAGTACCGCGACTATGTCATCCGCGCATTCAATGAGGACAAGCCATACGACCGATTTGTGCTAGAACAGATTGCTGGAGATGAGTTACCGGACCTAGATAACGACAGCCTGATCGCCACCGGCTTTTATCGACTCGGCGTCTGGGACGATGAACCGGATGATAAACGCGCGGCAGAATTTGATGGGCTCGATGATATGCTCAAGACCACATCGGAAACCTTCATGGGACTAACAGTCGGCTGCGCCCGTTGTCACGACCATATGTTCGATCCTATCTCGCAACAGGACTATTACGAGATGCTCTCTTTCTTCCGTAATGTCCGCTACTACGACAAGCCGAAGTATGAATGGGACTCCGCCACCTACTCGCCGCTAATTCGGCCTCAGTTCGTATTTGAATGGCAGAACAAAAAGGATAAACCTAAGGACGCCAAGCCGCCATGGAACGGACGCGAGTACGCATTAACGGTTCGTGAACACAGCGTCAAGCCGATGGATACCCACCTGCTTATTCGAGGCAACGCCGGCCGGCCGAGTAAAAAAGTCGAGCCGAAATTTCTCAACGTACTTACCAATACCAAGCCGGCGATCGCCCAGTCACCAAACCCCTTCACTACCGGGCGCCGTCTTGCTTTGGCCAAATGGATCGCCAGCCCCGAACACCCGCTAACAGCGCGAGTGATGGCCAATCGTATCTGGCAATTTCACTTTGGACGTGGACTAGTCGCCACGCCAAACGATTTTGGGAAAGCCGGCGTACCCTGCCCTAACCATAAGTTACTCGATTGGCTCGCTGCGGAGTTCATCGACAGCGGCTGGTCGATCAAGCACATGCATCGTGTCATCATGAAGAGTGAGGCTTACCGCCGCACCTCTTGGCAGAATCCGGCTAATCAAGACGCGGATCCCGGAAACAAACTAGTCTGGCGCCAAAACCTCCGTCGCCTCGAGGCCGAAGCCATCCGTGATGCTATTTTGAAAACCAGCAACTCGCTGAACAACACCATGGGTGGCCGTGGGTTTTTTCCCGACTTCAGCGGCGAAGTTATCGCCGGGGCATCCAGACCGGGCCGTGGCTGGGGCTATTCCGGTGCCGACGAACGTTCGCGCCGCAGCGTCTATGCCTTCGTCAAGCGCACGATGATGGTACCTTTCCTAGAGGTGTTCGACTACAGCGGCACGGAGGGATCGATTGGCTCGCGCGCAGTGACCACCGTCGCCCCGCAGGCGCTGACCCTTCTTAACAGCGACTTCGTCTCCCAGCAGGCAGGTCGGCTTGCACGCGAATTGCTTGCCGTTGAATCAGTCGAGGACGATGCCGCACTCATCAATGCTTTGTTTCGCCAAACCCTCGCGCGAACCGCTCGACCGAAGGAGGTCGCATTCGGCATCGACTACCTCAATCGTCAGTCAGTCAGGCACAAGGCTGTCCAACATCAACTAGTTTTCGCCCCGGATGTCCCCGGCTCCATCGAAAAAGGGTTTCGCAACCAGTTACCACAGAAAAAATTCATGATCACACCAGACGCAAACTGGCGCGCTTACGCCGGCAAATGGGGTGGTGGCTACGAAAGTATTATGAACGTGGTTCTGGGCCGTGGTCCATTCGCGTTGATGACCACTACCAGCCAAGCAGACTTCACCCTCAGCGGCCGGCTCCGCCTTGAACCGAGCGTCGAACATGCCGGAATTCTTCTTCGCGCCACAGCCAAAGACACCGAAGATCGCGGCTACGAAATTCATTTCGACGCCAAGGAAAGCGAGGTGCAGATTCGTCGGCACGACGACAACACCAAAATCCTAACCAGGTGCGGATGGCGACACTCATACGACTGGCAAAACTTTCGGGTCGAATTGGCTGGCGGCACAGTGCGCCTATGGCTCAATGAGAAAGACCAACCGATACTCACAGCCGATGACGAAAAACCAATCAACGGCAAAGGTCACGCCGGCATTCGCGCCTGGGGCGGCGCGGTCCGCACTGACAATCTGAAACTACACTTAGCTAAGCGTACTTTGCTCATCGACGAACTTAACCCTACCAAGACGGCGGACGGCGAGCTCGTCATCCACACGCGGCTAGGCTTGGCAAAACGCCGTGCACTCCAGGATCTTTGCTCCGTCATGTTCAACCTCAGCGAATTTGTCTATGTCGATTAAGAATAATCATTTTCATTCTTCTTCTTTCCCCCAAAAAACCCCTTCAAACTAAATAATATCAACTATTTTGAAGGCATTTAGGTAAATCAGAGACTCTCAGTCACTTTCAAGCTTTGCCTAAGTCTGTCGCTAAAAAGTGCCAATGATTGGCACTTGACAGGCTACCTTTCAGCGTTAGCGTGGATTTAGCGATGAGCAGTTCGACGATTTCCTTCTGGCCATAATTAGCCGCAACATGCAAAGGAGTGAATCCACTCCTATCCGGCGCATTCACATCCTTGCCAGCAGCCAAGTGCTGTTTGAC